>JBEOKB010000282.1:0-5656 GCA_040275425.1 Siculibacillus sp. | reverse complement strand
TCGGTGGCCATGGCCACGGCGATCGGCGCGCCGAGCGGCGAGGGACGCGGCAGCGGCACGTCGACGGCGACCGGTTGGGCGAGGGCGACGACCTCGCTCTGGCTCGAGCCGCCGCCGAGCCACGAGGCGACCTGCGACCCGGGCTGCGGCTTGGCCTTCTCCTGCGCGTCGGCGACGGCGCGCTCGTGATCCTTGCGGTCCTTGTCCTCGATCTCGGCGACGGCGACCTTGAAGGCCTTCTCGTCGTCGTTCGCCTTCTGGGCGACGGCGGAGGAGATCTCGTGCGGGACGTCGTAGGTCGGGCAGGCGCCGGTCGGGTTGAAGGTGGTGGAATTCGGGTCGGTGGTGCGGGCGTCGAAGACGTACTTGCGATCGCAGACGTCGACCTTGGGCTCGAGCTTCGTCACCTCGAAGTGGTCGTGGCCCTGCTTGATGTTCTTCCAGAACGCGAGATGCGGGCTCTTGCGGTGCCTGGCCAGATTCTCCGCGGTCATGCGGAAGGGGTAGGCCTGGACCTGAAACGACTTCTGACCGCCGGAGAAGGCCTCGCGGGCGAGAGCGTAGATCTCGGAGATCTGCTCGTCGGTGCCGATGAAGCAGCCGGCCGAGCCGGTGCAGCCGCCGTGAACCATGATGGCGGCGCCGGTGCGGCCGAAGGCGCGATCGAAGGCGTTGGGATAGCCGATGTCGTAGGAGAGATAGAACTGCGAGTTGGGGTTCATGCGGCCGGGAGTGACCGTGTAGAACCCCTCGGGCGACTGCTTGTCGCCCTCCCTGATCTTCGGACCGGGAACGCCGCCGGTGGTGCAGAGCGGATAGGACTTGAGCAGGGCGAAACGGCCGCTCTTGTCGCGCTTCCAGATCTCGAGGGTCTTCTCTTCCTTGAACGCGCGCACGAGGATCGGGTCCTCCTTGCGCATGCCCTTGGTCTCCATCAGGGCGAGCACGTCGGGCTTGAGTGGAGCGAGATGCTTGGTGCTACCGCCGAGACCGGAGCGCATGTCGTCCTGACACGCGGCAACGAAGAGACCGATCGAGGCGGCCACCAGCAGGCGCGACACGGTTCTGATCGACATTCATCCACCCGACTGAAGGCGACGACGGCTCGCGCCGCGCGCTCGCGTCACGGCGAAGTCGCCGCGACACGGCGGACTTCGGGGACGACACCACAACTCTCGCCGCACGCCCGCTCCGGTGCGCGGCGACTACGATCTCGCATGTTAGGCCGTCGACCTTGCCAGTCGGTTACCGGTCGGCAACCATGTCGCAACGGCGACGCCCCGAGGTTCGAGGCTCATTGTAGCAAAACACCGGCATTGCGGCAAAACCGCGTTCGCGCGTACGCGGCGGCTCGTTCTCAGAGCGAGCGGCCGATCGCCAGGAACTTGTCGTAGCGGGCGTTGCGCAGGGCGTCGGGGGTCAGGCCGGAGAGGTCGGAGAGGGCCTTGGCGACGACGTCGCCGGCGGCGGCGATGACCTTCTCGGGCGCACGGTGGGCGCCGCCGACCGGCTCCGGCACGATGCCGTCGACGATCTTGAACCTCAGCAGGTCCTGGGCGGTGATCTTCATGCCGGTGGCGGCGTCCTGGGCGCGGGTGCTGTCGCGCCACAGGATCGAGGCGGCGCCCTCGGGCGAGATCACCGAATAGATGGCGTGCTCGAGCATGTAGACGCGGTTGGTGGCGGCGATGGCGATGGCGCCACCCGAGCCGCCCTCGCCGATGACCAGCGCGACGTTGGGCACGCCGAGGCCGAGGCAGGCGTCGGTCGAGCGGGCGATGGCCTCGGCCTGGCCGCGCTCCTCGGCGCCGATGCCGGGATAGGCACCGGCGGTGTCGACGAGGCTGATCACCGGCAGGCCGAAGCGCTCGGCGGTCTGCATCAGGCGCACGGCCTTGCGATAGCCCTCGGGCTTGGCCATGCCGAAGTTGTGGTGCAGGCGCGAGGCGGTGTCGGCGCCCTTCTCATGGCCGAGCACGCACACCGGCTGGCCCCGGAAGCGGCCGAAACCGCCGACGATCGCGGCGTCCTCACCGAAGGCGCGGTCGCCGGCCATCGGGGTGAAGTCCTCGATCAGCGCGCCGACGTAGTCGACGAAATGGGGGCGGTCGGGATGGCGGGCGACCTGCGTCTTCTGCCAGGGGGTGAGCTTCTGGTAGAGCTCGACCAGGGCCTGGGCGGCCTTGGTCTCGAGCTTGGCGATCTCGTCCTGGACGTCCACCGCCTCGCCCTTGCCGGCGAGCGTGCGGAGCTCCTGGATCTGACCCTCGAGGTCGGCCACCGGCTTTTCGAATTCGAGATAGCTGTGCATGATCGAGGATGCCCGCTCGGGAGAGTGGTCGGACCGGGGCGCCCGAGCGCCGTCCGGCCGTTTCGACGGGGTCCGCGCCCGGCCCCGTCGACGGGCGGCGCGCGCGGACAGGCGTCGCGAAGCCGGATCCCACCGGCGTCCTTCGCGGCGCAAATCGCCATGCTCGACCCCGAATGTCAAGCCGCTCGGCGTCGGGTGGGACGCGCGGCGCGCTCAGAGCCCGGCGAGCGGGTGATGCGTCTCCACCAGCTCCCGCAGGCGTTCGTCGAGAACGTGGGTGTAGATCTGCGTCGTCGAGACGTCGGCGTGGCCGAGGAGCTGCTGGACCACGCGCAGGTCGGCGCCGTGGGCGAGAATGTGGCTGGCGAAGGCGTGACGCAGGACGTGGGGCGAGACGCTCTCCGGCGCGACGCCGACGCGGGCGGCGAGCGCCTTCAGATCGCGGGCGAAGGCCTGACGGGTGGTGTGGCCGGCCTCGCCCCAGGAGGGGAACAGCCACTTGGACGCGGCGGCGCCGGCGGCGCGGAGGCCGGCGAGATGGGCGGCCATGGCGGCGCGGGCGCGCGGCGACAGCGGCACCAGCCGTTCCTTGTCGCCCTTGCCGCGCACCATCAGGAAGGGGGTGTCGGCGCGGGCGGCACTCGCCGGCAGCGACACCAGTTCGGACACGCGCAGGCCGGTGGCGTAGGCGGTCTCGATCAGGGCGTAGAGGCGGCGGGCGCGGGCGAGCTCGGCGGGCGAGCGGGCCTCGCCGTCGGCGTCGCGCAGGGTCTCGGCGTCGAGGCGGGCGGTTTCGATCAGGCGATCGACCTCGGCCTCGGTGAGGACGTGGGGCAGCGAGCGGCCCTTCCTCGGGGCATCGACGGTGCCGGTCGGGTCGTCGGGGCGCAGGCCCTCGGCGTAGAGGAAACGGTGGAAGCGGCGCAGGGTGGAGAGGTGGCGGGCCTGGGTCGAGGCCTCGAAGCCGCGCGCGGCGAGGTCGGCGACGTGATCGGCGACGTCCCGGGTGGTGGCTGCGTCGAGGGCGCGGCCGCGGGGGGCGAGAAAGCGGGCGAAGTCGTCGAGGTCGCGGGCGTAGGCCTCGAGGGTGGCGGGCGCGGCGCCGCGCTCGACCGCCATCATCTCCAGGAAGCTCTCGCGGCGCAGGCGACCGGACATGGCTCCCTCGGCCTCGCTCACTTGGCGTCGAATCGGCCCTGGGGCACCTTGATGACCATCTCGCGCTGGCGCGGCTCGACCAGGGTCGCCAGGGCGACGGCGGCGCCGATCACGACGACCGCGCCGATCGCCAGCGCAACGAGAAGCCGCATCAGTGTCGGCATGGGTGTCCCACTCCACTTCCGCCGAATCGTCCGGATGGTCCCGGTGTCGACCGGGGGCAGGTTTCCCGATACGTCGGCTTCGCGCAAGCGCCGTCGACGCATCCCTGCTTGACGGCGGCGCGCGAGGGTTCCAAAGCAATCGGGATGCGGCCGCGCAGGAGACGCCGCGCGGGAACGGAACGACCATGAGCAACGACATCAGGCGCGTCGACGCCGCCGCGATCGAACGTATCCGCGCCGTGCTCGGCAGTCGGTCGCTCGTCTTCGTCGGAATGATGGGCGCGGGCAAGACGACGCTGGGGCGGCGGGTGGCGCAGCGGCTCGATCTGCCCTTCGCCGACGTCGACGTCGAGATCGAGAAGGCGGCGTCGCGCACGGTCGCCGAGATCTTCGCGGAGCACGGAGAGGCGCACTTCCGGGCGGGCGAGCGACGGGTGATCGCCCGGCTGCTGCGCGACGGGCCGCAGGTGCTGGCCACCGGCGGCGGCGCCTTCATGAACGCCGAGACGCGCGAGGCGATCGCGCGTTCGGGCGTGTCGGTGTGGATCGAGGCCGATCCGGCGGTGCTGTTCCAGCGCATTCGCCACAAGCCCACGCGGCCGCTGCTGCAGACCGCCGATCCGGAGGGCACGCTGCGGCGGCTGGTCGAGGAACGCTATCCGGTCTATGCGACCGCCGATCTCACGGTGCGCTCGCGCGACGTCTCCAAGGAGGTGATGACCGAGGAGATTCTCGCCACGCTCGCCGACCACTTCGAACACGCCCCGGCGACGCCGGGCGCGGCCCCCAGCGGAGAAACGACATGAGCGAAACCACCGTGGTGCCCGTCGAACTCGACGAGCGCGGCTACGACATCCTGATCGGGCCGGGGCAGCTCGACGGAGCGGGAGCGGAACTGTCGCGACGGTTTCCCGGCGCGCGCTTCGCGATCGTCACCGACGAGACGGTGGCGGAGCTGCATCTCGAGACGGTGGCGTCCAGCCTGACCGAGGCGGGGATCGGCTATTCGACCATCGTGGTGCCGGCGGGCGAGGGCTCGAAGGACTTCGACACGCTGGAGAGCGTGGTCGACGGCGTCTTGTCGGCGCGGCTCGAGCGGGGCGATCTGATGATCGCGCTCGGTGGCGGGGTGATCGGCGATCTGGTCGGCTTCGCGGCCGGGATCGTGCGGCGCGGCATGCGCTTCGTGCAGATGCCGACGACGCTGCTGGCGCAGGTCGACAGCTCGGTCGGCGGCAAGACCGGCATCAACACCCGCCACGGCAAGAACCTGATCGGCCTGTTCCATCAGCCGAGCCTGGTGATCGCCGACACCGCGGCGCTCGACACGCTGGAGCCGCGTCACCTGCGCGCCGGTTACGCCGAGGTGGTGAAGTACGGGCTGATCGACGATCCGCAGTTCTTCGGCTGGCTCGAGGAGAACCACGCCGAGATCTTCGCCGGTGGACCGGCGCGGGTGGGGGCGATCGCCACGTCGTGCCGGGCCAAGGCCGAGGTGGTGCGGGTCGACGAGAAGGAGACCGGGGTCCGGGCGCTGCTCAATCTCGGCCACACCTTCGGCCACGCCTTCGAGACGGCGACCGACTACGACCCGGAGCGGTTGGTGCACGGCGAGGCGGTGGCGATCGGCATGGTGCTGGCGCACGAGTTCTCGGCGCGGATGAACCTCGCCTCGCCCGACGACGCGGTGCGGGTGAAGGCGCATCTGGCGCGGGTCGGCCTGCCGACGACCATCGGCGAGATCCCCGGCGGGGTCGGTACGGCCGACGAGCTGATGCGCTCGATCTTCCAGGACAAGAAGGTCAAGCGCGGGCGGCTCACCTTCATTCTGACCCAGGGCATCGGCAAGGCCTTCGTCGCCGACGACGTGGTGCCCGATCAGGTGCGCGACTTCCTGGCGGCGAAGCTCGCCTGAGCGGCGCGCGGGTTCGGAAAACACGAGAGGCCGGTCTTCGGGGCGAAGACCGGCCTCTCTCGTTTCGTCGTCGGCGCTCTCGAGCCGTCCTCAAGAGGAGCCGACACG
>JBEOKB010000281.1:0-13800 GCA_040275425.1 Siculibacillus sp. | reverse complement strand
GGGGAGAAGAGACCCGCCGAGCCGACCCGTCCGACCTTTCGGGAGGGGCCCTCAGCGCGGCTCCACCACCACCAGCGTCCAGAAGATCTTGTACTTCGAATTCGGCGCGTAGGCGGTGGCCAGCCCCACCCGCGACGCCTTCGCCGACAGCATGGTGGCGTTGTGAACCTTCGATTCGCGCCACCCCGAGAACGCCTCGGCGAAGGTGCGATACCCGGCCGAGAAATTGGCGAGGAAGCTCGCGTAGCCGATTCCCGCCCCGCCCAGCGCCGTGTCGAGCCGCGCCTCGTCGGTCGAATGCACCCGATCGGCCGCCGCCATGCCGTCGGCCTGCGCCTGCGCCACCCGCGCCAGCGCCGGGTCCCACTGCAGGGGCGCCAGACCGTTGTTGGCGCGGTAGTGGTTGATCATCGACAACGACGACGCCGGATCGACCGGCCGCCCGCCCACGTCGAGGCGCTGATAGAACGCCGGGGTGCGATCCGGCTCCACCGGCCCGCGCGAGCAGGCCGCGAGCGTGGCGGCGAGGGCGACGACCGCGACGGGCGCGGCGAGAACGAAACGACGGGACATCGGCACTCCGACGAAACGAGGGCGGCGCGTCACGACCGTGACGGCCCGGAATTCGACGGGCCTTCGCCCGCCTTGCGACCGGTGACCAGATCGAACAACCCGCGCAGGTCGTCGAACTGGCGAATGTTGATGTCGCGCTGCGCGAACGGGATCTCGATCCCCTGCTCGCGCAGCTGCTCCATGATGGCGAAGCGCAGATCGCTCTCCACCGCGAAGGCGTCGGTGACGTTGCCCACCGTGCACACCAGACGGAACTCCAGCGCGTCGGTGCCGAAGTTCATGAAGTAGGCCACCGGCGCCGGGAACGACAGCACCTTTTCGTGCGCCTCGGCGCAGCCGAGCAGAATGGCGCGGATCTGCGCCGGATCGGCGTCGTAGGCCACCCCGACGTTGACCACGCATCGTCCGGTCAGATCGCGGTGCATCCAGTTCTTGACGTTGCCGGAGATCAGCGCCGAATTCGGCACGATCAGGCTGGCCCGATCGAACGTCTCGATCTCGGTCGAGCGCACGTTGATCTTGCGCACGAACCCCTTCTCCGCGCCGATCTCGATCAGATCGCCCGACTTGATCGGCCGCTCCGCCAGCAGGATCAGGCCCGAGACGAAGTTGTTGACGATCGACTGCAGGCCGAAACCGACGCCGACCGACAGGGCACCGGCGACGATGGCGAAGTTCTGCAGATCGAGCCCGACCACCGAGAACGCCAGCGCCACCGCCACGATCGTTCCGACGTAGCCGAAGGCGGTGCGGATCGAGTTCTTCAGACCGACGTCGAGCCGGGTGCGCGGCAGGAAGCGCTGATCGAGCCAGCCCTGAATGCCGCGCGTCACCGCGATGCCGAGGACCAGCAGCGCCAGCGCCGACAGGATGGTCGACAGCGAGAAGGTCAGCCCGCCGACCTTGAAGCCGAAGAAGGCGATCTTGGCGTCGGAGAACACGTCGCGACTGTCGACGCCGATCGGCGCCAGCACCAGCAGCGCCGCCGCCGCCAGCAGCACCAGCCGCGCCACCCCCGACAGCACCACGCCGAACTGCTCGAGCGTCTCGCGCGCCAGACCCGTCGAGCGCGTCGCGACCCGGCCCAACCGGCTCTCGCCGTCGAACGTCGCCAGGATGATCTCGTCCACCAGCACCAGCAGGATGAACAGCGCCCCGATCACGAAGCCCGAGCGGATGGTCATCTGCGTGATGGTCGAGGCGAGCGCCACGTAGCCGCTCGCCGCCGCCACCAGCGCGCCGATCGCCAGCACCCAGCCGAGCGGCACCAGCCAGCGCCACAGGCCCGACCGCCCCTCGATCGCCGCCTCCGCCACCCCGACCGAGCGGTCGTCGCCCACCAGCGCCCGCGCCGCCACCCGGAGCGCCGCCATGATGATCAGCGCGTCCGCCGCCGCGAACAGGCCCGACGCCAGGATCAGCGTCGCCACCGGCGCCGCCAGCACGTCGAGCAGCCGCACGAACCACAGCCCGACTCCGTGCACCAGCGCCAGCGTCACGAACAGATGCACGAGCCGCCCCGCCGTCTGATCGCCCACCGCCGCCAGCCGCCACTGCGCCTTGCCCGGCGCCAGGATCGCCAGCGCCACGCTGTAGACCGCCGCCGCCGCCGCCACCCCGATCACCAGCGCGTCGAGGAACTGCTGCACCCGGACCGGCGCCAGATCGAACCCGTCGAGCGCCCTGGAGATGCCGTAGAGCCCGATCACCGGCACCGCCAGATTGAGCGTGACGATGCCCGCCGCCTTGAGCGAGCGCAGCAGCCGACCCGGCGCGGCGAGGTGCGGGTCGCGCTCGGTGAACATCACCAACCGCCGCCGCGCGCCCAGGAGCACCGCGATCACCGCCAGAATTACCGACCCGACCGCCGTCGCGGTCTCGAGCCCGCGCTCCGCCAACAGGCTGAACCAGTCGCGCAGGAGCCACATCAGCCCGGTGGCGATGGCCCCGAGCGATTGCCCCGCCTCCAGCCACAGCGACGGATCGAGCACCGAGCGCGAGCGCTCCACCATGGTCGAGGTGAAGCGGTCGCGCCGCCTTTCGGCGATGGTCTTGACGATCTCGTCGCCGCGCAGCGCCAGGAACTGCGCCTGCTTCACCCGGCCCTGCGCCTCGGCCAGCTGCTTCTGCTGGTCGTCGCGCTCCGCCTTGACCGCCTCCGCCTCCACCGGCGGCTCCTCGCCCTCCTTGGCGGTCGGCGCCGGGCCGAGCTGCTTCAGCCGCGCCTCGATCGCCGCCGCCTTGGGCGCCTCCGCCTGCTCGATCGCCGACACCTCGGCGCGGATCGCATCGAGCCGCGCCCGCATCTCCGCCAGCCGCCGGTCGCTCTGGCCCTCGCGCGCCACCCCGGCGGCGATCTGCTCGATCTCGCTCTTGCGCGAGTCGAGCAGCGCCTGCACCTCGTCGACCTTCGCCTTGACCGGCTGCGCCGCCGAAACGGCGGGCGTGGCGGCCGAGGTCGCGGCGGGAACGGGAGTGGCGGAGGCCGGAGCCGCGCTCTCGGCGCGAACGACGTCGACCGCCCCGGCCGTGCCGAGAGCGAACGCGAGAACGAGGGCGCGGATCGCGCGGAGGCGAGATGGGGTCAAGGCGAGGAATCCGATGAGACGGGCGAGGCGCCGGGAATCGGGAGAGCGTCCACCCTCCTCTGCCGAAAGAATAAGGCGAAAACGGCACCGATGCGACCACGTGCCCGCATACCGTCGCCCTCTCGGCAGGAAACCGGATTGTGCCGCCCGCGCCGACCACTTATCTTCCGCGCCATGTCCGACGCCCCCGTCTCCGCAGCTCCGACCGCCGCCAGCCCTCCCCGGAGCGGCCCCCGCGCCGTCGGCTGGATCGCCTGGGAGGCGGTCTACTGGGGCCTCCTGCGCAACGAGAGCTTCGCCCACGCCTCCAACATCGCCTTCTCGTTCCTGTTCTCGCTGTTCCCCTTCATGATCCTCGTCACCGGCATCGCCGGTTGGACGGCGAGCCAATGGGGCGTCGGCGAGCTGATCGCGGCGGCCGAACAGGGCACCGGCGGCATCTTCGCCGTGCTGCCCGAACAGGTCGCGGCGATCCTCAAGCCCGAGATCTCGGCGGTCCTGTCGACCTCCCAGGGCCGCGTCCTCACCGTCGGCGCCCTGCTCCTGGTGATCATCGTCACCGGTCTGGTCGAGAGCCTGCGCATGGGCGTGAACTACGCCTACCGCTCCTACGACGACCGCCACTTCCTGATCCGCCGTCTCGAGGGCACCTTCTTCATGCTGATCGGCGGCATCGTCATTCTCGGGCTCGGCTTCCTCGTCGTGGTCCTGCCGGTGCTTTGGGGCTTCCTGCTGCCGCACTTCCCCGAGATCGCCCCGTGGTGGTCCTACTTCAACAGCCTGCCGCTGGTGTTCTTCTTCCTCGGCATCGTGCTGTTCCTCCTGTCGGCCCACCTGTGGCTGCCCGCCCGCGACCAGACGCTCCTCGGCGTCCTGCCCGGCGTGGCGGTGACGCTGACGCTGTGGTTCGTCGCCGGTCTCGTGTTCTCCTGGTACCTGTCGCACTTCTCCGGCTATGCCAAGACCTACGCCGGTCTCGGCGGCGCCATCGCCTCGATGCTGTTCTTCTACATCGTCGCCCTGATCTTCCTGCTCGGCGCCGAGATCAACCACGCCTTCGAACTGGTGCGCGAAGGCCGCCCGCCGCAGCACTGATCCGGCCCGCGCGCCGACCACCACGGACCACCGACGAAAAAACCCCGCGCGGCGCGGCGCCGGCGGGGTCTCTCGTCTCTGTGGCCTCGGAAGGGGGCGACGCCCCCTCCCGCGCGGCGCCCGATCAGGCGCCGGCCTTCATTTCCTCGCACGCCTCGATCACGTCCTCGAACGTGGTCAGGCCGAGCTTGGGCGAGCACACCAGCACGGCCATGTTGCCGGGCTTGTGCTCGTTCTTCCACATCTTGGTGTGCGCCTTCGGAATGTCCTTCCACTCGAACACTTCCGACATGCACGGCTCGACGCGCCGGTCGAGCACGAACTTGTTGGCCGCCGCCGCCTGCTTGAGGTGGGCGAAGTGCGAGCCCTGGATGCGCTTCTGGTGCATCCAGACGTAGCGCGCGTCGAAGGTGATGTTGAAGCCGGACGTACCGGCGCAGAACACCACCATGCCGCCGCGCTTCACCACGAAGGTCGAGGTCGGGAAGGTGCTCTCGCCCGGATGCTCGAACACCATGTCGACGTTGTTGCCCTTGCCGGTGATGTCCCAGATCGCCTTGCCGAACTTGCGCACTTCACCGAACCAGGTGTCGTACTCCGGCGAACCGACCTTGGGCAGCTGGCCCCAACACTTGAAGTCCTTGCGGTTGATGACGCCGCGCGCGCCGAGCGAGAGCACGTAGTCGCGCTTGGTCTCGTCGGAGATGACGCCGATGGCGTTGGCGCCCGCCGCCGCGGTGAGCTGGATGCCGAACACGCCGAGACCGCCCGAGGCGCCCCAGATCAGCACGTTCTGCGACGGCTTCAGCTGGTGCGGGTTGTGGCCGAACAGCATGCGATAGGCGGTCGCCAGCGTCAGCATGTAGGAGGCCGACTCCTCCCAGGTCAGGTGCTGCGGACGCGGCAGCAGCTGGCGCGCCTGCACGCGGCAGAACTGCGCGAACGAGCCGTCCGGCGTCTCGTAGCCCCAGATGCGCTGCGAGGGCGACAGCATCGGATCGCCGCCGTTGCACTCCTCGTCGTCGCCGTCGTCCTGATTGCAGTGGATGACGACTTCGTCGCCGACCTTCCAGTGCTTCACCTTCGAGCCGACCGCCCACACGATGCCCGACGCGTCGGAACCGGCGATGTGGTAGGGCTGCTTGTGGACGTCGAACACCGAGATCGGCTTGCCGAGACCGGCCCACACGCCGTTGTAGTTGACGCCCGCCGCCATCACGAGCACCAGCACGTCGTGGCTGTCGAGCTCCCACGTCGGCACCACCTCGAGCTGGAAGCTCTCCTCCGGCGGACCGTGGCGTTCCTTGCGGATCGCCCAGGCGTACATCTGCTTCGGCACGTGCCCGAGCGGCGGGATCTCGCCGATCTCGTAGAGATCCTTCACCGGACGATCGTCGAGGTTCGTCGAGACGACATCATTCCCAGCCATGGTCTTCCTTCCCAGGTGACGTCCGGGTGGCGTTGCCGCCCCCGTCGATTTGTGCGGGTCGCGTGCGGTCGGAGCCCCTCGGCCGTTTACCGCACTGCGAACGATGGCGCGCACTATCGGCCCGTGGAGCCGATTTTTTCCATAATACAAAGGATTGAAAATCGCACTCGGCCCACTTTTTCCGCCAGATCTTGCTGCGTCGCAAAATCCCTCTGCGGCCCGCCCGTGCGGCGAAGCGCCCACCACCCCCGAAATCCGGCGATTTTCCAGGACTTGTAGGCGATTGGGTCCCGCGCCCGGTCCCGCCGGCGGCCGGTCTCGCCCGCCGTTGCGAGACCGAATGTCGCAGTCAGACGTTCGTGTGGGATGACGGCGCTTGTGCGCCGCGATATCTAATCGATCCGAACGTTCACGATCGGGACATCCTCGCCATGCCGCTCACCACTCCGGACAAGCCCTGGCTCTTCCGCACCTACGCCGGTCATTCGACCGCCGAAGCCTCCAACCGGCTCTATCGCGGCAATCTCGCCAAGGGGCAGACCGGCCTGTCGGTGGCCTTCGATCTGCCGACCCAGACCGGCTACGATCCCGATCACGCGCTCTCGCGCGGCGAGGTCGGCAAGGTCGGCGTGCCGGTCAGCCATCTCGGCGACATGCGCGCCCTCTTCGACGGCATCCCGCTCGAGAAGATGAACACCTCGATGACCATCAACGCCACCGCGCCGTGGCTGTTGTCGCTCTACGTCGCCGCCGCCGACGAGCAGGGAGCGAACCGCAAGCTCCTCTCCGGCACGACCCAGAACGACCTCATCAAGGAATACCTGTCGCGCGGCACCTACGTGTTCCCGCCGGCCCCGTCGATGCGTCTGACCACCGACGTCATCGCCTGGACCTACACCGAGATGCCCAAGTGGAATCCGATGAACGTCTGCTCCTACCATCTGCAGGAAGCAGGCGCGACGCCGGTCCAGGAACTCGCCTTCGCGCTGGCGACCGCCGTCGCCGTTCTCGACAACGTCAAGAAGACCGGCGTGATCCCCGCCGCCGAGTTCGGCGAGGCGGTCGGCCGCATCTCCTTCTTCGTCAACGCCGGCATGCGTTTCGTCACCGAGATCTGCAAGATGCGCGCCTTCGGCCGCCTCTGGGACGAGATCACCCGTGACCGCTACGGCGTCGCCGAGGAGAAGAACCGCCGCTTCCGCTACGGCGTCCAGGTCAACTCGCTCGGCCTCACCGAGCAGCAGCCCGAGAACAACGTCTACCGCATCCTCATCGAGGCGCTGGCCGTGACCCTCTCGCGCGACGCCCGCGCCCGCGCCGTGCAGCTGCCGGCCTGGAACGAGGCCCTCGGCCTGCCGCGCTCCTGGGATCAGCAGTGGTCGCTGCGCATGCAGCAGATCCTCGCCTACGAGTCCGACCTGCTCGAGTTCGCCGACATCTTCAACGGCTCCGCCGAAATCGAGGCCAAGGTCGCCGAGCTGGTCGCCGAGGCCAAGACCGAGCTCGCCGCCATCGAGGCGATGGGCGGCGCCGTCGCCGCGGTCGAATCGAGCTACATGAAGCAGAAGCTGGTGGAATCGAACACCCGCCGCCTCGAGGCGATCGAGGCCGGAACCTCGACCGTGGTCGGCGTCAACCGCTTCAAGGAGACCGAGCCCTCCCCGCTCACCACCGGCGAGGGCTCGATCCTCACCGTCTCTCCAGAGGTCGAGGCCCAGGCGATCGAGCGCATGAAGGCCTGGCGTTCCGGTCGCGACCAGAAGGCCGTCGACGCCGCGCTCGCCGCCGTGCGCTCCGCCGCCGCCGAGGGCCGCAACATCATGGAGCCCTCGATCGCCGCCGCCAAGGCCGGCGTCACCACCGGCGAATGGGGCGAGACGTTGCGCTCCGTCTTCGGTGAGTACCGCGCTCCCACCGGCGTCGGCCGCTCCGCCCGCGACGGCGGCTCCGATCTCGGCGCCGTGCGCGCCTCGGTCGACGCCGTCTCCGAGAGGCTCGGCCGCCGTCTCAAGTTCCTGGTCGGCAAGCCCGGCCTCGACGGCCACTCCAACGGCGCCGAACAGATCGCCGTGCGCGCCCGCGACTGCGGCATGGAAGTGGTCTACGAGGGCATCCGCCTCACCCCGGCGCAGATCGTCAACGCCGCCCTCGAGGAGGGCGTCCACGCCGTCGGTCTGTCGATCCTGTCGGGCTCGCACCTCGCCCTGGTCGGCGACGTCATGGAGCGCATGAAGGCCTCCGGCCTCACCGAGGTCCCGGTCGTCGTCGGTGGCATCATCCCGCCAGAGGACGCCGATGCCCTGCGCGGCATGGGCGTGGCGGCGGTCTACACCCCGAAGGACTTCCAGATCACCGACATCATGGCCGACATCGTCCGCATCGTCGGCGAGACCCGCGCCGCCTGAGGCGCCCGGTCGAGCGAGACGAAAAAGGCCCGCGTCCACCGACGCGGGCCTTTTTCGTCGAATGGTTCTAAACCGGCGCGCGCCTCACAGGGTGGCGGCCTTGCGTGCCTGATCGATCCGCCGATTGATGGTCTCGAGTTCGCGGATACGCGTCACGTTGGTCTTCTCGAGCTCCCCGAGCAGCTTGTCGAGCTGGGACTTGGCCCTCTCCTCCACCGTCGGACCACCCGAATCGACGATGGTCAGCAGCGCCTTGATGCCGGTGAGCGACACTTCGAGCTCGCGCAGCGCCACGATCACCTCGAGCCGCTCGAGATCCTCCGGCGAGTAGAGGCGGCGTATGCCCTCGCGAGCCGGTTGCAGAAGGCCGGTCTGCTCGTAGAAACGCAGCGTCCTGAGCGAAACACGCAGGTGCGACGAGAGTTTACCTATCGAGTAGTTCGGTGCGGAATCGATCGGCTCGAATGTGACCAGCGGTCGAAGGATTTCTGCGAGTACGGACAGGGAGCCGCCGGGCTTCGTCATGTTCACCTCGAATTGACAGGAATTCCATCGCCGCGCGCCACCGGCGGACGACCCGTGGCCACGCCCTCGGCCGTCGCCACGGAATGGATCCGGATACTCCCTCGATTGTGCCTCAAAACGTTTTGGAGTGATAGACCCCCCGAATACCTCAATTATGGGGGAGCCGTTCGACTAGGTATCGCTCCCCCCGAGGCCCCCACGGTCAGAGCCGCCCCATCCGCCCTGCGCGATGGTCTTCGAAGGCCGCCACGAGTTCCTCGCGCGTGTTCATCACGAACGGCCCGAGATGGGCGATCGGCTCGTCGATCGGCTCGCCCGCCAAGACCAGAAACCGCGTCGCGCCCTCCTCGGCGGACGCCTCGATCCGCCCTTCCCGGCGATCGAACAGCACGACGCCCCCGGCGTCGACGCGCCGATCGCCGACCCGCGCCGCACCCGCAGTCACCGCCACGATCGTCGTCCACCCGGCCGCGATCGCGGTGGAGAAGCGCGCACCGGCGTCGAGCGCCACGTCGAGGATCGTCAGCGGCGTGCGCGTCTCCGCCGGTCCGACCACGGCCGCCCCGTCGTCGTGGGTCCCCGCGATCACCCGCACCACCCGGCCGTCGCGCGCGATCCGCGGAATGGCCGCGTCGGTGATCGCCTGATAGGCCGCCGGCCCGGCCTTGTCGCGTCCCGGCAGATTGACCCACAGCTGCGCCATCGACACCACGCCGCCTTCGGCCGCGATCCGACCGCCGTGAAACTCCTCGTGCACCACCCCGGACGCCGCCGTCATCCATTGCACGTCGCCCGGCCCGATCGTCCCGACATGCCCGGCCGAATCGCGGTGCGCCACTTCGCCGTCGTAGACGATCGTCACCGTCTCGATGCCGCGATGGGGGTGCGGGCCGACCCCGCGCGGCTCCGACGACGGCGGAAACCGTCGCGGCGCGGCGTGATCGAACATCAGGAACGGACTGATCTCGGCGGTGAAGGCGAGTGCGCCGAACAGGGGACGCACCAGAAATCCGTCGCCGACCCAGTGCGGGGGCGGCGGAGCGAGTTGGGTGGTGATGGTCTTGATGGTCATGAGCCGATCTCCTCGGGGCGGACTCTCGTCGGTCCGCGCGTCGTGATCGCAGGTAGGACGTCTTCGCCGCCGGACCAACGCCTCTTCGGTGAACGCTGCGTTCGACCTTGCGGCCTCAAGGCCGGAACAGCAGCGGCAACGGCGGCCCCACCAGCCGCCCGAATCGCGGCCGACCGCGCTCGATGATGAGATCGAGCCGTCGCCCCGGCAGATCGGGATCGGTCGAGGTCTTGCCGAGCAGCACGAACGCGCCCAGCAGCTTCTGCAGATCCGGCCCCAGTTCGGCCCCGCCCGAGACCACCGCCTCCAGCCCCTTGGCGGCCAACCCGATCGATCCGTCGAGCACGCCGTCCCGACCGATCGTCATCTCCCCCTTGCCGTGCACCGTGACGCCGCCCGAGGCGAAGTCGAAGCCGATCGGTTCGATCCGCCCGCCGCGCGCCGCGAACGCCCGCACCGGCTCGCCCGGACCGAACGGAATCGCCTCGTTCAACCGCACCGTGAGACCGAGGTCGGCCCGCCGCGGTCCGACCGCCGCCCCGCCGACCTTCACCGCCGTCGATGCGCCCGTCACCGCCAGATCGAGGTCGCGCTCGCCCGAGCGCTGCCCGTGCGCCTCCACGTGCTCGCCCGTGAGCCCCACCGCCACGCCCTCGCGCGGGGCGACGGCGAGATCGAGGCCCGTGCTCGCAACCGAGATCCGCTCCGGACCCCGCGCGCTCAGCCGCACCGACGCCCGCAGCGTCCGCCACGTCGCCGTCACTCGGGTACCCGCCCCGTCCTCGCCGACCAACGGCCCGTCGAGCTCGGCGATCACCAACAGCGGGTTCCACACTTGCGCCACCACCCGCAGCGCCGTTGCCGACCCGCTCGCGCCCGTCGCCGCGATCGTCACGCCGGGCTGTCGGCAGCTCAGCTCCATCCGAAACGGAAAGCCGCCGACCTCCCGCTCCGGGCAGACGATGCTCACCCCGCGCGCCGCCAGGCCGGCCAGAGCGCGATCGACCTCCTCGAGCGCGCGCCCGCGCCCGTAGAACCAGACCGCCGACCACGCCACCGCGATCACCGCGACGATCGCCGCCACGATCTTCGGCACCGGCCTTCGCCGTCCGCGCCCCGCGCCCTCGGCCCCTGCCGCGTCGTTCGTCTCGCTCATGTGCGTCCTCGCTCCGTCGATCGCGATTCGTCGGTCGCGGCGAGGGTCACCCACCACGAGGATCGTGTCGATCGGTTTCGTGGTCGCCTTCGCGTCCGTCGGTCACGCCGCCCGCGCCACCCGCGTCTCGACACCGGTCGCCGCCAGGAGATCGGCGAGAGCCGCCTGCCGTGCGCCGGCGGTCCGGGCCAGATAGTGCGCCCAGATCTCGCCCGGTCCCGGCCCGGCCTCGCCGCCGCCGAGCGCGAACGCCACGGTCTCCGCGCCGCCGTGCCGACCACGGATCATCACCACCGTCTCGGACAGATCCTCCGCCGCGTCGAGCGCCTCGATCCGCGTGAAGACGTAGCGTCGTCCCGACGCCCCGCGCCGGACCACGAAGCGTTCGGCCGCGATCACGCCGCCGTACGTCCGCGCGATCCCCGCTCCGATCGTCTCGCCGCACGCATCCATCGCCGCCCCCTCCGTCTCGAACTCCGAGAACGAATATGGAACAGTCGCATTCGATTCACAAGCACGAAATCGAACAATATGAGAACATCAGATCCGGATCGGCCGCCGCTTCAGGAACGCCTCGCCACCCTCGGGGATCGGCGGCGGATTGGGCGCGGAGAGTGCCTCGGCGATCAGGTCGTCGGTCGCCGTCTCTATCTTCTCCTGCAGCTCGGCGAACACCGCCTCCGGGTCGCGCCCCGCCGGAATCGGCGGCAGGAACGACACCACCAGCGTGCCCGGCCAGCGCATGAAACCGTGCCGCGCCCAGAACAGGCCCGAATTCAGCGCCACCGGCACGATCGGGGCGCCGATCACGCCGTACATGTGCGCGACGCCGTGCTTGTAGGCCTTCTCGGCCCCGGCCGGACGGCGCGTCCCTTCCGGATAGATGATCAACTGGCGCCCACGCGCCACTTCCCTCCGCGCCCGCTCGGTCATCTGCGCCAACGCCGCCCGCCCGGCACTGCGATCGACCGGGATCTGCTCCGCCTTGACCGCGTACCAGCCGAACAGCGGAATGCGCAGCAGTTCCTTCTTCAGGACGTAGATCGGGTCGACGAACAGATCGAGCATCGTCGCCGTCTCGAAGGTCGACTGATGCTTCGAGGCGATGATCGCGCCGGTCTTGGGAATGTTCTCGAGCCCGCGCAACTCGACCTTCACCCCGCCGATCGCCGTGAACGCCCACCGATTCGCCTTGGCCCACAGCTTGATGCAGCGCTTGAGCGCCGCCTTGGGCATCAGCTCGGTCGGCAGCATCACGATCAGCCAGAAGATCGTGTTGAGGTAGAAGAAGGCGTTGAAGAGAAGCGAGCGGACGAAGATCATCGCGACCGGTTCCTTGGCCGAACAATGGGGGATCACCGTCCCCCGCCCATCTCGATCCCGGCCAGGACGGTGGCGGTGGAGTGCGGCACCGTGTGTGCGACGCGAGCCACGATATACTTGACGTATTCGCCGAAGAGAAGCTTCGCCGTCGTCGGATGCGCCCACCAGCGCTTCAGCTCGAGATCCGTGCGCGTCACCGGATAGGGCACCTTGGTCACCTGCGGCAACGCCCGGTCGAGCTCGACCATCGAGCGCGGCATGTGATAGGCGCTGGTCACCACGATCAGGCTGGTGAAGCCGTGCGCCCGCGCCCATTCGGCCGCCTCCACCGCGTTGCCCGCCGTCGACTGCGCCGTGCGCCCCAGGTCGACGCAGCAGGCGAACAGCGCCCCGTCCTGATCGGTGGCGTTGACGATGTCCGCCGCCCGCGTCTGCGGATGCACGCCCGAGATCAGCAGCCGCCGCCCGCTCCCTCCACCGAGCAGGCCCAGCGCCTCCGCCACCCGGTCGCGTCCGCCGGTCAGCGCGACGATCGCGTCGGCCTTCGGGCGCGTCGGCGCCACGCTGTGCGACACCGTCACCGCGAAGGCCACGAACCCGCCGACGAACACCACCAGCGCCAGCCCCGCGACCGCGCCGATCGCCGCCGCCGCGACGAGCACGCCGCGCCTCGCCCGGCGGACCGTCGTCGGTCGGTCGATGGGGGTCGTCCGGATCGTCGAACCGTCGCCTCCCGACGTCGATGCGCAGTCGTTCATGATCCCGAGCTTAGCAGAGTCGAGCACCGGAACGAAATCGCCGTTCATTCCCGCCTCCTCACTCCAACCGCCGCAGATGGCCGAGCACCGTGCCGCGCGACGTCACCGCCGTCAGCAGCGCCACCGCCGTCACCACCACCAGCGCCCCGAGATGACCGGTCAGCCCGATCGAGAACCCGCCGAACAGCGCCTGCGCCTGATCGGCGTGCGGATCGCCCCGCCCCGCCCGCGTCAGAACGTCGGCCAGCAGAAACACCACGATCGCCGCGAGCCCGCCCGCGAGGCCGCCCTTGAGGCCCAGCACCAGGAAGTGGCGCTGGAACTCGCGCGCGATGAACGTGTCCTCGGCGCCGACGAAGTGGAGCACCTCGATCACGTCGCGATTGCCCGCCATCGCCGCGCGGGTCGCGAACACCACCGACAGCACCATCGCCGTCATCATCAGCACCACCAGCCCGAGCCCGACCAGCACCATCGTCCCGGCCATGTTGCGCAGCCGCGCCGCCCAGATCGCGTGATCGTCGACGATCGCTCCCTCGACCTCCTGGCCGACGCGCCGCCTCAGCCCGGCGAGATCCGCCTCGGCCGGATCGGTGAGATCCAGCACCACCAGACGCGGCACCGGCAGCGAGGTCAGATCGAGCCCCTTGCCGAGCCACGGCTCCAACAGCGAGGCGCCCTCGCGCTCGTCGATCAGCCGCGCCGAGCGCACTCCACGGGTCGAACGGGCGATCTCCAGCGTGCGGGCGATGCGCGCCTCGAGCCCCGCCCCCACCGGCTTGATCTGGATCGTCACCTCGCGGCTGACGTCGAGCTGCCAGAGATGAGGGCCGAAGGTGGCCGGACGGCGAATCGACGTCGCGCGGACGTCGGCGG
>JBEOKB010000280.1:0-5378 GCA_040275425.1 Siculibacillus sp. | reverse complement strand
GCCGCCGAGGCGTCGAACCCGTCGATCAGATCGGCGAGCAGCACCGTGCGCAGCACGAACTGCGCCGCCAGCGCCGCCCCGCCGAAGGCGCCGATTCGACTGTCCTTCATGATCTCGAGCCGCCGCTCGCGGCTCGCCCCGCCGCCGAACCCGTCGGCGACGTCGGCGAATCCGTCCTCGTGGAACGCCCACGTCGTCAGCGTCGCCACCGTCACCGCCAGCGCGGCGATCGCCGGCGCCGACAGTTGCGTGAACGACAGTACCGCCGCCGCCACCGCCGCCGGCAGGGCGATCACCGCGCCGGCGAGCGGCAGCGCGCGGATTGCCCGGCCGAACGGCGGTGGCGCGGCGGGATCGTCGTGCGGACCGAGCCGCGGACACGGCAGCCGCGACCAGAAACGGATCATCGCCGCGAGCTCGGCGAGCAGGAGGCCGAGGGTGAGGGGAGGGCGGTGGTCCGTCGTCGGTTCGCTCACGTTCCATCCTCCGGTCGGCGGTGATCTCTCTCGATCGACCTGATCGTTGTCGTCTTGCCGCCGAGCGACGCCGGGTATAGACGGCCCTCCACGAACTCACACCCGACCGAGGGCCGCCATGTCCGCTTCTCCCTTCGACGACTTCCGCGATCTCGTCAATCTCGTGCCCGCCCCCTACCAGTCGGCGATCGAGGCCTATCGCGAGCGTGACGCCCAGCTGACCAAGATCCCCGGCTCGCTCGGCCGCCTCGAGGAGATCGTCGAGCAGCTCGCCGCCTGCACCGGCAAGATTCCGCCGCGCGTGGAGAAGCCGCTGGTCGCCGTCTTCGCCGCCACCCACGGCATCAACGCCCAGGGCGTCTCCGCCTTCCCGGCCGAAGTGACCAAGCAGATGGTCGCCAACTACGCGAACGGCGGCGCGGCGATCAACCAGATCTGCATGTCGAGCGACATCGGCCTCAAGGTGTTCGAACTCGCCCTCGACCACCCGACTCCGGACGTCTCGGTGGTCGACGCCTTCGACCAGCAGGGTTGCGCCGCCACCATGGCCTTCGGCATGGAGGCGCTGGCCGGCGGCACCGATCTCCTCTGCTTCGGCGAGATGGGCATCGGCAACACGGCGGTCGCCGCCGCGATCTACCACGCCCTGTGGGGCGGTGAGGCCGCCGACTGGGTCGGCCCCGGCACCGGCGTCACCGGCCCGGCGCTCGAGAACAAGATCGCGGTGGTCGCCCGCACCGTGAAGCGACTCGGCGGCGAGAGCGATCCCTTCGAGATCCTGCGCCGCATCGGTGGCCGCGAGATCGCCGCCATGGTCGGTGCCATCCTCGCCGCCCGCCACCAGAACGTGCCGGTGGTGCTCGACGGCTTCGTCACCACCGCCGCCGCCGCGATCGTCTGGCAGATGAACCCGGCCGCGATCGACCACTGCATCTTCTCGCACTGCTCGGCCGAGCCGGCGCACGCCCGCGTGCTGGCGAAGATGGGCAAGAAGGCGCTGCTCGATCTCGGCATGCGCCTGGGCGAAGGCACCGGCGCCGCGCTCGCCGCCTCGATCGTCCGCGCCGCCGCCGCCTGCCACGCCGGCATGGCGACCTTCGCCGAAGCGGGCGTGTCGAACAAGGACTGACGGCCTCCGACGGGTCGAGAGGTCGTGCGCGATCGGACGGGCCGGGGTTCGCTCCGGCCCGAATCGCGTCGAGATGTCGGCGAGACTTCCGACGCCGCGAGAGCGGGAGAGGCCCGACGAGCCGCCCCGCCGGCGCTTGTGAGAGAGGCGCTCAGCGCATGATGCCGGAGCGGCGGCGCGGGCGTTCCTCGAGGCGCGGCATCACTTCCAGCACGCGCGAATGCGGGATGGTCACCGTCACCTCGGTGCCCTCGCGCAGCTTCGAGCGCAGGTCGAAGGTGCCGCCGTGCATGCCGATCAGTGCCTGCACGATGTTGAGGCCGAGGCCGGTGCCCTGTTCGGCCGACTTGATCGCGATCGAGCCCTGGCCGAACCGCGACAGCACGATCGGGATCTCGTCCTCGGGGATGCCCGGTCCGTTGTCCTTGACCGCGACGTACTGTCCGCCGCCCGCCGTCCAGCCGACCTTGACGGTGACGGTGCCGCCGGCCGGGGTGAACTTGACCGCGTTGGACAGCAGATTGAGCACGATCTGGCGGATCGCCCGCTCGTCGGCCCAGATCTTCGGCATGTTCTCTTCGTACTGCTCGACCAGCTCCAGCCCCTTGGAGCGGGCGCGCAGGCCGATCATGTGGGCGCAGTCCTCGACGATGTAGGGCAGCGTCACCGATTCCTCGTTGAGCGTGTAGCGCCCCGCCTCGATGCGGGAGATGTCGAGGATCTCGTTGATCAGCTCGAGCAGATGGCGCCCGCTGTCGTGGATGTCGGCGATGTAGCCCTTGTAGGCGGCGTTCTCGAGCGGCCCCATCATCTCGTCGCGGATCACCTCGGAGAAGCCGAGGATGGCGTTGAGCGGCGTGCGCAGCTCGTGGCTCATGGAGGCCAGGAAGCGGCTCTTGGCGAAGTTCGCCTCCTCCGCCTTGCGCCGGCTCTCGTCGGACAGCGCGTTGGCGTGCTCGAGCTCGATGATCAGCGTGTCCTTCTCCGCCCGCGCCTCGATCTCCGTCAGCGAGGCGCGATAGAGTCGGTAGCCGAGCACGATGAAGAACGCCTGCGTGGTCACCGCCATCGCCGCCATGATCACCGGATGCGACGGCTCCGGCCACAGCGCGAAACCCGGTCGCGACAGGAAGCCGATGGTGGTGATCACCGTGATCGGCATCGTCGCGGCGAACATCGCCGCCGGCAGGTTGGCCGCCAGCATCGCGCACGCCGCCACCACGATCATCAGTGACGAGAACTGGAACACGTCGGCGACCAGCGTCGTCGTGCCGGGCAGCATGAACATCACCGCCCAGGTGGCGCCGAACGCGCCGTCGATCGCCGCGAACCGCTTGCGCCACGCGCGCAGGTCCACTTCCTTGCGCTCGAGCTTGAGGAACGCCTGCGAGTAGAAATAGGCGGTCAGATGGATCGCCAGAACCATCGACACCCAGAAGCCGATCAGGATGCGGTCGGTCCAGGTCATGCCGATCAGCGCGATCGCCACCGCCAGGGCGACGATCCACACCGTCGCGCCGACCCTGAGCCGCGCATGTTCCACCATCAGTTCCCAGTCGAACGCCGGTCGCACGCCCGTGTCCGAATCCAGCCGCTCGCGCACGTCGCGAACCGTCCGCGTCACCGCCCGGCGACGCGAGGCTCGTTCGCTGTTGCTCGCCGTTCTGGCGGTGCTGGATTGGACGGTGGACACCGTCTGCAAGGGACTGTTCCTGTCGTTGCGTAAGGATTGCGCCGGGACGTCCCCCGAAGCTACGCAGAACAGCTTAAGGAACGCCTCAGAATCACGGTTAACGATTTACCGGAGCACCGCACTTGTCGCCGTTTCGTTCCCGATCGATCCTGCGGCCGACCCTGGGTCGCCTCGTCCTGGTGCTCGTTCTCCTCGGCCTCGCCTGGGGTTGGAATCAGTGGCGCCACCTGCGCCCTCGCTCCGGAACCGCCTTCGATGCTCCGGTCCAGGGCACGCTCGCGGGCCGCACCCAAGTCGCCGACGGCGACAGCCTCGCCATCGACGGCGCCCGCATTCGCCTCCTCGGCATCGATGCCCCCGAGCGCGTCCAGTCCTGCAGCCTGGAGGGCATGCGCCACCCCTGCGGCGCCGAGGCGCGCGAACACCTCGCCGCTCTCGTCGCCGGTCGTCCGGTCGTGTGCGACTGGACCCGACTCGACAAGTACGGCCGCCGCCTCGCCCGCTGCCGCGCCGGCGACGTCGACCTCAACGCCCGCATGGTCCGCGACGGCTGGGCGGTCTCCTACGGCGCCTACGAGCGCGAGGAGGCAGACGCCCGCGCCCACGGTCGCGGCCTGTGGTCGGGCGACTTCGTCTGGCCCGAGGACTTCCGCCGCGACCGTCGCGCCTCCGGCGCCGCCCATTTCCTCGGCGAGGCCCCCGACGGCGAAGGCGATTGAACGCGAGGCGGGGGAGGGGAGATCGACATGACCGACGCGGCGCTCACCCGGGAACTCCTCGCCCTCGAGGCCGAGATCGCCCGCTGCCGCGTCTGCCGCGACGCTCCGCGCGGTCGCCCGCTTCCGCACGAGCCGCGCCCGGTGGTGCGCCCCTCCGCCACCGCCCGCATCCTCGTCGCCGGGCAGGCCCCCGGCACCCGCGTCCACGCCTCCGGCCTGCCCTTCACCGACGCGTCCGGCGATCGCCTGCGCGCCTGGATGGGCGTGCCCCCCGAGGTCTTCTACGATCGCGCCCGCGTCGCGATCCTCGCCATGGGCTTCTGCTTCCCCGGCCACGACGCCCACGGCGGCGATCTGCCGGCGCGGCGTGAATGCGCTCCGCTGTGGCGCCCCCGCCTGATGGCCGCCCAACCGGCGATCGACCTCGTCCTCGCCGTCGGCCGCCCCGCTCAAGCCTGGCATCTCGGCCGCGACGCCCGCCCCTCGCTCACCGAGACCGTCGCCGCCTGGCGGGAGATCCTCACCCGCGACGTCCGCCCGCTGGTCCTACCGCTGCCTCATCCCTCCTGGCGCAACACCGGCTGGCTGAAACGCCATCCCTGGTTCGAGGCCGAACTCGTCCCCGAACTGCGCCGCTTGGTCGCCGAAAGGGTCGCTCATGCTCCCGATGGACCGGAATTTGGGAATTGATTTTTATTTTGCGCGCCAGATTGACGCCGTTTTGAAAAAGAGCGACCTGTAATATCGGTATGAGGGGTATGAAATTCCCCGAACCGCTGTATGGAGCGACGCCGTGATCGACCGTATCGACAGAAAGATCCTCCAGGTCCTGCAGGAGGATTGCACCGTGCCCGTCGCCGAGATCGGCCGTCGCGTCGGCCTGTCGACCACGCCGTGCTGGCGCCGCATCCAGAAGCTGGAGGAGGACGGCATCATCCTGCGCCGGGTGGCGGTTCTCGACCCCAAGCAGGTCAACACCAAGGTCACCGCCTTCGTCGCCATCACCACCAACACCCATTCGGACGACTGGCTGAAGCGCTTCGCCGAGGTGGTGGCGCTGATGCCCGAGGTGGTCGAGTTCTACCGCATGGCCGGTCAGGTCGATTATCTGCTGCGCGTGGTGGTGCCCGACATCGAGGCCTACGACGCCTTCTACAAGAAGCTGATCGCCAAGATCGAGATCGCCGACGTCTCGACCTCCTTCGCCATGGAGCAGATCAAGTACACCACCGCCCTGCCGCTCCAGTACGTGGTGGTGGAGAAGTCGTCGGAGAAGCCGAGCGCCTGACGCTCGCGTCCCGACCTTCGCCGTGGTGTCGGGCGTGGCCGCGAGCCTCGGTTCCCCTTCTCCCCTCGCGGGA
>JBEOKB010000279.1:0-8042 GCA_040275425.1 Siculibacillus sp. | reverse complement strand
AACGACCGGTTCCGCCGCCGACGGCGCCCGCGCCGGTGCCGCCGCCGATCGCGCCCGTGCCGCCGATCGCGGCTCCGACGCAGGTTCAGGCACCGGTGATCGACGGATCGGCGCAGGCGCTGAAGCGGGTGGTGGACGAGGCCGGGGCGCTGGGCGCGGCGACGGCCGAGCTCGGCCGTCAGGCCCGCGACGCGCTGACGGCGGAGGAGGACCGGACCGCCGCGACCTTCGGTCGCGAGACGGCCGAGCCACCGCGCAAGCGCGAGACCGAACAGCGCCGCCGCCGCCGCGAAGAGGTTCAGGCCGGCGGCAAGGGCAATTCCCGCCTGCCGGTGGTGATCGGCATCACGGCGGCGATCCTGGTGTTCGTGATCGGCATCGTCGCGTTGTGGTCGCAACGCGAGGCGATCTCGGCGCTGTTCGGCGGCAGCGGCGAACAGGTGATCGATCTCTCCAAGCGTCAGGGCGAGAAGCTCAACCCGAAGGCGACGGACCGGCTCGGCTCGGACGAGGGCGCGGGCAAGGTCGGCAACGCCAAGTCCGTGCCGACCCAGACCATCACCACCTCGCCGCAGTTGGCCGCAAACGGAAACGGCAACGGCAACGGTGGCGGCGCGGAGGCCTCTCCCAAGGCGCCGTCGATCCTGCCCCAGCCGCAGGCGGTGGCGCTGGTGGCGCAGAAGGCGATCCTCTACGAGGAGGGCAAGGCGGGTGCGCAGGCGCTGATCTCGCCCGGCAAGGTGGTGTGGGAGCTGGTGGCGGACGCGACCGATCCCAAGCCCGGCGCCAAGATGATCCGCCTGCGCGTCGACATTCCCGATCGGCGCATCGCGGCGGTGATCCAGATGCGGCCGAACGGCGACACCTCGTTCCCGGCGAGCCACATGATCGAGGTGCGCTTCGATCTGCCGACCGACTTCGAAGGCAGGTTCGTCTCCAACCTGCCGGGCCTGATCCTCAAGGCGACCGAGCAGTCGCGCGGCGACCCGCTCTCGGCGGCGACGGCGAAGGTGGCGGACAACTTCTTCTGGGTGGCGCTGGGGGCGGGCGAGCAGGAAAAGGCACGCAACTTCCGTCTGCTCAAGGAGCGGGGCTGGATCGACGTGCCGATCCTGTTCGAGAACGGTCGCCGGGCGATCCTGACGATCGAGAAGTCCGGCGCGGGCGATCAGGTGGTCTCCGACGCGTTCGCCGCGTGGGGGGTGGGCGGCTGAGGCCGCGTGTGGTCCGCTCGGTTCCGACCGACGGACGATGTCTTCCTCGAACATCCAGACGGGCGTTTCGTCATGAGTGTCATCCGAACCGAGAGACGGCGGACCATCCGCGACATTCGCGGCGCCAAGGGCAAGGCACCGATCGTGTGCCTCACGGCGCATTCGGCGCCGGTCGCCAAGATCCTCGACGCTCACGTCGATCTCCTGCTGGTCGGCGATTCGCTCGGCATGGTGGTCTACGGCCTGCCGTCGACCCTGCCGGTGACGCTCGACATGATGATCGCCCACGGGGCGGCGGTGGTGCGCGGCTCGACCCGGGCGCTGGTGGTGATCGACATGCCGTTCGCGACCTACCAGGAGAGCCCGGAGGTCGCCTATCGCAACGCGGCGCGGGTGATGATCGAGACCGGCGCGCAGGCGGTGAAGCTCGAGGGCGGGGTGGAGATGGCGCCGACCATCGCCTTCCTGACCGCGCGCGGCATTCCGGTGATGGCCCACATCGGGTTGCTGCCACAGTCGGTCAACGCCCAGGGCGGTTATCGCACCCAGGGGCGCGACGAGGCGGCGGCCGAGCGGCTGATCGCCGACGCGCGGGCGATCGAGGCGGCGGGGGCGTTCTCGGTGGTGGTCGAGGGCACGGTGGCGACGGTGGCCGAGCGGATCTCGGCGGCGATCGCCATTCCGACCATCGGCATCGGTGCCTCGGCGGCCTGCGACGGGCAGGTACTGGTCACCGACGATCTGCTCGGGGTGTTCTCCGACTTCACGCCGAAGTTCGTGCGCAAGTACGCCGACCTCGGCAAGGTGATCGGCGAGGCGGCGGGCGCCTATGCCGAGGACGTGCGGGCGCGCACGTTCCCCGGCCCCGAACACGTGGTGTGATCGGGGCGCGCGGTTTCGCCTTGCGATCCGTTCTCGGTTCCGTCATGCTGGTGCCGTTCCGAGGGGTGCACTCGTACGAGTGCTGAGACGACGCGATCCCGCGCCGAACCCTTCGAACCTGATCCGGGTCATGCCGGCGAAGGGACGGGAACCATGCCGCTCGTAATCTCTCCTTCGGTCGATGTCTCACCCTCGCGCGTGCCCTGTTCGGCGTCGCGGAGCCGGTGATGATCGATCGCGCGCTCTTTCGCCTCGCCCGTCTCGGGACGGGCCTTTCCGCCGTGGCCGAGCGACCGTGGGTCGGGCGGCTGGTGCTGCCGCTCGTCGGGCTGATCGCGGTGTGGTGGGCGGCGACGGCGGTGTTCACCCCGGCGCCGTGGCTGTTTCCCTCACCCGAGCGGGTGGTGGCGGCGGCGATCCGGCATCACCGCGACCTTCTCGCCAACGGTGTCGTCACCGGCGTCGAGATCGTGCTCGGCTTGGCGGTCGGGGTGGTGCTCGGGGTGGCGACGGCGGTGGTCACGGCGCTGGTGCCGTGGACGGCGCGGCTGGTGATGCCGGCGGTGGTGATCGTCCAGGCGCTGCCGGTGTTCGCTCTGGCGCCGCTGTTGGTGACGTGGTTCGGGTTCGGGCTCGCCTCCAAGGTGGTGATGGCCAGCCTGATCATCTTCTTTCCGGTCACCGCGGCGCTGCACGACGGGCTGTCGCGGCTCGATCCGGGGCTGCTCGATCTGGCGCGCTCGGCCAAGGCGACCCGGGCCCAGACCTTCCTTCACCTGCGCCTGCCCTCGGCGATGCCGGCGCTGGCCAGCGGCCTGCGCATGGCCGCGACCGTCGCGCCGATCGGCGCGGTGATCGGCGAGTGGGTCGGGGCCTCCCAGGGGCTCGGCCTGATGATGATGCACGCCAACGCGCGGCTGCAGACCGACGCGATGTTCGCCGCTCTCGCCGTTCTCGCCCTCCTCGCGCTGGTGGTGCGGGCGGGGGTGGAGCTTCTCACCCGCCGTCTCGCGCCGTGGGCGCCGGAGAGCGGCCCGTCCTTCCTCTGATGCACCTCTCAACCGATCGGGACCGATCCATGAAGCGTCTTCTCACCTCCTCGCTCCTCGCCCTCGTGCTGGCCACCGCTCCGGCGGCGGCGGCGGACAAGCTCACCGTTCTGCTCGACTGGTTCCTCAACCCCGATCACGCCACGCTGGTGGTGGCGCGCGACAAGGGGTTCTTCGCGGCCGAGGGGCTGGAGGTCGAGCTGATCGCCCCGGCCGATCCGTCGGCGCCGCCGCGTCTGGTGGCGACGGGGCAGGCGGACATCGCGGTGTCCTACGATCCGCAGCTGCATCTGGCGGTGAAGGAGGGGCTGCCGATCGCCCGCTTCGCGACGCTGGTGGAGACGCCGCTCAACACGGTGATGGCGCTGGCCGACGGGCCGGTGAAGACGCTCGCCGACCTCAAGGGTCGTAAGGTCGGCTATTCGGTGTCGGGCTTCGAGGAGGTGGTGCTCGGCACCATGCTGGAGAAGGCCGGGCTGAAGCTCGCCGACGTGACGCTGGTCAACGTCAACTTCGCGCTGACGGCCGGGCTCCTGTCGGGGCAGGTCGACGCGGTGGTCGGCGGCTTCCGCAATTTCGAGGCGACCGAACTCGAGCTCCACGGCAAGACCGCGCGCACCTTCTATCCCGAAGAGAACGGGGTGCCGGCCTACGACGAGCTGATCCTGGTGGCGGCGAAGGGCAAGCTCGCCGATCCGCGCCTGCCGCGCTTCGTGGCGGCGCTGGAGGCGGCGACGCTGTGGACCACCAATCACGCGGAAGAGGCGCGGGCGATCCTGGTCAAGGCCGACGCCAAGCTCGACGACGCGCTCAACACCCGCGCCTTCGCCGACACGCTGCCGCGCTTCGCCAAGCGCCCTGGGGCGCTCGACAAGGCGCGGGCGCTGCGGTTCGCGGCGTTCCTGAAGGCGCGCGGGTCGATCGACGCGGTGGCGCCGATCGAGACCTGGGCGGTGGAGCTCGGCGCGGGCGCGACGGGCAAGTGAGACGACGGGGCGCGGGCCTCTCGGGGCCCGCGCTCGGTTGGTGGCCTCGACGTCGTCGGGCGGGAGCCCTCGCTCTCGGCACGGCCGTGAGCGAGGTCGAACAGGGCGGAGGCGCGGCGTGACGCCGGCCTCTCGCCCGCTCGGATCACCACCAGTTCCACGGCATCCAGCCGCCGCCGTCCCAGGGAGCCCAGCCGCGACGGCCCCAGGGACCCCAGCCGCGGTGGTGGCCCCAATAGGGGTCCCAACCCCAGGGATGGCCGTAACCGTAGGCGGGGTATCCGTAACCGTAGGCGGGGTAGCCGTAGGGAGCGGAGCCGTAGGCGGGATAGCCGTAACCGTAGCCGTATGTGGGGTAGCCGTAGCCGTAGTAGGGATAGGCGTAGGGCTGCACGGCGGGCGGGGCGGCCTGACCGGCGACCGGTGCCGTGGTACTACCGGTCTGGGGTGCCTGCTGCTGCGCGGTCGCGGTCGTCGCCAGGACGCTCAGCGCTGCGGCCAGAACCAGGGAGCCGAATTTCGACGAGTGCAATTCGCCCATGACCCTCCTCCTGTCTTCTTGCGACAGAGCAGCGGCCTGAATTCCGTGAACGACCGTCGGCGCACGCCTCTGCCGGGATCTCACCCCGAACGGCCTTCCGGCCCGAACGGCGGGAAGGGGGGTATCCCTCGAAGTCTAGAGAAATCCGACACGTCGGCAAGATCCGGGAAAAAGCTGAGCGATCCCGAGACGGGTGCGGTCTTCGGGCGGTCGGCTCGGGCGATCAGCTCTCGACCTTGAGGACCTGGATGAAGGCCTCCTGCGGGATCTCGACCTTGCCGAACTGGCGCATGCGCTTCTTGCCCTCCTTCTGTTTGTCGAGGAGCTTGCGCTTGCGGGTGGCGTCGCCGCCGTAGCACTTGGCGGTGACGTCCTTGCGGAGCGCCCGGATGGTCTCGCGGGCGACGATCTTGCCGCCGATCGCCGCCTGGACGGGGATCTGGAACATGTGCGGCGGGATGACGTCCTTGAGCTTCTCGCAGATGGCGCGGCCGCGGGCCTCGGCGCGGGTCTTGTGGACCAGCATGGAGAGCGCGTCGACGGCTTCCGAGTTCACCAGGATCTGCAGGCGGACGAGGTCGGATTCGCGATAGTCGGCAATGTGATAGTCGAAAGAGGCGTAGCCCTTCGACACCGACTTCAGGCGATCGTAGAAGTCGAACACCACCTCGTTCAGCGGCAGCTCATAGACCACCATGGCGCGCGAGCCGGCATAGGACAGGTCGAGCTGGATGCCGCGCTTGTCCTGACACAGCTTCAGCACCGAGCCGAGATACTCGTCCGGCGTCATGATCGTCGCCTTGATCCACGGCTCCTCGATCTCGCGGATGCGGGTGACGTCGGGCATGTCGACCGGGTTGTGCAGCTCGATCTCCGAACCGTCGACCAGCTTCATCTTGTAGACGACCGAGGGCGAGGTCGCGATCAGATCGAGGTTGAACTCGCGCTCCAGCCGCTCCTGGATGATCTCCAGATGCAAGAGCCCGAGGAAGCCGCAACGGAAGCCGAAGCCGAGCGCGGCCGAGGTCTCCATCTCGAAGGTGAAGGAGGCGTCGTTGAGACGCAGCTTGCCCACCGCCGTGCGCAGATCCTCGAAGTCGGCGGCGTCCACCGGGAACAGGCCGCAGAACACCACCGGCTGGGTCGGGCGGAAGCCCGGCAGGCGATCGGCGCAGGGCTTGCGCTCGTCGGTGATGGTGTCGCCGACGCGGGTGTCGGCCACTTCCTTGATCGAGGCGTTGATGAAGCCGATTTCGCCGGGGCCGAGCTCCTTGAGCTCGACCATCTTGGGCGTGAACACGCCCATGCGCTCGACCTCGTAGGTGGCGCCGGCCTCCATCATGCGGATCTTCTGACCCTTCTTCATCACGCCGTCGACGATGCGCACCAGCACGACGACGCCGAGATAGGTGTCGTACCAACTGTCGACCAGCATCGCCTTGAGGGGGGCGTCGCGGTCGCCCTTGGGCGGGGGCAGGCGGGTGACGATGGCTTCCAGCACGTCGGCGATGCCGATGCCGGTCTTGGCCGAGATCGGAACGGCCTGCGAGGCGTCGATGCCGATCACCTCCTCGATCTGCTCCTTGACGCGGTCGCAGTCGGCGGCGGGCAGGTCGACCTTGTTGAGGATCGGTACGATCTCGTGATGGTTGTCGATCGCCTGGTAGACGTTGGCGAGCGTCTGGGCCTCGACACCCTGGGAGGCGTCGACCACCAGGAGCGAACCTTCGCAGGCGGCCAGCGACCGGGAGACCTCGTAGGCGAAGTCGACGTGGCCGGGCGTGTCCATCAGGTTCAGGACGTAGGTCTCGCCGTCCTTGGCCTTGTAGTCGAGGCGCACGGTCTGCGCCTTGATGGTGATGCCGCGCTCGCGCTCGATGTCCATGTTGTCGAGCACCTGCTCGACCATCTCGCGGCTCTCGAGGCCGCCTGTCGTCTGGATGAGACGGTCGGCCAGCGTCGACTTGCCGTGGTCGATGTGGGCGATGATCGAGAAGTTTCGGATGTGGTCGAGAGCTGTCGTCATGGGCGAGGGAATAGCAGCGCGGCCGAGCGAATGAAAGGCCGTTTTCCTCTTTCCCCGCGTCGTCGGGGGCGGTTCGGCCGCGGGCTCGGCACACGATGTCGCAGGGGGCGCTCGCGTTGTCGCATGTGACCTCACCGACACTTCAACATCAGAATTTCAAAACGTACTGATATTCTCATCTCCCCCGCCGAGAGGAGGGACTATCGTGCGGGAGAGGTCGCCGATCGAGAGCGGCCGGGACGGGCGCATCGATCGCTCGGCCACCCACGGAGGACGTCCCATGATCAGCTGGAAGGCCGCGTCGCTCGTCGCGGCAACGCTCACATTCGCGAGCCTCGCCTCTCCCGCCTTCGCCGCCCCGGACGGCGTCTATCAGCGCCCCAACGGCACCACCGCCAAGGTGTGGACCTGCGGTGGCAACCTGTGCGCCAAGGTGCAGGAGACCGGGTTCGACATGTTCCTGTCGGGCATCGCGCCGGCGGGCGAGGGCAAGTGGCAGGGCGACATGAAGCACCCCGACATGCCCGGTTTCATGACCTTCAACGGCACGGTGAGCGCGACCGCCAAGGGTCTCAAGGTGCAGGGCTGCGCCGTCGGTCAGTCGATGTGCGATTCCGAGGCCTGGACGCGCAAGTGATCCTCTCGGAGCCGCGAGCCGTTCGGCCCTGACCTGCTCGCGGCCTTCGGGCGATCCGGGCGTCCCCGCGCCCGGATCGTTATTCGCACCGAGCGCTCGCGCCGCGCCGACGCAACCGCACGACCACGTCGTAACCGGCGATCTCGAAGCCGCTCGGCGGCTCGGGCAGGCGGCCCACGTCGACCTCGTGCGCCTCGACGTCGATCATCCGATCCTCGCCCTCGACGAAGAAGTGGTGATGATCGCCGACGCGGGTGTCGAAGAACGACTTCGCCCCGACCACGGCCAGCTCGCGCAGCAACCCGGCCTCGGTGAACTGTTTCAACGTGTTGTAGACGGTGGCGAGCGAGACGGCGACGTCGGCGCGAATCGCCTCGTCGTAGACCGCTTCCGCCGACAGATGGCGGTCGCCCTCGGCGAAGAGAACCCGCCCCAGTTCGATCCGTTGGCGCGTCGGCCGCAGTCCGGCGGCGCGCAGGCGCTCGATCATCGCCCGGTCGGCCGGCGCCGGGGACGGTCCCCCGCGCGGCGGGGCCGGTCGGCGCCGGGGCTCTCGCGGGGGTGTCGAAACGGGTTCGCTCGGCCTCATGGGCGGATCTCCGGAATGGCAAGTGTCGGCACATTAGCGATAATGCGAGGCATTCGCAAGTGGAGTGCGGTGCGGCCGGGAGAGGCTTCGGCCGGTGAGGGCGAGACGGGGCCACGGG
>JBEOKB010000278.1:0-3040 GCA_040275425.1 Siculibacillus sp. | reverse complement strand
CAGCAGCGTCATCAGGTCGGCGCGGACCGGATGGGTGATCCAGGTCTTGTTGCCGTTGACCACCCACTCGTCGCCGGCGAGCACGGCGCGGGTGCGCAAGCTGCCGAGGTCCGAACCGGTGTTGGGCTCGGTGAACACGGCGGTCGGCAGGATCTCGCCCGAGGCGATCTTCGGCAGCCACTCCTGCTTCTGCTCCTCGGTGCCGCCGCACAGGATCAGTTCGGCCGCGATCTCCGAACGGGTGCCGAGCGAGCCGACGCCGATGTAGGCGCGCGACAGCTCTTCCGAGACGACGCACATGGACTCCTTGCCGAGGCCGAGACCGCCGTACTCCTCCGGAATGGTCAGGCCGAACACGCCCATCTCGGCCATCTGCTGAATCAGCTCGAGCGGGATGTACTCGTTCTTGAGGTGCCACTCGTGGGCGTGCGGCAGCACCGCGTCGACCGCGAGCTTGCGCATCTCGTCGCGGAACTGGTTGAGCGTCTCGTCGAGGCCGAGCTCGCCGAACGAGCCCGCGCCCTCGAGCCGGGTCATGGCGGCGACCAGCGCGCCACGCACCTCCGGCGTGTTGCCGTGGGCGATCAGCGTCTCGATCGCCGGCACGTGGGCGGCCGCGACGTCGGCGCTCGAGACGCCCATGTCGGACAGGCGCACGAACTCGCCCTGGTTCATCGGGATGCCGCCGAACACCTGGGCGAGATACTCGCCGAAGGCGATGGAGACGATGTCGCGCTCGATCTCGCCGAACTTGCCCTCGGCCGTCAGGCGCTCCGAATAGTCGATCATCTCGCGCAGCGACTCGACGTAGGTGGCGAGCCAGGCGAGGCCGTGGGTCGCGCGCTGTTCCTGATCGACCAGCGCCGAGGACACCTTGCCGCCCTTGTCGACCTTGGCGCGCACGGCGGTGCGGGCGGCGGCGAACAGCCCGTCGAGGGCCGCGACGGCCTCACGTCCGAGCGTGATGAGATCCAAATCGATTCGACCGGACGAAGCGGCGGCGGCCATGACGTGACTCCCTCGCCGGTCTCGCGTGGGCCACGCGCCGGCCTTCTCGTGTTGCTGCGGTGCGAAAGAACCCGAAACCGCCGCGTCGTGCAATCCTCCCAAAGGCGACATTCGGCCACGGACCGATCGCCCCGCCCTCTTCGCCGCCTCAGCGACTTCGGTTGGCGATCGCCACGCCGACGATGGTGACGCCCATGCCGATCATCTGCGTCGGCGAGAGCGTCTCTCCGAAGAAGAACCACGCCTCCACCACCGCCGTCGGCGGCACCAGATAGATGAAGGTCGCCGCGCGCGACACCTCGCCGCAGCGGATGAGATGGAGCAGCAGCCCGATCGCCCCGATCGACAGCCCGATCACCGACCACCCCAGCGTCAGCATCGAGCGCGCGTTGACGTCGAAGCGCATCGGCTCGAGCAGGAACGCCGCCGGCACCATCACCGCCAGCGCCCCGACGTACTGCAGCACCGCGATCGCCAGCAGATGCCCCGAGCCGACGTAGCGCTTCTGATGGAACGTGCCGAAGGTCACCGCGATCATCGCCCCGACGTTGACCAGGAGCGGCCCGACGACCAGCCCCAGCCGCGCGGCGTCGAGCCCGGCGAGCTTGGGCGACACCACCACGACGATACCGACGAAGCCGACCAGGAACCCGGCCATCCGTCGCGGCCCGATCCGCTCGCCCGCGAGCCTCGGCGCCAGCGCCGCCGTCATCAGCGGCTGCAGCGCCGCGATCACCGCCGACAGGCCCGCCGGCACCCCTTGCGAGATCGCCCACCACACTCCGCCGAGATAGAGCGCGTGCAGGAGCACGCCCGAGCCGATCGCATGGGCGATCGCCCCCGCCCCGCGCGGCCACTGCGCCCCCGCCGCCAGCGCCACCGGCGTCAGCACCGCGATCGCCGCGGCGAAGCGCACCGAGAGGAAGGTCAGCGGATCGCCGTCGAACGAGGCGAACTTGGCGACGATCCAGCCGGTCGACCAGATCGCCACGAACAGGAGCGGCGCGACGAGGAGAAAGCCGGAACGCTGCGGCACGATCGCTACCCGACCCCATGAGGACGACGAAGGGCGAAGCGCCCGCTCGCGCTCACTCTTTCACGGCCATGGCCCCGGCGAAAGCGTTTCGCGCGCGCCCGGCCGACGCCTCAGGCGCGCGGGTGGGTCTTTCCCCACACCTCGATCAGCCGTGCCGCGTCGACCTCCGTATAAATCTGAGTGGTCGAGAGGCTGGCGTGCCCGAGCAGCTCCTGGATGGTCCGGAGATCCCCGCCCGCCCCGAGCAGATGCGTGGCGAAGGAATGGCGCAGCGCATGCGGCGTGGCGCTGTCGGGAAGCCCCATCGCCCCGCGCATCCGCTCCATCGCCAGCTGGATGATGCGCGGCGACAGCGGCCCGCCCTTCACCCCCCGGAACAGCGCCTCGTCGGCCGATAGCACGAACGGGCAGAGCCGAAGATAGGCTTCGACCCGCTCCACCACCACCGGCAGCACCGGCACGATCCGCGTCTTGCCGCCCTTGCCGGTGACCCTGAGCGCCCGCGCCGCCCCCGTCGGTGCCTCGCGACGCGCGAGCCCGAGCGCCTCGGAGATGCGCAGGCCGCAACCGTAGAGCAGCGCGAACACCGCCGCGTCGCGCGCCGCCACCCACGGCTCCTCCGCCGGGCTCTCGCCCGCGTCGGCCAGCCGGATCGAGGCGGCGCGCGCCGCTCTCGCCAGCGTCGACCTGCCGCCCGACTCGGTCGACGCCAGCCTGATCCGCGTGACGCAGCGCGACTACGAGCGCGCGGTCAAGGTGCCGGCCGAGTTTATGGCCCAGCTCTACGGCCACATGGCCAGCACATACGAGGCCTGGGTCAAGGCCCGCCCGGCCAACGACTTCAAGTCGGTCGAGCCTGCGCTCGAGAAAACGCTCGACCTCAGCCGGCGCTACGCCGAGTTCTTCCCTGGCTACGAGCACATCGCCGACCCGCTGATCGACTCGTCGGACTTTGGCATGAAGGCTTCGAGCGTGCGCGCGCTGTTCTCCGATCTG
>JBEOKB010000277.1:0-9192 GCA_040275425.1 Siculibacillus sp. | reverse complement strand
CACCGCCCTCCTCTACCTCCAGGGCTACCGCCGCTCGGAGTTCGTGGCGAACTGAGCCCGCGGCGGGCCCTGCCCCGGGGCATGGTGCAATACGCTTCGCTATTGCCACCCTACGGATCTCCCCCCGAAACGACGACGGCGCCGGATCGCTCCGACGCCGCCTCTCGTCTCGATGCCGTCCGGGCGGATCACTCCACCGCGATGGTCACGAACCGCATTTCGCCTTCCGAGCTCGCGATGAGCAGGAGCGGGCGCTTGCGACCGTCCTTCTTCAGCGCCTCGAGCCGCTTGGCGACGTCCTCGGCCGTCTTCACCTCTTCCTGACCGACCTCGAGAATGGTGTCGCCCGGAACGATCCGCTTCTCGGCCGCCGAGGAGTTCGGCTCGACCTCGGTCACCACCACGCCCTTGGCGACCGCGTCCTTGATCTTGAACCGGGCCCGGGTCGCGGCGTCGAGCGGCGCCAGCGTGAGCCCCGCCACCTTGGGCGCGGTCGGCACCGGCGTGGCGTCGGGCTTGCCCGACTTCTCGGCGGCGGCGAGCTTCTCGCCCTCCTCGAGACGGCCGAGCGCCACCTTGACCGAGATCTCCTTGCCCTTGCGCAGCACCACCACGTCGACGTCCTTGGAGATCGGCGTATCGGCGACCATGCGCGGCAGCTCGCGCACGTTCGGCACGTCGCGCCCGTCGAACCTGACGATGACGTCGCCCGCCTGGATCCCCGCCTTCTCGGCCGGGCCCTTCTCGGTGATGCCGGCGACCAGCGCGCCCTTCGGCTCCTTGAGACCGAGCCCCTCGGCCAGATCCTCGGTCACCGCCTGGATGCGCACGCCGAGCCAGCCGCGCCGGGTCTCGCCGAACTGCTTGAGCTGCTCGATCACCGCGATCGCCGTCTTGGACGGCACCGCGAAGCCGATGCCGATCGACCCGCCGGTCGGCGAGACGATGGCGGTGTTGATGCCGACCACGTCGCCGTACATGTCGAACAGCGGGCCTCCGGAGTTGCCCTTGTTGATCGCCGCGTCGGTCTGAATGAAGTTGTCGTAGGGACCGGAGTTGATGTCGCGATTGCGCGCCGACACGATGCCGACCGTCACCGAGCCGCCGAAGCCGAACGGATTGCCGATCGCCATCACCCAGTCGCCGACCCGCGCCTTGTCGCTGTCGCCGAACTTCACCGCCTTGAGCGGCTTCGCAGGCTTGACGCGCAGGAGCGCCAGATCGGTCTTCTTGTCGCGCCCGACCACCTCGGCCTTGAGCTTGGAGCCGTCGGAGAAGTTGGCGGTGATCTCGTCGGCGCCGTCGATCACGTGATTGTTGGTGACGATCAGCCCCTCGGCCTCGATCACGAAGCCCGAGCCGAGCGACTGGATCTTGCGCGGCGCCCCGCCCGGCCCGCCGTTCTTGTTGTGGTTCTTGAAGAACTCGTCGAAGAACTCCTGCAGCGGCGAACCGTCCGGCGCCTTGGGCAGCGGGATCTGACGCTCCGGCGCCGTCGCCGTCTGCGAGGTCGAGATGTTGACCACCGCGTCGAGCAGCCCCTCGGCGAGGTCGGCGACCGAGGTCGGCCCCGCCGCCGTCGGCGCGCCCGCCAGGGCCGGAAGCCCGGCCGCGCCCACCATCAACGTCGCCGCCACCGCCAGACGCGCGATGCGAACCGAAATTGCCGTACCTGCTCGATGCTGCGTCACGGGCGCCGTCCCTCGTTTCTCGGTGTCCGGTCGGAGCAGCACCTCGCGCTCCCGTCCCGAACCCTGTTCGTCGTCGGCTGAGATGAGAACGAGATTCGGGCCGAAACGCGACGGCCCGCGATCACGCGTGCGCGAGGCGACGCCTCTCAGCCGCGCACCAGCCACACCAGGAGCACGCCGGCCGCCAGGGCCACCACGCCTCCGGTGCGGAACGCACTCTCCTCGATCAGGCGAGCCTGTTCGAGGAGAGACTTCATGAACCGCGGCGCCGCCGCGTAGAGGGCGCCCTCGAGGGCGAGAACGAGCCCGATCGCCACGACGAAGTCGCTCGCGCCCGTCCCCTCCATCGCCTCACTTCGCCCCGGCCGCCGCCGCCGCACCGCCGTTGGGATCGGTGAGATAGCGGAAGAACTCCGACGAGCGCGGCGAGATCAGAACCCGGGTGTCCGAGCCCTTCAGCGACGTCTCGTAGGCCTGCATCGACCGCCAGAAGGCGAAGAAGTCGGCGTCCTTGCCGAAGGCCTCGGCGAAGATCTTGATGCGCTCGGCATCGCCGTCGCCGCGCGCCCGTTCCGCGTCGCGGCCCGCCTCGGCGAGAAGGATCTCGCGTTCGGCCTCGGCCTTGGCGCGGATGCGCTGGCTCTCCTCCGCGCCCTTGGCGCGCAGTTCGGTCGCCTCGCGCTGCCGCTCGGTCTGCATGCGGCTGAACACCGCTTCCGAATTCTTCTGCGGCAGATCGGCCCGACGCAGCTTGACGTCGACGATGGCCACGCCGATGCCCTTGGCCTCGCCGTCGACCTGGGTGCGGATCTTCTCCATCAGCCCGGCGCGATCGTCGCGCACCACCTCCGAGAAGGCGGCATCGGCGAGCACCGCGCGCACCGACGACGACACGAAGGTGTTGAGGCGCTGATTGCCGCCCGCCACCGTCCGCACCGACTGATAGAACTGCACCGGATCGACGATCTTGTAGCGCGCGAAGGCGTCGACCACGAGCCGCTTGCGATCGGCTGCGATCAGCTCCTGCGGATCGAGATCGATGTCGAGGATGCGCTTGTCGAGATACTCGACGTTCTGGACGAACGGGATCTTGAAGTAGATCCCCGGCTCCACCACCGCCCGCCGCACCTGGCCGAACTGGAGCACCAGCGCCTGGGTGGTCGGAGAGACGATGAACGCCGATCCGGCGAGGACGGCGACGAGAGCCACCACCACGATGCCGGCGAGGCCGAAAAATCCGGTCTTCATGGCTGGCCTCCGGTGCGCGGCTTGCGCGTGAGTTGATCGAGCGGCAGGAACGGCTGAATCGCCCCCTCGCCCTTGCCCTGGTCGACGATCACCTTGTCCATGCCGCCGAACACCCGCTCCATCGTCTCGAGATAGAGCCGTTCGCGCGTCACTTCGGGCGCCTGCTTGTATTCCGCCAGCATCGCCGTGAAGCGATCGGCCTGACCGCGCGCCTCTTCGACGATGCGGCGCTTGTAGGCCGAGGCCTGGGCCGTGACCGAGGCCGCCGCGCCGCGCGCTTCCGGCACGATCTTGTTGGCGTAGCTCTGCGCCTCGTTCTGCAGACGCTCGGCGTCGATGCGCGCCGCCTGCACGTCGCGGAACGCGTCGATGACCTGCGTCGGCGGATTGACCTTGTACATGTTGACCAAGCGGATCTCGACACCCGACTGATAGTCGTCGAGGGTCTTCTGCATCAGCTGGCGCACGTCGTGTTCGATGCGGCGCTGGTTCTCGGTCAGAATGTTCTCGATCGTGTTGCGGCCGACCACTTCGCGCATCGCGCTCTCGGCCACCGCCTTCACGGTCGCTTCCGGATTCTGGATGTTGAACAGATAGGACTTGGCGTCCTTGACGTTCCACTGCACCTTGAACGAGACGTCGATCATGTTCTCGTCGCCGGTGAGCATCAGGCTCTCGTCCGGCACGTCGCGACCCGGCATCCCGCGGCCGGTGTCGCCCTCGCGCTGACCGACCGACAACTCGCGCACCGCCAGCACCTTGGGCGTGAAGACGGTTCCGAGCGGATAGGGAACGTTGTAGTTCAGGCCCGGCGTGGTCTGCGACGTCACCCGCCCGAGCACCAGCTCGACGCCGAGTTCGTCCGGCTCGACCCGGTAGAAGCCGGTCAGGAGCCACAGCGCCACGCCCGCCACCGCCGCGAGCCCGATGCCCTTGAGGCCGAGCCCGCCGCCCGATCCGGCACCGCCGCCGTTGCCCGGCAGCCAGCTGCGGATCTGTTCCTGGCTCTTGCGCAGCAGTTCCTCGAGATCGGGGGGCTGGTTGCCGCCGCCGCCCGAGGGACCGCGCGGAGGCTGACCCCACGGTCCGCCTCCCCCGCCCTTCCAGCCGCCGCCGCCGTTCTGGTTGCTCCAAGGCATGTCGTTTCCTCGTGTACCGTGCCGCGGAAATCGAGGCGAGAGCCGCGCGAATCGCACCCTTCGCCGCCGTTCTGCGGACAACTCATCGGTTTATAGGTATCCGGTCGGGCCGTTTCAACGGACGCCCCCCGAGAAAGGCCGCCCGGACCCGCCCGTCGCCGCCGATGGTGAACGCCCCCTCAGCGTCGCCGCCGTAGCGTGACGAAGGCGAAGTCGGCTTCGTCCTTCGCGCCGCGCGCGCCCGCCACCCGCGCCGTCTCGACCCATTCGGCCGGATCGAGCGCGGGGAACGTCACCGCGCCCGCGAGCGGTGGCTCGAGGTCCACTTCGGTCAGTTCGATCCGATCCGCCGAGGCCAGCGCCTGCCGATAGATCTCACCGCCGCCGACCACCGCGATCACTCCCGCCCCGCTCGCCGCCGCCACCGCGCGCGCCCGATCGAGCGCCGCCTCGAGCGAGGTCGCCGTCAGCGCGCCCTCCGCCGCGAACGCCGGATCGCGACTGACCACGATCGTCGTCCGCCCCGGCAGCGCCTTGCCGATCGAGGCCCAGGTGCGCCGACCCATGATCATCGGCAGACCCATGGTCGTCGCCTTGAAATGCTTGAGATCGGACGAGATCCGCCACGGCAGATCGCCGTCGCGGCCGATCACCCCGTTCCGCGCCGCCGCCACCACCACGACGATCTCCGGCTCGCTCATGCCGCCGTCTCCTCGCCGGCCAGCCGATCGAGCGCGTCTCCGCTCACCCGCATCACCGTCCACGCGTCCATCGGCACCGCCCCGAGCGAGCGATAGAACGCGATCGACGGCGCGTTCCAGTCGAGCACCCACCACTCGAACCGCCCCAACCCTTCCGCGACGCAGCGCCGGGCGAGGTTGACCAGGAGCGCCTTGCCGTAGCCGCGCCCGCGCACGCCCGGATCGACGAACACGTCCTCGAGATAGATCCCGTGCCGCCCCTTGAAGGTCGAGTAGTTGTAGAACCACAGGGCGAAGCCGACCGGCACGCCCCCCTCCTCGACGAAGTCGCAGAAGACGCGCGGATTCTCGCGGAACAGCGCCGCGTCGAGCTTCTCCTCGGTCGCCTCGACCTCGTGCTCGAGCTTCTCGTAGGCGGCGAGTTTCCGCACGAAGGAGAGCACCAGACCGGCCTCGCCCGGCCGCGCGGATCGGATCGTCGCGGTCATGTCTCGCCTCACACCGCCACCGGCGCCTTGATGTGGGGATGGGGATCGTAGTCGACGAGTTCGAAGTGCTCGAAGCGGAAGTCGAACACGTCGCGGATCGACGGATCGATCCGCATCGTCGGCAGCGCGCGCGGCTCGCGGGCGAGCTGCGTCTCGGTCTGGTCGAGATGATTGAGATAGAGATGGGCGTCGCCGAGCGTGTGGACGAAGTCGCCCGCCTCGAGCCCGGTCGCCTGCGCCATCATCATCGTCAGGAGCGCGTAGGAGGCGATGTTGAACGGCACCCCCAGGAACACGTCGGCCGAGCGCTGATAGAGCTGGCAGGAGAGCCGCCCCTCGGCCACGTAGAACTGGAACATCATGTGGCAGGGTGGCAGCTTCATCTTCGGCACGTCGGCCGGGTTCCACGCCGACACGATCAGCCGCCGACTGTCGGGCGTCCGCCGGATCGCCTCCTGCACCTCGGCGATCTGATCGATGGTGCCGCCGTCCGGCTTCGGCCACGACCGCCATTGATGCCCGTAGACCGGCCCGAGATCCCCGTTCTCGTCCGCCCACTCGTCCCAGATGGAGACGCCGTTGTCCTTCAGATAGGCGATGTTGGTGTCGCCGCGCAGGAACCACAGCAGTTCGTGGACGATCGACTTCAGATGCAGCTTCTTGGTGGTGACGACCGGAAAGCCCCGCGCCAGATCGAACCGCATCTGATGGCCGAACACCGAGCGCGTGCCGGTGCCGGTGCGATCGCTCTTGGTGACGCCCTCGTCGCGGATGCGCCGCATCAGGTCGAGATACTGCTTCACGGGGGCCGGTCCTCGTTCGCGCGGGAGACGCCGTCTCAGGTCCTCGACCTACCACATCTCGTGGCCGTTGCGATCGAACACACCGCCCGTCCACATCAAATATTCGGCGCCTACTCCGCCGCCGCGCGCTCCCGGGCCGCGGCCGGCTCCTCGCGGAAGCTCGACACGATGTGCCCGGCGAGCGCGTCGACCGCCGCCCCGTTCGCCCGCGCCGAGCGCATCATCTGGATCTCGTAGTGGCCGATCGGCGGCAGGATGCGCTCGTCGATCGGCACCAGATCGCCCTCGATCACGTTGCGCGGCAGCGGCGCCACCGCCAGATCCGCCAACACCGCCGCGATCTGCCCGACGTAGTGCTGGCTCGAATAGGCGACCCGGTAGGCGAGCCCCATGGCGTCGAGCGCCTCCAGCGCCTTGGTGCGCCAGGAGCACGTCGTTCCCGACACCGCCAACGGCAGCGGCCGCCGCAGATGCGCCTCGCCGTGGCGCACCCCCGCCCACACCAGCTTCTCCCGATGCACGATCGTGCCGGTGAGCGGGATCGTGCAGCCGAGCCCGGCGCTGACCAGCGCGATGTCGAGCTGCCCCGCCTCCAGCCGCACCGCCAGTTCCGAACTCGGCCGACAGTCCACGTCGACCTGCACCAGCGGATGCGAGGCGGCGAATCGGGCGAGGATCAGCGGCAGGAAGCGCGTGGCGTAGTCGTCCGGCGTGCCGAGCCGCACCACCCCGGCCGTGTCGGCGCAGTGGAACCGCGCCAGCGCCTCGTCGTTGAGCCGCAGAATGCGCCGGGCGTAGCCGAGCAGCGCGTCGCCCGCGTCGGTGAACACCACGTTGCGCCCGTCCTTGGCGAACAACGGTCGCCCGACGATCTCCTCGAGCCGCTTCATCTGCATCGACACCGCCGACGGCGTGCGGAACACCGCCTGCGCCGCCCGGCTGAACGATCCGGTCCGCGACACCGCCGCGAAGGTCTTCAACAGGTCTATTTCCAGCATCGCCGCGCCGGCGAAGGCCGGACCTCCGACGTCCCCGTCCATGTCATTCATCGCCGCGCCTCCGCGATAAATCAGATTTTCTGACATGGGAGGTTAGTTCTTTTCGTTTGTCTGATCAATCCGGCTCGAGCAGAGTTGAACGGCGACGGCGAGCCCGTTCGTCGCGCGAGGAGAACGGCCGGTCGCAGATGGTGCGCCGGCCTCGACGACCGGAGGATCCGCCATGCGCGAAGCAGCCCTGATGATCGCCGCCCAGCGGCAGCCCCGCCCCTTTCGCGCGCCACGCGCCGTCGCGGCCCTTCTCGCCCGCTGGGTTCGCCCCGCCGCCCCGGCCGGCGTGCCCCCCGCCGTCGAGGACCGTTGGGCGGCCGTCGTCGCCGACGGTTCGTGAGCGAGGTGCGACCTCTTGGGACTTTTCCCCTCGGGGTCTTTCCCCCGCCCGCGCCGTGACCTATATTGGGAGGGCCGTCGCAAGGCGGCTATGGTGATAAACGAACGGTGTAATAAGCCTATCGGACCCGGGGGCAGTACCCGGCGCCTCCACCCGAGCCCATGGTCGCCCATGGGTTCCGGCGGGGGCGAACTAGGATCGACGAGGGTGTAAAGACTGGTCTTTTACCCGGCATGATACCGCCGTCATCGGGTCAAAACTATAGTTGCCAACGACAACTATGCTCCGGTTGCAGTGGCCGCGTGAGCGGTTTCTGACTCCGGTCTCAAAGTCCTGACGTGTAGCAGCGTCTAGGCGGGGTTCGGGGGCACCTGGCAACAGAAGCCCTCACTTTCTCTTCCGCGCCTCGCCGAACGGGCGGCCGAGGATCGGAGCGACGGCGCTCTCCGCCGACCGCCTCTCTGGACGACACCCGGGACGACCCCAGGACCACGGACCCGAGCACGAGACGCATGACGCAGGATCTCATCCGCTACGACGTACTTGTTCAGGATGCCCTGCGCGGCGTCGTCCGCAAGGTCTTGACCGAAGTGCTGAAGACCGGCCTGCCCGGCGAGCACCACTTCTACGTCTCCTTCGACACCCGCCATCCCGGCGTGCGCCTGTCGAACCGTCTGCGCCAGCGCTACCCGACCGAGATGACCATCGTTCTCCAGCACCAGTTCTGGGATCTCGAGGTCACCGAGACCTATTTCGACGTCGGCCTGTCCTTCTCCGGCATTCCCGAGCGGCTGCACGTCCCCTTCAACGCGGTCAAGGGCTTCGTCGACCCCTCGGTCGAGTTCGGCCTCCAGTTCGAGGTGATCACCGAGGGCGAGGCGGCCGAGCCCGCCGCCGACGCGCCGCGTCTGGTGCCGGTCGAGCCGTCGGTCATCCCGGTCGCCCCCAAGGCCGAGACCCCGCCGCCGCCGCCCGAGGAGCCCGCGCCGCCGACCGCCGATCCGGTCGCGACCCCGCCGGCCGAGACCGGCGCCACCGTCGTGTCGCTCGACAAGTTCCGCAAGAAGTAGGCTCGGCGAGGAGGCGACGATGGCCGACATCCTCTCCCTCTCGAAGGCCCGCAAGGCCCGCTCCCGCGACGAGGACCGCCGTCGCGCCGAACGAAACCGCATCCTGCACGGGCGCACCCGCGCCGAACGAGAGGCGACGACCGAGATCGCCGCCCTGGAGGCCCGCCGTCTCGAGGCTCACCGCCTCGTCGCCGACGCTCCTCCGCCTCCCTCCGACGACTGATCCCCGCGGGGAGAGCCGGAGGGACACCGCGACCGACCGCGCGAGCGCGCGCCGTCGCGACGATCGAGGGTCCGGAGCCCCAGAGATCGCCCCGGATCCCGCAAGGCCACGCCGGTTGCCCCTGACCGGCGGTCGAACGAGGGAGGGTCTCATGGAAAAACGCTCCATGACCATCGCCGGCCATCGCACGTCCGTCGCCCTTGAACCGGAGTTCTGGGCCGCCGTCGACCGCATGGCCGCGCTTCGCGGCGTGCCGCTCGCCGCTCTGATCGCCGAAATCGACGGTGCCCGATCACCCGAGCGCAATCTCGCCTCGGCGATTCGCGTCGCCGTTCTCGCCCACGCCGCCGCCTCCGCCTGATCCTCACCGTCCCTGCGGCGCGATCGCCCCCGGCGCCGTCCCGGCCGCATCGCTCCCGCCCGGACCGATCGCCCCGAGC
>JBEOKB010000276.1:0-17063 GCA_040275425.1 Siculibacillus sp. | reverse complement strand
GAAGCCCCCCGAAACGCCGACGGCGCGCCCCGTTGCCGGGACGCGCCGCCGAAACCCATCGTCACCGAACGATCAGCGCGGCAGGACGGTCTTGCCCATCAGGTCGAGGTCGATCGCCCGCGCCGCCTGACGGCCCTCGCGGATCGCCCACACCACGAGGCTCTGGCCGCGACGCATGTCGCCCGCCGCGTAGACCTTCGGGATCGAGGTGCGATAGTCGTCCTCGTTGGCCGCGACGTTGCCGCGCCCGTCCTTGGCCACGCCGAGCGCATCGATCATGCCCTCGTGCACCGGCGAGACGAAGCCCATCGCCAAGAGGACCAGATCGGCCTTGAGCACCTGTTCGGTGCCGGCGATCGGCTGGAACTTGGCGTCCACCTGCGCGATGTGCACTTCCTTCACCCGGCCGTCGACGCCCTCGAACTTCGTCGCCGTCACGCCGAACATCCGCTCCGCGCCCTCTTCGTGGCTCGACGAGGTCCGAAGCTTGATCGGCCAGTTCGGCCACGTGGCGAGCTTGTCCTCCTTCTCGGGCGGACGCGGCATGATCTCGAGCTGGGTCACCGACAAGGCGCCCTGCCGCACCGAGGTGCCGATGCAGTCCGAGCCGGTGTCGCCGCCGCCGATGACCACGACGTGCTTGCCGCCCGCCAGGATCGGCGCCGCTTCGCCGAGCGACTCCTCCGAGACACGACGGTTCTGCTGCGGCAGGAACTCCATGGCGAAGTGCACGCCGCCGAGCTGACGCCCCGACGCGGGCAGATCGCGGGGCTTCTCGGCGCCGCCCGTGAGCAGCACCGCGTCGTGACCGGCCTGGAGCTCGGCCGCCGACACGTCGAGACCGACGGTGACGTTGTAGTGGAAGATCACGCCCTCGGCGACGAGCTGCTGGACGCGACGCTCGACCACGCCCTTGTCGAGCTTGAAGTCGGGGATGCCGTAGCGCAGCAGGCCACCGGCCTTGGCGTTCTTCTCGTAGACGTGGACCTCGTGGCCGACGCGGGCGAGCTGCTGGGCGGCGGCCAGACCCGCCGGACCGGCGCCGACGATCGCGACCTTCCTGCCCGTCTTGACCTTGGCCGGTTCGGGCTGCAGCCACCCCTTCTCCCACGCCGTCTCCGAGATCGTCGCCTCGATGGTCTTGATGGTCACCGGCGCGTCGAACAGGTTGAGCGTGCAGGCCGCCTCGCACGGAGCCGGGCAGATCCGGCCGGTGAAGTCGGGGAAGTTGTTGGTGGTGTGCAGGTTCTTCGACGCCGTCTCGTAGTCGCCGTCGTAGACCAGATCGTTCCAGTCGGGGATCTGGTTGTTGACCGGGCAGCCGCGGTGGCAATAGGGCACGCCGCATTCCATGCAGCGCGCCGCCTGCCGCTGCACGTCGGCCTCGCCGAGCGGCAGGGTGAATTCCCTGTAGTGGCGAATGCGGTCGGCGGCGGGCTGATACTTCAGTTCCTGCCGGTCGTACTCGAGAAAGCCGGTGACCTTACCCATCGGTGTCACTCCGTTCGCTGATCCTGTCCGGTCCGCCGATCCACCGCTCGGGCGCGTCCTTCGCGCCGGATGTCGAGGGCGATCGTCGCCGGGAGTTGTCTCATCCTCGAGGGTCGGCCGCGGCCGACCCTCGAAACTCACCCGAAGCCGAGGATCACTCGGCCGCCTGACGGCTCTGCTTCATCTTCTCGAGCGCCTTGCGGTACTCGACCGGCATCACCTTGACGAACTTCGGCCGGAACACCTCCCAGTGCTCCAGGATCTCCTTGGCCCGGGCCGAGCCGGTCCAGTGGAGATGGCTGGAGATGAGCTGCCACAGCCGCTCGTCGTCGTGGCGCGTCATGTCGCCGGAGACGTCGACCCGCCCCTTGAAGTCGAGGTCGCCGCCCTGGTGGTGCAGCTTCTCGAGCAGGATGTCCTCTTCCGGAACCGGCTCGAGATCGACCATGGCGAGGTTGACGCGCTTGGAGAAGGTGCCGTCCTCGTCGAGCACGTAGGCGATGCCGCCCGACATGCCGGCGCCGAAGTTGCGGCCGGTCTGCCCCAGCACCACGACGATGCCGCCGGTCATGTACTCGCAGCCGTGGTCGCCCACGCCCTCGACCACCGCGATGGCACCCGAGTTGCGGACCGCGAAGCGCTCGCCGGCCAGCCCCCGGAAGTAGCACTCGCCCTCGATCGCCCCGTACAGCACGGTGTTGCCGACGATGATCGAGGTCTCCGGCACGATCCGGGACGCCGGGTTCGGCTTGACGACCAGACGGCCGCCCGACAGGCCCTTGCCGACGTAGTCGTTGGCGTCGCCGATCAGCTCGAGCGTGACGCCGCGCGCCGCCCACGCACCGAACGACTGACCCGCCGTGCCGGTGAGGGTGACGTGGATCGTGTCCTCCGGCAGACCGGCGTGACCGAACCGCTTGGCCACCTCGCCCGACAGCATCGCGCCGACCGAACGGTTGACGTTGATGACCCCGGTCTCGATGCGCACCGGCTGCTTCGCCTCGAGGGCGGGAGCGGCCTCCGCGATCAGCTTGCGGTCGAGCACGTCGTCGATCGGATGCGACTGCAGCATGGTGTGCCGCAGCTCCGTCGCCGCCGCCTTCGGCATGTGGAACAGCCGCGAGAAGTCGAGCCCCTTGGCCTTCCAGTGCTGGATCGACTTGTTCTTGTCGAGGATGTCGGTGCGGCCGATCACCTCTTCCAGGCTGCGGAAACCGAGCTCGGCGAGGAGACGACGCACTTCTTCCGCGATGAAGAAGAAGTAGTTGATCACGTGCTCCGGCGCGCCGAGGAAGCGCTTGCGCAGCACCGGGTCCTGGGTGGCGATGCCGACCGGGCAGGTGTTGAGATGACACTTGCGCATCATCAGACAGCCCGCCGCGATCAGCGGCGCCGTGGCGAAGCCGAAGCCGTCCGCCCCGAGCAGCGCGCCGACCAGAACGTCACGACCCGTGCGCACGCCGCCGTCCACCTGGAGCTGGACGCGCGAGCGCAGGCCGTTGACCACCAGCGTCTGCTGGGTCTCGGCCAGACCGATCTCCCACGGGCTGCCCGCGTGCTTGATCGAGGTGAGCGGGGACGCGCCCGTGCCGCCCTCGAAGCCGGAGATGGTGATGTGGTCGGCGCGCGCCTTGGCGACGCCGGCGGCGACCGTGCCGACACCGACTTCCGAGACGAGCTTCACCGACACTTCCGCGGCCGGGTTGACGTTCTTCAGGTCGAAGATCAGCTGCGCGAGGTCTTCGATCGAGTAGATGTCGTGATGCGGCGGCGGCGAGATCAGCTGCACGCCGGGAGTGGCGTGACGGACCTTGCCGATCACCGCGTCGACCTTGTGGCCGGGCAGCTGACCGCCTTCGCCGGGCTTGGCACCCTGCGCCATCTTGATCTGCATCTGATCGGAGTTGACCAGATACTCGGTGGTGACGCCGAAGCGGCCCGAGGCGACCTGCTTGATCGCCGAACGCATGCTGTCGCCGTTGGCCATCGGCACGAAGCGATCGGCCTCTTCACCGCCCTCGCCGGTGTTCGACCGGCCGCCGATGCGGTTCATGGCGATGGCGAGCGTGGTGTGGGCCTCGCGCGAGATCGAGCCGTAGGACATCGCGCCGGTGGCGAAGCGCTTGACGATCGCCGCCGCCGGTTCGACCTCCTCGAGCGGCACCGGGGTGCGCCCGATCTCCTCGGCCGACTTGATGCGGAACAGGCCACGGATGGTGGTCAGTCGCTCGCTCTGCTCGTCGATCGGCTTGGAGAACTCCGCCTGGAACTTCTCGAACGAGGCGTGACGCACCGCGTGCTGCAGCCCGGCGATGACGCCGGCCGTCCACACGTGGGCCTCGCCGCGCATGCGCTGGGCGTATTCGCCGCCGATGTCGAGCAGGTTCGCCAGCACCGGATCGGCGCCGAACGCCGAGCGGTGACGCTCCACCGTCTCCTTGGCGATCTGCTCGAGCCCGATGCCCTCGATCTTGGTCGCGGTGCCGAAGAAGTACTGCTTCACGAAGTCCGCCTTGAGGCCGACCGCGTCGAAGATCTGGGCGCCGCAATAGGACTGATAGGTCGAGATGCCCATCTTGGACATGACCTTGAGCAGTCCCTTGCCGATCGACTTGATGTAGCGATAGACGATCTCGTGCTCGTCGACGCTCTCCGGGAACTGGCCCTTCATCGCGATCAGCGTGTCGAAGGCGAGATAGGGGTTGATCGCCTCGGCGCCGTAGCCGGCGAGCAGCGCGAAGTGATGCACCTCGCGCGCCTCGCCCGTCTCCACCACCAGACCGGCGCGGGTGCGCAGCCCCTTGCGGATCAGGTGATGATGCACGGCGGCGGTGGCGAGCAGCGCCGGAATGCCGATGCGCTCGCGCCCGACCATGCGGTCGGACAGCACGATGATGTTGTAGACCTGCCCCGTCGCCGAGATGCGCACGGCCGCTTCCGCCTGGACGCAGATCGCGTCGAGGGCCGGACGCATGCCGGCCGCGCCGTTGGCCGCCGGATAGGTGATGTCGATGGTGATCGACTTGAAGCCCGCGCCCTCGACGTCGCCGATGGTGCGGATCTTCTCCAGATCCTCGTTGGTGAGGATCGGCTGACGCACCTCGAGACGCTTCTGCGCCTCCGAACCCTCGAGGTCGAACAGGTTCGGCCGCGGGCCGATGAACGACACGAGGCTCATCACCAGCTCCTCGCGGATCGGATCGATCGGCGGGTTGGTGACCTGGGCGAAGTTCTGCTTGAAGTAGGTGTAGAGCAGCTTCGACTTGTCCGACAGCACCGAGATCGGCGTGTCGGTGCCCATCGAGCCGATCGCCTCCTGGCCGGTGACGGCCATCGGAGGCAGCAGGACCTTGAGATCCTCCTGGGTGTAGCCGAAGGCCTGCTGCAGATCGAGCAGGGACTCCAGCGTCTTGGGCGCGCGCGCCGACACCGGCGGCAGATCCTCGAGCACCAGCTGGGTCTCGTCGATCCACTGCGCGTAGGGGTGAGCCGACGCGATGGTGTGCTTGATCTCGTCGTCGGAGACGATGCGACCCGCCTCCATGTCGATCAACAGCATCTTGCCCGGCTGCAGACGCAGCTTGGCGACGATCTTCTCTTCCGGGATCGGCAGCGTGCCGGACTCGGAGGCGAGAATGACGCGGTCGTCGTCGGTGACGATGTAGCGGGCCGGGCGCAGGCCGTTGCGGTCGAGCGTGGCACCGATGGCGCGGCCGTCGGTGAAGCACACCGCCGCCGGTCCGTCCCACGGCTCCATGATCGCGGCATGGTACTCGTAGAAGGCCTTGCGCTCGTCGTCCATGACGTCGTTGCCGGCCCACGCCTCGGGGATGAGCGTCATCACCGCGTGCGGCAGCGAGTAGCCGCCGCGCAGCAGGAACTCGAGCGCGTTGTCGAAGCAGGCGGTGTCCGACTGACCCTCGTAGGAGATCGGCCAGATCTTCTCGATCTCGTCGCCGAACAGCTTCGAGGTCGTGGTCGCCTGGCGCGCGTACATCCAGTTGACGTTGCCGCGCAGCGTGTTGATCTCGCCGTTGTGGGCGACCATCCGGTAGGGATGGGCGAGCTTCCACGACGGGAAGGTGTTGGTCGAGAAGCGCTGATGGACGAGCGCCAGCGCCGACACGAACCGCGCGTCGTGAAGGTCGGGATAGTAGGCCGCGACCTGATAGCTCAGGAACATGCCCTTGTAGACGATGGTGCGGCTGGAGAACGACACCACGTAGAAGCTGTCGAGATCGCGCTTGGTCGCGCCGTTCCAGTCCGCCTCGTAGACGTTGCCGGACAGGAGCTTGCGGGCGATGTAGATGCGCCGCTCGAACGCGTCGTTGTCGACCTGGGCCCCGGCGCAGGCGACGAACACCTGGGCATGGACCGGCTCGGTCGCCTTGACGCCCTCGGAGAGCTTGGAGTTGTCGACCGGCACGTCGCGCCAGCCGAGCAGCTGGAGGCCTTCGGCGGCGATCGCCTGCTCGACGATCTCGATCGCGCGGCGGCGCTCGGCCTCGTCGCGCGGCAGGAACAGCTGGCCGATGGCGTAGGAGCCGGGCTCGGGCAGGGTGAAGCCGAGCTTCGCGCACTCTTCGGCGAAGAACGCGTGCGGGATCTGCACGAGGATGCCCGCGCCGTCGCCCATCAGCGGGTCGGCGCCGACCGCGCCGCGGTGCTCGAGGTTCTCGAGCACGTAGAGCGCGTCCTTGACGATCGCGTGGCTCTTGCGGCCCTTGATGTCGGCGACGAACCCGACGCCGCAGGCGTCACGGTTCTCGGCCGGATCGAACATGCCCTGCGCCTGGGGCAGAGCGGAGTTCGCCGTGCGCGCGCTCGACGCCGACGCGCCGAGCGAAACCTCGGTCGAGCCGTCTTCGACCGGCATGCTCAGGGGACCTTCCGACGCGATCCGTTCCATTGGATCCATCCTCGTGATTTGCGTCACGCTCGAAGCGCGACGATTCGACACGTCGAGACCCGCAGGGCCGCCGCCCCTCCTCGCCGCCGCCGGAGCGGAGGCAGTCGGGAACGGCCGCCTTCGCGGGCCGGGCATTCGGGGCTCCCTCACTCGCAAACCTCGGGCCGTTCGACCGACCGAGGCCACGATCCTGGGTGCGCGAGGCCGAGACCACCGCGCCGGGAACCCACGAGAACGGCCGTTTTCGGCCGTCTTTCCGTCTTTCGGAAGAAATAGGTCAATAAAGCTGTCCTATTTCGTCCGACCGGAACATCGCAGAATTTCGAACGCCTCGCAAGTGGCGCATTTCCGCCGCTTTGCCGTTTTCTCGAGCCGGTTGCCCGAATCCGCGTCGCCCCGCCGCCGCCGCGCCGCAGAAGAGGCGTGAAACATGGCCCCCGCCGTGGCAACCTGCCGCGCCTTCTGCCCGCAATCCGGGCGCCCCGCTCCGAGCGGCGGCGCCCCGAGGAGACCCCGCGATGACCTTTTCCTCCGACACCTGGGCGGGAGCCTCCGAACCGGTTCTCGCCGCCCTCCTCGCCGCCGGACGTGCCGGGACCCTCCCCGCCTACGGCGCCGACGATCTCACCCGCCGCCTGGAGGCGCGTCTCGCCGAGCTGTTCGAGCGCGAGGTCGCCGTCTTCCTGGTCGCCACCGGCACCGCCGCCAACGCCCTCTCCGTCGCCGCCTTCACCCCGCCCTGGGGCGCGGTCGTCGCCCACGAGGAGGCCCATCTCGCGGTCGACGAATGCGGCGCCCCCGAGTTCTTCTCCGGCGCTCGCACCCTGCGTCTGCCCGGCCGACGCGGCAGGCTGGAGGCGACCGACCTCGCCCGCCGCCTCGACGAGACCCCGCAGGGCCTCCATCACGGCACGCTGTCGGTGCTGTCGCTCACCTCGCCCAACGAATACGGCCTGCTCTACGCCCCGGCCGAGATCGCCGCCCTCGCCGCCGTCGCGAAGTCGCGGGCCATGGCGGTTCACCTCGACGGCGCCCGCTTCGCCAACGCCGTCGCCCGTCTCGGCTGCGCCCCCGCCGATCTCGCCTGGAGGGCCGGTGTCGACGTGATGTCCTTCGGCGGCACCAAGGGCGGCTGCCTGATGGCCGAGGCGGTCGTGCTGTTCGACGTCTCGAAGCGCGACACCCTCGCCTTCCTGCGCAAGCGCGCCGGCCAGCTGGTCGCCAAGCAGCGCCTGATCGCCGCCCAGTATCTCGCCTGGCTCGACGACGGCCATTGGCTCGCCCTCGCCACCCACGCCAACGCCATGGCCGACCGCCTCGCCGCCGGTCTCGCGGCCAAGCGCGAGGCCGCCCTCGCCTGGGCGCCCGAGGCCAACGAGGTCTTCGTGACGATGCGTCCCGACGTCGCCCGCCGCCTCCACGACGCCGGTGTCCGCTTCCACGACTGGTCGGTGGCCGCGCTCACGCCCGAGGATCGCCCGGCCGAGGGCGAGAAGCTGTGGCGCTTCGTCGCCTCCTTCGCCACGACGGCGGACGAGGTCGATGCGGTTCTGGCGCGGCTCGACTGATCAGTCGATCCGGAAGTCCGCCGCCACCCGCACGCCGCGCTTCGGCCGCACCGCCTCGATCGAGGCGGTGTAGGTCGGGTGCGCCTTGTAGGCGTCGAGCGCGGTCTCGTCGGCGAACTCGCCGTAGACCACGAAGTCGATCTCGTTCGACCACGAGTCCCGCCGCAGATTGGGCCGCACCTCGAGCCGCAGCGCATGCGGATTGCGCTCGAGGATGCGCAGTCCCGCCTCCACGGCATCGCGATCGGCGGGGTCGGGCACGGTGAAGAGGACGACGTGGCGGATCAAGACGGACGACCTGAAACAAGGAAACGCCGGTGACCGAGGGCCCGGCACCGTTCGCGCCCGAACCTCTACTCCGATCCGCGCGCGCTGACAAACACCGCTCGCCTCCGCGCGGCCCCGCCGCCCGAAGACGAAGAAAACCCGGCCCCCTTTCGGCGACCGGGCTTCCGTCTCCCCCCGAAGAGCTTCGCGGACGCGGGAGACCGAGCCTCCCGCGCGCCGTCACGTCTCACACGCCGATGCCGCGGCCGCGGATCGCCTGTTCGATCTCGTCGAGCACCGACGCGTCGTCGATGGTCGCCGGCATGTTCCATTCCTGATGGTCGGCGATCTTCTGCATGGTGCCGCGCAGGATCTTGCCCGAGCGGGTCTTGGGCAGACGATCGACGGTGATCGCCACCTTGAACGCCGCCACCGCGCCGATCTTGGCACGCACCAGCGCCACCAGCTCCTTCTCGAGGTCCTCCGGCGACTTGGTCACGCCCGCCTTCAGCACCACGAAGCCGCAGGGCATCTGGCCCTTCATCTCGTCGTGCACGCCGATGACAGCGCATTCGGCCACGTCCGGATGCGAGGCGAGGACCTCCTCCATGCCGCCCGTCGACAGACGGTGACCGGCGACGTTGATGATGTCGTCGGTGCGCGCCATGATGAAGAGATAGCCGTCCTCGTCCTTGTAGCCCGCGTCGCCGGTCTTGTAGTAGCCGGGGAAGTCGACGAGGTAGCTGTCCTCGAACCGCTTGTCGGCGTTCCACAGCGTCGGCAGGCACGAGGGCGGCAGCGGCAGCTTGATGACGATCGAGCCCATCTCGCCCGGCTTCATCTGATGCAGGCCGTCGTCGACGATCTGCACGTCGTAGCCCGGCATCGGCACCGTCGGCGAACCGTGTTTGACCGGCAGGAGGCCGAGGCCGACCGGATTGCCGGCGATCGCCCAACCCGTCTCGGTCTGCCACCAGTGATCGATCACCGGCACGCCGACCTTCTCTTCCGCCCACTTCACCGTGTCCGGATCGGCGCGCTCGCCGGCCAGGAACAGGTTGCGGAGCGAGGAGATGTCGTACTTCTTCAGGTAGTCGCCGTCCGGATCTTCCTTCTTGATGGCGCGGAAGGCGGTCGGCGCGGTGAAGAAGCCCGCGACCTTGTACTCGGAGATGATCCGCCAGAACGTGCCCGGATCGGGCGTGCCGACCGGCTTGCCCTCGAACACGATGGTGGTCGCGCCGTAGAGCAGCGTCGCGTAGCAGATGTAGGAGTGGCCGACGACCCAACCCACGTCCGAGGCGGCCCAGAACACCTCGCCCGGCTCGATGCCGTAGTGGTTCTTCATGGTCCAGTAGAGCGCCACCGCATGGCCGCCGTTGTCGCGCACCACGCCCTTCGGCGCCCCGGTCGTGCCGGAGGTGTAGAGGATGTAGAGCGGATCGGTGGCGAGCACCGGCACGCACGGCACGGCGCGGCCCTTGTTCTTCTCGACGAGCGCGCCGAGATCGTGGTCGCGCGGCGCCTTGAGCTCGGCCGTCACCTGCGGACGCTGGGTGAGCAACACCGCGTCCGGCTTGTGGGCCGACAGTTCGATCGCCTCGTCGAGCAGCGGCTTGTAGGGCAGGACCTTCTTGCCCTCGATGCCGCACGAGGCGGTGATGATCGCCTTCGGCTTGGCGTCGTCGATGCGGGTCGACAGCTCGCGCGGCGCGAAGCCGCCGAACACCACCGAATGGATCGCGCCGAGGCGAGCCACCGCCAGCATCGCGATCACCGCCTCCGGAATCATCGGCATGTAGACGATGACGCGGTCGCCTTTGACGACGCCGACGTCGGCCAGCGCCGCCGCCGTCGCCTGCACCCGCTCGAGCAGCTGAGCGTAGGTGATCTTCTCCTTCACGCCCGTCACCGGGCTGTCGTAGATGATCGCGTCCTGGTTCGCCCGGCCGTTCGCCACGTGGCGATCGACGGCGTTGTGGCAGGTGTTCATCTCGGCGCCGGCGAACCAGCGACCATAGGGGCCGGACGAGGCGTCGAACACCTTGTCCCAGGGCTTCACCCAGTCGATGCCCTTCGCGGCTTCCGCCCAGAAGGCTTCCGGGTCGTTCTTCCAGCTCTGGTAGACTTCGGCGTAACGGCTCGTCATGGGCTCTCCTCCGTCCGGGTCCCGCCGTTGGGGCGTGGAATTCGGCACTTCGAACGCTTTCACACCCGAGCCGTCGGGCTCGCAATGCTACGTTCGACTACGCCGTCCACGTCACCCCGCCTTGCGTTGGATCAATTTCGGAATTTCTCGCACCGCAGCACGACTTCGGTGTGCACCGCGCACCGCTTCCGCCTCGCCGGAACCCCGCCGAGATGCTAGTCGTCTACGACTTTCGACCATTCCCGGAAAGCCGCCGCCGATGTCCTCGCCCGATGCCCTGTTCTACCTCGCCGCTCTGCCGGCGGCGATGCTGGTCGGCCTCGGCAAGGGCGGCCTGCCGATCGTCGGCATGCTCGGCGTGCCGGTCCTCGCCCTCGCGGTCTCGCCGATCCAAGCCGCCGGCCTGCTGCTGCCGATCTTCGTCGTCACCGACTGGTTCGGCCTGTGGGCGTGGCGCCGCGAATTCTCCCGTCGCATTCTGGCCGTCATGCTGCCGGGCGCCGTCCTCGGCATCGCGCTCGGCTGGGCCGGCGCCACGGTGGTGCCCGAGGCCGCTGTCACCCTCCTGGTCGGGGTGATCGGCCTCGCCTTCGCCCTCGATCGCCTGCGCGCCCGCGGCCGCACGCCCGCCGCGCGCGAGGCCGACCTGCCGCGCGGCCTGTTCTGGGGCGCGGTCTCCGGCTTCACCAGTTTCGTCTCGCATTCCGGCGCGCCGCCGTTCCAGGTCTACGTCCTGCCGCAGCACCTGCCCAAACTGGTCTTCGCCGGCACCAACACCGTGTTCTTCACCGTCGTCAACGCGGTCAAGCTCGTGCCCTACTGGCACCTCGGTCAGCTCTCGCTCGACAACCTGACGACCATGGCGCTTCTGTTTCCGCCGGCGATCCTGGCGACCCTCCTCGGCGTCCGCCTGACGCGCGCGCTGCCCGAGGCGCTGTTCTTCCGCCTCGTCCTCGCCGCTCTGACGCTCGTGTCGGTGAAACTCGTCTGGGACGGCCTGCGCGGCCTCGGCCTCCTCGGGTCGTGAGCCTCAGCTCGCCCGCCGCACCGGCCCCCGCGAACCGACGACCAGACCGTGATCGCCGGTCACCACCGCCTCCAGCGCCCGGACCAGCGCCCGTTCGATCTTGCCCTTGTCGGCGAGCCCGCCGAGGATGGACAGGATCTCCGGCGTCGCCATCGGCGCCTTGTAGGCCCGCTTTTCGGCCAGCGCCCCGTAGATGTCGCACACCGTCATGATCCGGGTGAGATCGGGGATCGACCCGCCCGCCACCCCGTGCGGATAGCCCGAGCCGTCGAGCATCTCGTGATGATGCACCACGGCGTCGAGCACGCTCGGATCGAGGGTCGGATCGGTGCGGCGCAGGAACGCGAACCCGTGCTCGGGATGGCGCTTCATCACCGAGAACTCCTCCTCCTCCAGCCGCCCCGGCTTGTCGAGGAGATGGACCGGCACCTGCGCCTTGCCGACGTCGTGCATCAGCCCGGCCATCGCCAGCCGCTCGATGTCGCGCGCGCCCATGGTCAGCACCGTGCCGAACCCGACCGCGATGCCCGTGACCAGCAGGCAATGCTGATAGGTGCCGCCGTGATGGAGCCGCACCGTGTCCATCCACGCGTCGAGTCCGACCTCGCGAATCGTGCCCGACACCTGCGAGCTCGCCGACCTGAGCTTGTCGCCGTCGACCAGCCCGCCTGTGAGGCAGGCGGAGAACATCTCCCCGAGCGCGGCGTCCGCCGCCAGGATCGAGGCGCTGCCCGGCGCGTCGACCGGCACAGTGCCCCGCCCCATGTCGGTCGCCAGATCCTCCGATCGCAGCACCGGCACCAGGATCGGCAACAGTGTCTCGGCCATCACCGGCCGCCCGACCAGCGCCGTCGCCCCGAGCACCCCCGCCTGCACCCGCTCCAGCCGTTCCTCGACCGCGGCCGCGAACAGGCGCGGGCACCCCGACGGCGGCGGCAGAATCGCGCGGAGCCGACCGACCGCGTCCTTGTCGCCGAGATCGACGTCGACCATCAGCGGCATGGCGAAGTCGTCGGCGAAGCGCGTCGCTTCGTCGAGACGAACCGTCGTGACCGGAACTTCGGCCTTCAGGCGCGGCAGATAGGCGAGATCGCCCTCGTCTCCGCCGTGAATGAGGCACAGTCGGCTCTTCATCTCATCGCCGTCATGAAAGTCGTCGCGGAGCCTGGGCTGAAAGATCGACTGACATTGTGGCACGGTGGAATGAACAAAGTCTTGTCGAGCACCGTGACGCTCGACGACCCGAAGCAACCCGCCCGCGCCGCGCGGGTCGGAGCTCACCGGTCGTGCCGCCGAAAACGAAGACGCCGCGGGGAGGCCGCGGCGTCGGAAGATCGGATCGTGGTCGACCTCGGTCAGTGCAGGGTCTCGCCTTCACGCAGGCGATTGATCTCGTCCTTCAGCTGCAGCTTGCGGCGCTTCATCTCGGCGATCGCGAGAGAGTCGCTGCTGGGATGGGCCATGGCGTCCTTGATCTTCGTTTCCAGAGCAGCGTGCCGGCGTTCGAGTTCCGCAAGATGCGATTCGATGGACATTGCTCCTGCCTCCCTGTTCTTGGGACATGACGAGGTCAGCATGTCACGAAACGGAGACAATGCAACGGGTAGAGTTTTCCCCCTGGCGCGTCCGCCTCCTTGCATCGTCGACGTTTTCCGAACCGAACCGATCCAATTCAACGAAAGTTGAACACACTCACCCTGCGCCGTGAAACACCGTTCGGCGCGCGGTGGCATATCCCCTTTTTCGTCGCGATGATCTATCCTCTCCCGGCGCACCTCCTCCGCGAGGCCCGCGCACCGGATCGCCGGCGGGCGCATGCCGTTCGCCTCTCGCCTTCGAAGGTAGGAAGTCGGTCGCCGGACATGACGGAAGACGAAGAGAAAGACATCCGATCCGAGCTGGTTCGCCTCAGGCAGGAGCATCGCGATCTCGATTTCGCCATCGCGGCCCTGATCGACGGCGCTCGCGGCGACCATCTCACCGTCCAGCGCCTCAAGAAGAAGAAGCTGGCGATCAAGGATCGCATCACCCACCTCGAGGATCGCCTCGTCCCCGACATCATCGCCTGAAAGTCGCGCCTTTCGGCGGCTTGCGCCGAGCCGGGCCTTCCCCTATATCGCCCGCTTTCCTCAAGTCTCACCGCCTCGAGAGGGTCCGATGACTTCGCCCACCCCCCCGGTCGCCGTCATCATGGGCAGCCAGTCCGACTGGGAGACCATGCGTCACGCCGCCGAGACGCTCGACGCCCTCGGCATCGCCCACGACGACCGCATCGTCTCCGCCCACCGCACCCCCGAGCGCCTCTACGACTTCGCCCGCGCCGCGCGCGGCGAAGGCTTCAAGGTGATCATCGCCGGGGCCGGCGGCGCCGCCCATCTGCCCGGCATGACCGCCGCCATGACCTCGCTGCCGGTGTTCGGCGTGCCGGTCGAGAGCAAGGCGCTCAAGGGCAGGGACAGCCTTCTGTCGATCGTGCAGATGCCCGCCGGCATTCCGGTCGGCACGCTCGCCATCGGCAGGGCCGGCGCCGTCAACGCCGCCCTCCTCGCCGCCGCCGTGCTGTCGCTGACCGATCCGGCGCTGGCCGACCGGCTCGACGCGTGGCGCACCCGACAGACCGAGGCGGTCGCCGATCGACCGGTCGACCATGGCTGAGCCTTCGGCCCCCGCGCATCCGGTCCGCACCCTCGGCATCCTCGGCGGCGGCCAACTCGGCCGCATGCTCGCCCTCGCCGCCGCTCGTCTCGGCATCGCCTCGGTGGTGTTCTGCCCCGACGAGGCCAGCCCCGCCTTCGCCGTCTCCGCCGCCCACGTGGTCGCCGACTACGAGGACGAGGTCGCCCTCGCCCGCTTCGCCGCCATGGTCGACGTCGTCACCTACGAGTTCGAGAACGTGCCGGCCCGCACCGCCGCCGTACTCGAGGCGCTCGTGCCCGTCCGCCCCGGCGCCCGCTCGCTCGAGGTGTCCCAGGACCGCCTGAGCGAGAAGTCCTTCCTCGCCGACCTCGGCATCCCCACCGCCCCGTTCCACGCCGTCGACACCCTCGACGACCTGCGCGCCGGCCTGGCCGCCACCGGCTTCCCCGCCGTCCTCAAGACCCGCCGCTTCGGCTACGACGGCAAGGGTCAGGCCAAGATCGCCACGCCCGACGACGTCGAGCCCGCCTTCGCCGCCATGAACGGCCGACCCTCGATCCTCGAGGGCTGGGTGCCCTTCGCCCGCGAGATCTCGGTGCTCACCGCCCGCGGCCTCGACGGCGCGGTCGTCACCTTCGACGTGCCCGAGAACGAGCACCGTCACCACATTCTGAAGTACTCGCGCGTCCCCGCCGACCTCGCCCCCGCCACCGCCGACGCCGCCCGCGCGATCGGCGAGCGCGTCGCCGCCGCGCTCGATCACGTCGGCGTCGTCGCCGTCGAGCTGTTCGTGCTGGAGACCCCCGAGGGCGAACGCCTCGTCGCCAACGAGATCGCCCCGCGCGTCCACAATTCCGGCCACTGGACCGAGAGCGCCTGTCTGGTGTCGCAGTTCGAGGCACACGTCCGCGCCGTCGCCGGCCTGCCCCTCGGCGAGCCGGTGCGCCACTCCGACGTCGAGATGGAGAACCTGATCGGCGACGACGCCGGCGACCCCGAGCGTTTTCTCGCCGAGCCCGGCGCGAGCCTCCACCTCTACGGCAAGGCGGAGATCCGCCCGGGCCGAAAGATGGGCCACGTCAACAGAATCCGCCCCCGTCGTTCCTGACGACGAGGGCAGGGAGCGACCCGGCGCGAGCCGTCCGCTCCCGCACTGGAGCGGAGAAACCCGCTTTTCCCCGGTCCGGGCGGCGCCCGAGTGTGGACATCCCCACTCGATTCTGCTAACTGGTCCGCCACTTCGCGAGTGTCGTCGACGACGATGCTCGCCCGTGTCCTCCGAAAGACGACGACGGTTCCGATCGGTTTGCCGAATCGGCCGCGTTTTCCTCGAGAGGGGGCGGTCACGACAACAGTTTTTATCAAGATGGGATCGAACGCGTGCAGGTTCTCGTCCGCGACAACAACGTCGACCAGGCTCTCAAGGCGCTGAAGAAGAAGATGCAGCGCGAGGGTATCTTCCGCGAGATGAAGCTCCGCGGCCACTACGAGAAGCCCTCGGAGAAGAAGGCGCGCGAGAAGGCCGAGGCCGTGCGCCGCGCCCGCAAGCTCGCTCGCAAGCGCGCTCAGCGCGAAGGCCTCCTGCCGGGCAAGCCCGCCGTCAAGCGTTGATCCTCTGAGGATCGACGGCTGAACGACGAAGGAACCGTGACGCGGCGACCCGCGTGACGGTTCTTCGCGTTCACGATAGGATGGCCTCGAACCGACGCGGCGTCGCGCCGGTGTCCGTCCAGTCCCGCGCGAGGGTCCGAGAGATCATGTTGCCGATGTCGCCGAGATCGCCGATCCGCACCCTGCTCGTGTCGGCCGTCGTCGCCCTCGCGGGTGGCCTCGCCGGCTGCACCCATTCCTCCGGTCTCGCCGGCGGCAGCCCTTCGGCGGCGCAGGTGCAGCAGGATCTCGGCGCCGGATCGGCCTCCAACATCTCCTCGCTCACCGAGGTGATTCGCGCCAATCCCAACGACGCCAACGCCCACAATCTGCGCGGCACCGCCCATGCCCGCGGCGGCAACCCCGCCGCCGCCCTGGCCGACTTCGACACCGCCCTCAAGATCGACCCGAACTTCTACCGCGCCTGGGCCAACAAGGGTCTGGTGCTGCGCCAGATGGGTCGCCTCGATCAGTCGATCGCCGCCTACTCCCGCGCCATCGAGATCAAGCCCGACTACGGCGCCGCCTGGCTCGGCCGCGGCAACGTCCTGCGCCAGATGGGCCAGCGCGACCGCGCCCTCGCCGACTTCTCCGAGGCCATCCGCGTCGAGCCCGGCAACGCCGGCGCCTACCACGACCGCGCCCTCACCCGTCAGTCGCTCGGCGATCGCGCCGGCGCCCTCGCCGACTATTCCGCCGCCATCGAGCGCGACGCCTCCGCCGCCGAGCCCTTCAACGCGCGCGGCCTGATCAAGGCCGGCAACGGCGACCTCAAGGGCGCTCTCGACGACTTCAACGGCGCCCTCAACAACGACATCAACTATGGCGAGGCCTGGATCAATCGCGGCATCGTCGAGGAGCAGATGGGCGACCGCAAGGACGCGCTCGCCGCCTGCCAGCGCGGTCTGTCGATCGTGCCCTCTTCCCAGCTCGGCCAGGACTGCGTCCGCCGCCTCGCCGGACGCGGCTGAGCCCGCCTCGCCCGACGCCGCCCCCGACTCGCGCGCGGACGAATCGAAGCCTCGAGCGAACTTCGTGAGGACTTTTTCGCCCTCTCCGTCGATCGGCGCATCGCCGTCTTGATTCTTCCACGGTTTCGCGCCCTGATGGAGCCGTGCCCGCTCCGGGCGCCAGATAGAAGATCCTCGATCGAAGCGACACCCGACAGGGACGGGATCGCCTTCGACCAGAACCCCGAGAGGTGTCTCATGATCAAGTACATCGCCCCGATCGCCGTCGCGCTCGTGCTCGCCGGCTGCTCGACCACCTCGCGTACCGATCGCACCCTCGGTGGCGCCGCCATCGGCGCCGGCACCGGCGCCCTGATCGCCGCCGCCACCGGCGGCGGCACCGGCGCGGTCCTGA
>JBEOKB010000275.1:0-2804 GCA_040275425.1 Siculibacillus sp. | reverse complement strand
TCCGCGCGGCGAGGGCGAAGCCACGCGCCGCCGCCACGCCGACGCGGATGCCGGTGAAGGAGCCGGGACCGACGGTGACGGCGAAGGCGTCGACGGCGGCGAGCGTCGCCCCGGCGCGGGTCATCAGGCGTTCGACGGTCGACATCAGCCGTTCGGCATGGCCGCGGCCGATGGTCTCGACCTCCGACACGACCGTGACCGCGTCGCCCTCGCGGACGAGGAGAGCGGCGGCGCAGTCGTCGAGCGCGGTGTCGAGGGCGAGGAGCATCATGGCGTCATTGATACTCCGGACGCGGGTCCGCGATCTTCGGGACCTTCGTCGAGTTTACGCGACGTCGACGTCGCGAGGCGTCGAGTTCACGCGACGTCGAACGGAGAAGGCGGTCGCGGCGCGGCTCACGACGCGGCGCGGACCTCGCGGATCTCCGGCACGAAGTGCCTGAGGAGATTCTGGACGCCGTTGCGCAGGGTGGCGGTGGAGGACGGGCAGCCCGAGCAGGCGCCGCGCATGTGGAGGTAGACGATGCCGTCCTCGAAGCGGTCGAAGACGATGTCGCCGCCGTCGCCGGCCACCGCCGGGCGGACGCGCTCGTCGAGCAGCTGCTTGACCGTGGCGACGATGCGGGCGTCGGCCTCCGAATAGGCGCGTTCGCTCGCCGCCGTCTCGCTCTCGGCGAGGAGGAGCGGCGCGCCCGACATGAAGTGCTCCATGATCGCGCCGAGGATCGCGGGCTTCAGGTGCTGCCATTCCGCGCCGTCGCGGGTCACCGAGACGAAGTCGGCGCCGAAGAACACGCCGGTGACGCCGGGGACGGCGAACAGGCGCCGGGCGAGCGGCGAGACCTCGGCCTCGGCGGCGGTGCGGAAGTCGCGTCCGCCCTCGCCGAGAACGCGGCGGCCGGGCAGGAACTTCAGGGTGGCGGGATTGGGAGTGACTTCGGTTTCGATGAACATCGGTTTTCCTCTCTCGGGGTCAAGGTCCGAGACCGGGTGGGACGATGGCAGATAGAGCGTTCCGCGCCGCGCGTCCAGACGTGAGACGAGCAGGCGGCGATCGGGCGGCGCGACCGCTCGCCGCGCCCGCGCTCGATCAGGCGATGGCGGCGATGGCGGCGTCGGAGAGATGGCCGGGGACGATGGTGATGGGAACGGGGAAGGTGCCGGAGGCACGGCCGGCGAGCGAGGTCACCAGGGGACCGGGGCCGTCGGAGCCGGTGCCGGCGGCGAGCACCAGGACGGCGATGTCCTCGTCCTCCTCGATCAGGCGAACGACCTCGCCGGCGCGGGTGCCCTCGCGGATGACCCGTTCCGGCACGATCGGCGCGATCTCGGCGACGCGGGCGGCGACGGCCTCGAGCACGTCCTCGGCCTCGGCGCGGGCCTGCTGGCGCATCATCTTCTCGACGCCGACGAAGCCGCGGAAGTCGGCGTCCTGGACGACGTAGAGCAGAACCAGGGCGCCGTCGGTGTGCTCGGCGCGACGGGCGGCGAAGACCACCGCGCGGTCGCACTCCGGCGTGTCGTCGACGACGACGAGGAACTTGCGCCGGTGACCGGCTTCGAGGGAGCGGCGTGTCAGGGTCATGGCGAGAGGCTGCCACGGACACGCGGCCCGTGACAAGGGCGGCCGGTCGACCGACCGGCGCGCCCTTCGTCGCAGATCGGCCGTCAGCGCAGGAAGCCGACGATGTCCTTGACGGCGTTCATCACCGGGCGGGCGATGGCGGAGGCGCGCTCGGCGCCGTCGGCCAGGACCGCGTCGATGTGGGCCGGATCGGCGACCAGCCGCTTCATCTCGGCGCCGACGGGGCCGAGCTTGTCGACGGCCATGTCGGTCAGGGCCGACTTGAAGGTCGAGAACTGACCACCGCCGAACTGGCCGAGGATCTCGACGGCGGAGCGGCCGGAGAGGGCGGCGTAGATGCCGACCAGGTTCTCCGCCTCGGGGCGACCGGCCAGACCCTCGACCTCGCTCGGCAGCGGCTCGGGATCGGTCTTGGCCTTGCGCAGCTTGGCGGCGATGGTGTCGCGGTCGTCGGTCAGGTTGATGCGCGAGAGGTCGGAGGGGTCCGACTTCGACATCTTCTTCGTGCCGTCGCGCAGCGACATCACGCGGGTGGCCGGACCCTGGATGATCGGCTCGGGCTGGGGGAAGAACTGCGGACCGAGGCCGAGCTCGGCGATCGCCTCGGCGTAGTCGTTGTTGAACTTCTGGGCGATGTCGCGGGTCAGTTCCAGGTGCTGCTTCTGATCCTCGCCGACCGGCACGTGGGTGGCGCGATAGGCGAGAATGTCCGCGGCCATCAGGCTCGGATAGGCGTAGAGACCGAGCGAGGCGTTCTCGCGGTCCTTGCCGGCCTTCTCCTTGAACTGCGTCATGCGGTTCATCCAGCCGAGGCGGGCGATGCAGTTGAACACCCAGGCGAGCTCGGCGTGCTCGACGACGCGGCTCTGGTTGAAGACGATCTGGGTCTTCGGGTCGATGCCGGCGGCGAGGAAGGCGGCGGTCACTTCGCGGATCGAGCGACGCAGTTCCTTGGGGTCCTGCCAGACGGTGATCGCGTGCATGTCGACGACGCAGTAGACGCAGGGGTGCGTGTCCTGCAGCGCCACGAACTTGACGATGGCACCGAGGTAGTTGCCCAGGTGCAGATTGCCGGTCGGCTGGACCCCGGAGAAGACGCGGGGTTCGAAGGCGGCGCGGGTGTCGTCGGACATGTCGGATCTTCCGGTTTCTCGGCCGAGGCCGTCACAAAAGAAGAGTGATGCAAACGGTTGCCCTGCGGTCCTACGTCCGGTGCTTG
>JBEOKB010000274.1:0-22467 GCA_040275425.1 Siculibacillus sp. | reverse complement strand
GGAGGCCATCGCCCACGTCTTCGAGAGCGGCGAATACCCCTATGCCACCAAGATGCGCACCAAGGTCTACGAGGCGCACAAGCTCGAGCTCCAGCGCGAGCTCCTCAAGCTCCAGCGCTGGGTCGAGGACACCGGCGAGCGCGTCGTCATGCTGTTCGAGGGCCGCGACGCCGCCGGTAAGGGCGGCACCATCAAGCGCTTCACCGAGCACCTCAACCCGCGTACCGCCCGCGTCGTGGCGCTGCAGAAGCCGACCGAGCGCGAGAAGACCCAGTGGTACTTCCAGCGCTACATCGCCCATCTGCCCGCCGCCGGCGAGATCGTGATGTTCGACCGCTCCTGGTACAACCGCGCCGGCGTCGAGCGCGTCATGGGCTTCTGCAGCCCGACCGAATATCTCGAGTTCATGCGCCAGGCGCCCGAGTTCGAGCGCATGCTCACCCGCTCCGGCATCCGCCTGTTCAAGTACTGGTTCTCGGTCACCCGCGAGGAGCAGAAGCGCCGCTTCGACAGCCGCGAGCACGATCCGCTGAAGCAGTGGAAGCTGTCGCCGATCGACCGCGCCTCGCTCGACAAGTGGGACGACTACACCGAGGCCAAGGAGGCGATGTTCTTCTACACCGACACCGCCGACGCGCCCTGGCATATCGTCAAGTCCAACGACAAGATGCGCGCGCGCCTCAACTGCATGCAGCACTTCCTGCAGACCATGCCCTATCCCAACAAGGACCGCTCGATCGTCACCGGCCCCGACCCGCTCATCGTCGGTTCGACCGAGCACGTCATCGGCCGCGACATCAAGATGCTCGGCAAGGCCCTCCATCCCGAGCTGAAGCGCGGGCGTTGATCTCGGCCGGCGTGCGGGCTCCCCGCACGCCGCCGCTCCCGACCGGCGCTCACCGCGTCCGCGCCGCCTCGAACGCGCACTTCCGGTAGATCGTCGCCTCGCCGTCGCGCGTGATCTTCAGCTGCGGTTCGACGATGGTCCAGCCCATCACCGACGTCTTCTTCTGAACGATCTTCCAGCTCTGGCGTGCCTCCCAGGTCTCGCCCTCGCCGGCGCAGCCGAGCACGATCTCGTCCGCCCCACCGCCGCCCGCCGTGGCCGACTTGAAGTCGCACGCCGCTTCGTGCCCCGCGATTCCCTTGGCCGACACCACCAGGAACGGAAACTCGCCGTCGAGCTTGTCGATCGCGCAGCCGAACGCCCCCCACACGCCGACGTACTTGCGCGGCATCTCGGCGGCGGTGGCGGACGCGACCGCGAGCCCCGCGACCATCGCCGCGAGGACGACCGCGCAGCGGACGAACGGCGACACGCCCGTGAGATGGAACGGCATTCGATGACGACGTTTCATGGCGCACCCTCGATCCTTCTCGGGGACGAGAGGATCGCTCGCCATCGGCTCCGACGTTCGGGCCTCGGCGCCCGATCCCGGCCGCGAGACGGCCCATCTTCGCCCCTCCCGCCCCGTTCGACCAGCCGGTAGGACTACGGCGCGACGCAGCCGCCCGCCGCCGATCCCTTTTCTCCGCTCCCCGCATGCTCCACAGTGACATGCGAGTGCGCACACGAGGGAATCGGATGGCCGGAGCGACCTTCGACGTCACCATGATGAAGGATGCGCTGGTGGTGCTCGGCACCGCCGGCGTGGTCGTGCCGTTGATGCATCGCCTCAAGGTCGGCTCGGTGCTCGGCTTTCTTCTCGCCGGTGCCGTTCTCGGTCCGCACGGGTTGGCGCGCTTCATCGACACGGTTCCGCTCCTGTCCTGGGTCACCATCGAAAAGCGCGAGGAGATCGCCGGCATCGCCGATTTCGGCGTGGTGTTCCTGCTGTTCGTGATCGGGCTCGAGCTCTCGCTCGCACGCCTCGCCGCCATGCGCCGCCTCGTCTTCGGCCTCGGCGGGCTCCAGGTCGTGCTGTCGGCCGCGCTGATCGGCGCCCTCGCCCTGCACTCCGGCCAGTCCCCGGCCGCATCCCTGGTGCTCGGCGCCTGCCTGTCACTGTCCTCGACCGCCGTGGTGATCGAGGTGCTCGCCGAACAGAAGCGCCTCGCCTCCACCACCGGCCGCACCGCCTTCGCCATACTCCTGTTTCAGGATCTCGCCGTCGTGCCGATCCTGTTCATGGTCGAGACCCTCGGCGGCGCCGGCGAGACCGCACGCTCGGTCTGGCTCGATCTCGGCTTCGCCCTGCTCCAGGGCGTCGTCGCCGTCACCGCCATCGTCGTGGTCGGTCGCCTCCTGCTGCGTCCGCTGTTCCGCATCGTCGCCGAGACCCGGTCGGTGGAACTGTTCATGGCCACCATCCTGTTCGTGGCCATCGGCACCGGCGTCGTCACCGCCCTGGTCGGCATGTCGATGGCGCTCGGCGCCTTCGTCGCCGGCCTGCTGCTCGCCGAGACCGAGTACCGCCGCGCCATCGAGAGCATGATCGAGCCGTTCAAGGGGCTGCTCCTCGGCGTGTTCTTCTTCTCGGTCGGCATGAGCGTCGATCTCGACTTCGTCGTCGCCAATCCCGGTCTCATCCTCGCCGGCGCGGTGACGCTGGTGGCGGTCAAGGGTCTGGTCACAGGCCTCGGCGCCCGCGCCTTCGGCGTCCCCGCCACCCACTCGCTCAAGACGGCGCTGCTGATCGGACCGGGCGGCGAATTCGCCTTCATCGTCGTCGGCCTCGCCGTGACGCTGAAGCTGATCGACACCGCCACCGCCACCTTCGTTCTCGCCGTGGTGTCGCTGTCGATGGCGGCGATCCCGCTGTTCGACCTCGCCGGCAAGCGCGTGTCGCGCGAGATCGACCGCCACACCCCGGTCGACCCGGCGCTCCTCGCCGCCCCGCCCGAAGTCGCCGCCCCGCGCACCCTGATCGTCGGCTACGGCCGCGTCGGTCGCCTCGTCGCCGACCTCCTCGACGAACACCGCCTGCCCTGGCTCGCCGCCGATCTCGACACCGCCAACGTCGTCGCCGGACGCCGCGCCGAGCGCCCGGTCTACTACGGGGACGCCACCAACGCCCTGTTCCTGCGCGGCTGTGGCATCACCGAGGCCAGCGCCGTCGTCGTCACCGTCGACAACACCACCGCCGTCGACGCCATCGTCGACGCCGTGCGCGCCGAGCGCCCCGACGTGCCGCTGGTGGTGCGCGCCCGCGACGCCGTCCACGCCCGCAAGCTCTACAAGAAGGGCGTCACCGACGCCGTGCCCGAGACCATCGAGGCGAGCCTTCAGCTCTCCGAGGCCACCCTCCTCGGCCTGGGCGTGCCCATGGGCCTGATCATCGCCTCCATCCACGAGAAGCGCGACACCTTCCGCAAGGAACTCTCCAAGGCCGCCGAAGCCGCGTCCGAGCCGAACCTCGCCGCCCGCCGCGCCACCCTGCGCTCACGCCGGAAAGAGCGCGGCGCATGAGGAATTTCACTTTGCGCGCGATTACCGAGAGGGATCGAGCCAACTCGAAAAAGTAACAATCTTCGTGCTAGAAATTAATTGCTGAATTCAATGCGAGACCGTGACATGCCGACCGTACTCGTCGCCGGCGCCGCCGTGCAGGACTTCATCTACCGCTTCGATCAGGCGCCCGCCCGCGGCACCAAGGGTCGCGCCAAGGACTTCATATCGATCGGCGGCGGCTCGGGCGCCAACGCCGCCGTCGCCGTGGTCCGCCTCGGCGGCAAGGGTCAGGTGCTCGCCCCGCTCGGCACCGACATGATCGGCGACATGATCATTCAGGGTCTGGTCGCCGAGGGCGTCGACACCTCGAAGATGCTGCGCATTCCCGGCCGCGATTCGCCCGTGTGTTCCTCGATCGTCGACGGCGACGGCGAGCGCACCATCCTGACCTGGCATCCGCCCCATGTCGCCCCGCCCGAGATCGACGATCCCGACGCCCTCGTCGCCGACGTCGACGCGGTCATGACCGACGATCGCTATCCCTCGATCGCCGTGCCCCTGCTCGAGGCCGCCAAGAAGCGCGGCATCCCCGGCATCCTCGACGGCGACCGCGCCGAGGGCGACGCCCCGCAGATGGTCCGCGCCGCCTCCCACGTGGTGTTCGGCACCCCCGGCCTGCGCGGCACCTCGGGCATCTCAGATCCCGCCAAGGGCCTCGTCGCCATGCGCAAGGTCACCGACGCCTTCCTGGCGGTGACGCTCGGCGCCGGCGGCGTGCTCTGGCTCGATCCCGAGGGCCGGGTCCGCCGCCTCCAGTCGTTCCCGGTCCATGCCGTCGACACCCTCGGCGCCGGCGACACCTTCCACGGCTCCTTCGCCCTGGCGCTGGCCGAGAAGATGTCCGAGCCCGACGCCCTGCGTTTCGCCTCCGCCGTCGCCGCCATCAAGTGCTCCCGCTTCGGCGGCCGCGCCGGCGTGCCCAACCGTGCCGAGGTCGACGACTTCCTCGCCGCTCATCCGGCGGCATGAGGCCGCTGGGAGACCGTCCGAGTCGCGAATACGACGACGGGGGCCGACGGCCCCCGTTTTCATGCGCGCATCGATCGTCGCGGTGTCACTTCATCAGCGCGATGCCGCCCCACACGATCACCACGGCGGCGATCAGGCACCCGAGCGCCACCACGACCGAGCCCGGCGTCGCCGGCGCCGGATCGGCGAAGTCGGTCGCCGGCTTCTTTCCGGTGACCATGGCCGGCACCAGCCGCTCCTTCTTCACCACGGCGTGGAACACCACCGCCGCGACGTGGAGCACGATGCAGATCAGCAGGATCTGGAAGGCGTTGTGATGGATGCGGTGCGCCAGCGTCACCGCCGCGTCGGAGAGCTTGGCCGCCAGCGGACCCTCGACGATCATCCGATCGACGTCGGCGTTGAACAGGCCCGACACCCCCATCACTCCGGGCAGCGCGATCAGCGCCACCACCATCCATCCGCCGAGCGGATTGTGGCCGAGGTAGTGCGCCTCGCGCCCGCGCAGGAGACCGAGCCCGTAGCGGATCGTGGCGATCGGCGAGGCGAGGAACCCGGCGAACCGCGCCGTCGACCCGCCGACCACGCCCCACAGCAGGCGGAACACCACCAGCACCAGCACGGCGTAGCCGTTCCACACGTGCCAGGTCGGGCTGCCGCCGCCGGCCTTGTCGGAGATCACGGCCGACACCACCAGCCCGACCAGCGCCCATTTGAACAGTCGCGTCGGCCCGTCCCAGGCGAGAACCTTCACGGGCGCGGAGGAGGTGGCGTCGGTCATGGTCGCTCTCACTTCTTGATGCGGTAGTCGTCGTGGCAACCCTTGCAGTTGCCCAGCACCTTGCCGATGTTGGCCTTGAACGAGGCCTCGTCGGTGATCGCGGCGGACGCCGCCTTGGCGTCGGCCTCGAGCTTGGCGAACAACGGCTCGAACTTGGCCTTCTCCTCCCAGATGCGCGGCGAGGCCTCGGTCTTGCCGGTCTTGGAGTTGTCCGGGAACATCCCCGGCAGCTTGGCCGCCGTGGCGACGTAGTTGGCGAGCGCGGTCTGCACCTTGGCGAGCTCGAACGGCGCCTCGCCCTTCAGCATCGCCCCGACCGGACGGGTGTCGTCGCCCCAGGACTTGAAGATCGCCTGACGATCGGACAGCGCATCGGCGGCGGCGACGCCGGCGACACCCACGAGGGCGAGCGCGGCGAGGGAGAGAATGCGGATGGTCTTCATGCGGAGAGAACCTCGTCGATGATCGCCGCTCGTCGCGCGAGCGGCCTCGAAATCACCCGCGCTGAATCGCACGATCCGCACGCACGCGCCAGTGAACTCTCCGTAATGCTGCGGGGACGAACCGTCGCCGATCATCGAACGATCGGCCACGGAACGGCCGGATCGTTCACCCCTTCTGGTAGTCCTTGACGTCGCTGAAACGCAGCATGTCCCACCGGTCCTGCTCGTACTTGAGCGCGAAGGTCGAGGTGGCGAGATAGACCGGATCGCCGTCGAGGTCGGTGCACATCGCCGACGAATCGCGCCGCCCGAACTCGTCGATCTTGCCGGCGTCGTCCGAGGCGACCCACCGCGCCACCGCGAACCGGGTCTGCTCGAACGAGATCTCCAGCCCGTATTCCGCCGCCATGCGCTCCTTGAGCACGTCGAGCTGGAGATTGCCGACCACGCCGACGATCGGCTGCGAGCCGTCGCGCGGCTGAAACACCTGCACGACGCCTTCCTCGGCCATCTGCTGCAGCGCCTCCTTCAGCTTCTTGGCCTTCATCGCGTCGCCGACCCGCACCCGGCGCAGGATCTCCGGCGCGAACGACGGCACGCCGCGGAACACCAGATCCTCGCCCTCGGTCAGCGTGTCGCCGATCCGCAGCGTGCCGTGGTTGGGAATGCCGACGATGTCGCCGGCGAAGGCCTCGTCGGCGATCGAGCGGTCCTGGGCGAAGAAGAACTGCGGCGCCGTCAGGCCGATGGTCTTGCCCGTCCGCACCAGCTTGACCCGCATGCCGCGCGTGAGCCGCCCCGAGCACACCCGCATGAAGGCGATGCGGTCGCGATGGTTCGGGTCCATGTTCGCCTGGATCTTGAAGACGAAGCCGGCCATCTTCGGCTCGTTCGCCTCCACCACCCGGGTCGCGGCATGCTGCTCGCGCGGGCGCGGCGCGTACTTGCCGAGCGCGTCGATCAGATCCTGCACGCCCATGTCCCTGAGCGCCGAGCCGAAATAGACCGGCGTCATGTGACCCTCGAGGAACGACTGCTGCACGAACGGCTTGGCCGCCCCCTGCGCCAGCTCCACCTCGTCCCTGAACTGGGCGAAGTCGTGCGGCGGCAGCAGCGCCTCGATGCGCGGATCGTCCGGCCCCGACACGGGGATGCTCTCCTCCGCGTCCTTGAGGCGAATGGTGTTCGCGTCGAGATCGTAGGTCCCGGCGAAGGCCTTGCCCCGCCCGATCGGCCAGCACTTCGGCGTGGTGTCGAGCGCGAGCGAGTTCTCGATGTCGTCGAGCAGCTCGAACGGGTCCATCGTCTCGCGGTCCATCTTGTTGATGAACGTGACGATCGGAATGTCGCGCAGGCGGCACACCTCGACCAGCTTGAGCGTGCGCGCCTCGACGCCCTTGGCCGCGTCGAGCACCATCACGGCGGCGTCGACGGCGGTGAGCGTGCGATAGGTGTCCTCCGAGAAGTCCTCGTGGCCCGGCGTGTCGAGCAGGTTGAACACCCACCCGCCGTACTCGAAGGTCATCACCGAGGTGACCACCGAGATGCCGCGCTCCTTCTCGATCCCCATCCAGTCCGAGCGCGTGTTGCGTCGATCGCCCTTGGCCTTGACCTGACCGGCGAGCTGGATCGCGCCGCCGAACAACAGCAGCTTCTCGGTCAGCGTCGTCTTACCGGCGTCCGGATGCGAGATGATCGCGAAGGTACGGCGACGGGAAACGGGATCGGCGGCGGGCGCCGGAGCAGGAGCGGACATGAGGGCGATCTCGGCAGGAGGAGCCGCGCGGCGACCCGCGCGCGCCTCCGAATGACGGGGATGACGAGGCATGTCAACCGCCGCCGCGGTCGGAGGCCGCGCCCGACCCGCATCGGACGAACATGCGGCGCAATACGGCTTCGCCTATTGCGCCCTACCCGTCTCGCGATCTCGTCGGTGCAGTCCGGATCGACCGGCGGCGTAGTCCGCGTCCGCCGCCGTTTCCTCACGCCGGCAGCAGCGCCGCCGCCGCGCCCTTCTTCACCGCCTCCTGCACCTTCTCGAAGGCGCGCACCTCGATCTGGCGCACGCGCTCGCGGCTGATGCCGAACTCGGCCGACAGCTCTTCCAGGGTGATCGGGTCTTCGGCGAGGCGGCGGGCCTCGAAGATGCGCCGCTCACGCTCGTTGAGCACCCGGAGCGCCGAGGCGAGCAGCGCCTTGCGCCCGTCGAGCTCCTGCCGGTCGGCGAGCCGCGTCTCCTGGTCGTCGGTGTGGTCGATCAGCCAATCCTGCCACTCCGCGCCCTCCTCGTCGGCGCGCACCGGGGCATTGAGCGAGGCGTCGCCGCCGAGCCGCCGGTTCATCGACACGACGTCCTCTTCCGAGACGCCGAGCTTGGTGGCGATGTGGGTGACCTGATCCGGGCGCATGTCGCCCTCGTCGAGGGCATGGATCTGGCTCTTGACCCGGCGCAGATTGAAGAACAGTCGCTTCTGGCTCGCGGTGGTGCCCATCTTCACGAGGCTCCACGAGCGCAGGATGTACTCCTGGATCGCCGCCTTGATCCACCACATCGCATAGGTCGCCAGCCGGAAGCCCTTCTCCGGCTCGAACCGCTTGACCGCCTGCATCAGCCCGACGTTGCCCTCGGAGATCACCTCCGAGATCGGCAGGCCGTAGCCGCGATAGCCCATGGCGATCTTGGCGACGAGGCGCAGATGCGAGGTGACGAGCTTTTCCGCCGCGGTCGGATCCTCATGCTCGCGCCAACGCTTGGCGAGCATGTACTCCTCCTGCGGCTGCAGCATGGGGAAGCGGCGAATTTCGTCGAGATAACGCGAGAGGCCCCCTTCGAGGGAGGCGAGCGCGGGAAGTGATGCGGACCGGGCCATGAGGTCAGCGCCCTTTCTGTCGTTCGGGATCGGTCGGATCCCGGGGAGCCCCCCGACGCGGGCGAGCCCCCGGATCGGTCGAAACCCGCCTGCGCGGCATCTCGACCGGCGCCATGATAGCGCAACTCGTGGCGAAATCGCGACGGATTCCGCGTTCACGTCCCCGCGAGGTCGCCGCACCCGCCGAACGCCGCCTCAGTCGAGGTCCCGCAGCGCCTCCACCAGCCGCTCCATGTCCTCCGGCATGTCCGCCTCGAACCGCAGCACCTTCTTGCGCCCCGTCGGCGGCGCGAAGGCGAGAAGCCGCGCGTGCAGCGCCTGCCGCCCGAGCGCGGCGAGCGCCGCCCCCGCCTCCGGCGCGATCCGCGCCAGCTTGTCGGCCTTGGTGCGGAAGCCCGAGCCGTAGAGATCGTCGCCGAGCAGCGGATGGCCGATCTCGGCCATGTGGACGCGGATCTGATGGGTGCGCCCGGTCTCCAGCACGCACTCGACCAGACTGGCGATCGGCCCCGCCTCCGCCTCGCGGATCTTGGCGCCCGGACGCGGGCTGCCGAAGGTCTCCAGCACCCGGAAGTGCGTCACCGCCTCGCGCCCGCCCGACTTCACCGCCGCCATCGCCTGCCGATTGCGCGGGTCGCGGCCGATCTGGGTGGTGATGGTGCCCTCGGTGTACTTCGGCACCCCCCACACCACCGCCAGATAGGCCCGCTCCAGTGGACCGGTGCGGCCGTGGTCGGCGAACTGCGCCGCGAGGCTCTGGTGGGCGCGATCGGTCTTGGCCACCACCATCAGCCCCGACGTGTCCTTGTCGAGTCGATGCACGATGCCCGGCCGCTCCACCCCGCCGATTCCCGAGAGCCGCCCTTTGCAATGGTGCAGCAGCGCGTTGACCAGCGTGCCCGACCAGTTGCCCGCGCCCGGATGCACGACGAGGCCTGCCGGCTTCATCAGCACGATCACGTCGTCGTCCTCGTGCACCACCTCGAGCGGGATGTCCTCCGGCTCCGGCGTGGCCGCCCGCGCCGCCGGCAGGTCGACCGCGAGCCGAGCGCCCGCGTTGATCTTGCGCGAGGCGTCGGTTACGGTCGCGCCGTCGACGCGCACCCGACCCTCGCCGATCAACGCCTTGAGCCGCGACCGCGAGAGGGTGGGAATGCGCCGCGCCAGGGCCGCGTCGAGACGCTCGGCCGAGGCCTCCGCCTCGATCGTGATCTCGATCGATCCTTCCGTCGGCGCCGCTTCGGGGGCATCGATCTCGTCGATGTCGTCGAGATCGTCGACCGGGGCCGCGACGACCGCGACGGCGTCGAGCATCCCCGCGGCATCGGCGGCCAGTTCCGCAGCCTTGCGCGCCGTGCGCTCCCGTTTCGTCTCTCTCACCATTTTCGCGAGACCCCGTGACCCGATGACCAATCCGAATTTCGAAGACGACGAAAAGCCCCTCGACGCCGCCCAGCTTCGCCTGCAGGCGAAACTGAAGCGTCTCCTGTTGGGCTCGACCGGCGTGATGGTCCTCGGCTTCGTGGCCGTCTTCGCGGCCATCTTCTATCGCGTCACCAAGGTCGATGTGAAGCCCGACCCGACCTACGGCCATCCGATCGTCGCCGAGCTGCCCCTTCCCGAGGGCGCGCGCGTCGCTTCGACCCGCATCGACGGCGAGCGCATGACCGTGACGATGGAAGGCCCCAAGGGCGCCTCCGTCCTGATCGTCGACATCGCCACCATGAAGGTGATCCGTCGGCTGGACCTCACCTCCGGAAAGTGAGCTCCGGCCGGAGCGCGGCCCGCGCTCCTGGCATCGCTCCTGCATTGCCCTCCCGACCCGAGGGGCGACCGCCTCGATCGGCCGTTTCTCGACGTCCGCTGTCGGGAAGGAGACCCTGCGTGAGCGACATCGACGCCCCCCGCGACCCCTTCGCCATCCTCGAGGGCGCCCGCGCCGCCCGCACCGAGCCCGAGCGCTCCGAGGCCGCCGTGCTCGCCGCCCTCCAGGTCGCGCCGAACGATCGCGACGTCCGCATGGGCGCCTACAAGTTCTACTTCTACGCCGGACGCCTCGCCGAGGCCGCGCCCCACGCCGCCTGGTGCGTCCGCGACGGCGCCCGCGCCCTCGGTCTGCCCGAAGACTGGCGCGGCCTCCCCCCCGGCTCGGTCGACTGCACCGGATACCCGAAGCCGCAGCGCTTCCTGGTCCAGTCGCTGGTCGCCTACGGCTGGTGCCGCGCCCGCTCCGGCGCGATCGAAGAGGGGTTGGAGGCGCTCGCCAAGGCGATCGCGATCGACCCCTCCGACGGCTTCGGCGTGAAGCGCATCGTCGCCGTGATCGAGCGCGGCGGCGTCGACGACGAGGACTGAATCGCCCACGCGGGCGGGTCATTTGCCGCAGGTGCGAACATGCCGGTCCCGTGACGCGGATTCCCGTTGACCGAGGCCCCGTTCCCTGTTTTGTGATCCCACCTTCGGACCCGCCGACCAGCGGCCGAAACACGGACTTCTCCCGGCCGAGCGGCCGGACGTCTCACGGAGTGGAAACGAATGACGACTTGGCCGATCTACGGCGAAATCACCGGCCCCATCGTGATGATCGGCTTCGGCTCGATCGGCCGTGGCACCCTGCCCCTGATCGAACGTCATTTCAAATTCGACAAGTCGCGCCTCGTGGTCATCGACCCCTCCGACGCCGACCGCAAGCTGGTCGACGAGCGCGGCTACGCCTTCGTCCATCAGGCGGTCACCAAGTCGAACTACCGTGACCTGCTCGGGCCGTTCCTGACGCGCGGCGGCGGGCAGCCCTTCATCGTCAACCTGTCGGTCGACACCGGCTCGCTCGATCTGATGAAGTACGCCCGCGAACTCGGCGCGCTCTACATCGACACCGTGGTCGAGCCCTGGCTCGGCTTCTACTTCGACGACAAGGCCACCACCGCCGACCGCTCCAACTACGCGCTGCGCGAGACCGTGCGCGCCGAGAAGGCGGCCAATCCCGGCGGCACCACCGCGGTGTCCTGCTGCGGCGCCAATCCGGGCATGGTGTCGTGGTTCGTCAAGGCCGCGCTCCTGAACATCGCCCGCGACACCGGCGTCGACGCGTCCAAGCCGACCACCCGCGAGGGTTGGGCCGGGCTGATGCAGACCCTCGGCGTTCACGGCGTCCACATCGCCGAGCGCGACACCCAGCGCGCCAAGACCCCGAAGCCGCGCGGCGTGTTCGTCAACACCTGGTCGGTCGAGGGCTTCGTCTCCGAGGGCCTCCAGCCCGCCGAGCTCGGCTGGGGCACCAGCGAGACCTGGATGCCCGACAACGCCCGCACCCACGAGAAGGGCTGCCGGGCGGCGATCTACCTGCTCCAGCCCGGCGCCAACACCCGCGTGCGCACCTGGTGCCCGACGCCGGGCGCCCAGTACGGCTTCCTCGTCACCCACAACGAGTCGATCTCGATCGCCGACTACTACACCGTCGGCGACAAGGCCAAGCCCGAGTTCCGCCCGACCTGCCACTACGCCTATCATCCCGCCGACGACGCGGTGCTGTCGCTGCACGAGATGTTCGGCGCGGCGGGCGCCAAGCAGCCGAAGAACCACATCCTCGACGAGCACGAGATCGTCGACGGCATCGACGAACTCGGCGTGCTGATCTACGGCCACGCCAAGAACGCCTACTGGTACGGCTCGCAGCTCTCGATCGAGGAGACCCGCGTGCTCTGCCCGTACCAGAACGCCACCGGCCTGCAGGTGTCCTCCGCCGTGCTCGCCGGCATGGTGTGGGCGCTCGAGAACCCGAACGCCGGCATCGTCGAGGCCGACGAGATGGACCACGAGCGTTGCCTCGAGGTGCAGACCCCCTATCTCGGCCCCGTCGCCGGCTACTACACCGACTGGACCCCGCTGAAGGATCGTCCCGGCCTCTTCCCCGAGGACATCGACACCACCGCGCCCTGGTCGTTCCGCAACACGCTGGTGCGCTGACCCCTCGGAGGCCGACGCCCCCCGCGAACCGCGCGGGCGTCGGCCCCACACCCCGGGCGTCAACGCCGTGTCAACACTTCCCGAGCATGGTGAATGCCGTGGGAACCGGGGGCGTCACATGCGCTTTTTCGTCGGATACTTCGGCTCGGCCCTGATCGCCGCGCTGTTCGCGATGATCTGGGTCGCGGTTCAGCAGAACGGCCAGACCCTGCTCGGCTCGATCGGCCTGCCGAGCTTCGTCACCACCACCATTCCGGAACTGGCGATCCACCATCGCCGTCTGCTCGTCTTCTACACCGAGACGGCTCGCCCCGCCGCCGCCGCGCTCGACTGGATCGCCGGCTTCGGCATCTTCCTGATCCTGAACCTCCCCGGCATGCTGCTCTACCGCGCCGTCGACTTCGCCTTCGGCGAGGAGGTGGTCTGGCAGCGCGCGGCCCCGATCGGTGGCGCGGTGATCTTCGCCGTCATCGCCACGCTGGTGGTGATGGCCTGCTGGACCTACGGCCTGCCGCCCTTCGCCGGATTGAAGCTGAACCTCGTCGCCGTCCCGATCGCCGCCGCCGTCTCCGGCCTGCTCTACGGCCTCGGCTCGCTGTTCCCCTCCGACTGAACGCCCCGCCTCACGCGCGGATGTCGATCACGCCGGCTTCGCCGCTCTCCGAGCCGAACGCCACCTGCACACCCGCCGCGTCCCATGCCAGCGCCGTCAGCGGCGCCGCGCCCGCCGCTCGCAGCACCACCTCGGCCGCGTCGCCGAAACGCACGGCCAGGATCATGCCGTCGTCGTAGCCGATCGCCACCACGTCCTCGGTCGGATGACAGGCCACCTGCGACACGATCCGATCGCGCGGGCCGAGTTCGAGCGGCGCCTTGCCCATCGGCCCGTCCTTGGAGAGGAACGGCCACAGGATCGCGGCATTGGCCCCCGACGTCGCCAGGAACCGCCCCTTGGCCGACCACGAGATCGACTTCACCTTGGAGGGATAGCCGGTCATGCGCATGTGCTTCATGTCGTCGAGCCGCCAGCCGTGCAGCGCCGCCTCCTGCATCGTCGTCACCAGGAAGCGCCCGTCCGGCGAAGTGGTGATGCCGGTGTGCGCGCCCTTCCACGGCAGATCGACCGGCGCCCCCTTGGCCGTGACCCAGTGGAGCCGCGCCATGTCGGTGGTCGCCGTGGCGAGCCTCAGCCCCTTGGGCAGGAACCCCACCCCACCCACCGCCTTGTCGTGCGCGAACTCGATCACCCTGCCGTCGGCGAGCCTGACCCAGGCCGTGCGCCCGGCGGCGCAGGCGATCGCCCCCTGCGGCCCCTCGGCCACCTGATCGAGCCACTTGCCGGGCTCGGCGAACAGCGTCTCGACCGAACCGTCGGCGCGCGTGCGCGTCACCCGCCCGTCGTCGCCCGACGACAGCACGCTGCGCCCGTCGGCCGAGAACCGCGCGGCGAGCAGCCCGCCGTCGTGCGCCTCGACCTCGCGCGAGATCGTGCCCTCGCGCAGCGCCACCCGCCCGTCGCCGAGCGCGAACACCGCGCTCGACCCGAGGAATCCGGCCGCCACCACGAAGGCGTCGAGGAAGTAGTCGGTCGTCGTCGGCATCACGTCACGCCCTGCACGCATCGAAACCGGCGCGAATCGCCGCGAAGTCGAGATCGCGCCCGATGAACACGAGCCGCGTCCGCCGCTCCTCGTCCGCGCCCCACTCGCGCTGATGATCGCCCTCGACGATCATGTGCACGCCCTGCACCACGTAGCGCTCGGGATCGTCGCGAAAGGCGATGATCCCCTTCATCCGCCGGATGTTCGGCCCCTGCGCCTGGGTCTCGGCGTGGATCCAGTCGAAGAACGCGTCGGGCTTCATGTCCCCGGCCTCGAGGCTGATCGACTTGACGCTCTCGTCGTGGTGATGGTGCCCGCCGGTGAGGAAGTCGGGCTCGACCGTGAGAATGCGGTCGAGATCGAACGCGCCGCGGTCGAGCACCTGCGTCAGATCGACCGCGCAGCGCTCGGTCTCCACCACCCGCGCCTGCGGATTGATCGCTCGGATCTCCGCCCGCACCGCCGCCAGCTCGTCGGCGCTCACCAGATCGATCTTGTTGAGCAGGATCACGTCGGCGAAGGCCACCTGATCCTCCGCCTCCGGGCTGTCGGCCACCCGCGCCATGAGGTTCTTGGCGTCGACCACCGTGACGATGGCGTCCAGCCGGGTCTTGGCGCGCACGTCGTCGTCCATGAAGAAGGTCTGGGCGACCGGCGCCGGATCGGCGAGACCGGTGGTCTCGATGATCACCGCGTCGAACTTGCCCTTGCGTTTCATCAGCCCTTCGAGAATGCGGATCAGGTCGCCGCGCACGGTGCAGCAGATGCACCCGTTGTTCATCTCGAAGATCTCTTCGTCGGTATCGACGACGAGGTCGTTGTCGATGCCCACCTCGCCGAACTCGTTGACGATCACGGCGTACTTCTTGCCGTGATCCTCCGAGAGAATGCGGTTGAGCAGCGTCGTCTTGCCGGCGCCGAGATAGCCGGTGAGCACCGTGACGGGAATGGCCGAGGCGGCGGCTTGGCTCATGGAGCACGACCCTTTCGAGACGGAGACGCCGCGCCCTCGGCTCACGAGCCGATCATCGCCTGCGTCAGGAGTTTCACGTTGTGGCGGACCATATCGACATAGGTGGGGGCCGGTCCACCCTTTGCCGAGAGGGCGTCGGCGAAGAGTTCGCCGCCGAGGCCGACCCCGGTCTCGCGCCCGATCCGGTCGACCAGACGGCGATCGGTCATGTTCTCCACGAAGACGGCGGTGATCTTCTCCCGCCGGATCTGCCGGATCAGCTTGGCGACCGACTTCGCCGTCGCCTCCGCCTCGGTCGAAACACCCTGCGGCGCCAGGAACTCGATGCCGTAGGCCGCCGCGAAATAGCCGAACGCGTCGTGCGAGGTGATCACCCGCCGCCGCCCCTCCGGCACCGTCGCCACCGCCGCGCGCACCTCCGCCTCGAGCGCCTCGAGCTCGCGGACGTAGGCCGCCGCGTTGGCTTCGTAGGTCGCCCGCCCGGCCGGGTCGGCCGCGATCAGCCCGTCGCGAATCACCGCGACGTAGGCGCGCGCATTGGCCACCGACTGCCACGCGTGCGGATCGACCGCGCCGTGATCGTGGCCCTTCTTCTCGCGGCCGTGGCCGTGTTCGTCCTCGTCCGCGTGCGCGGCGATCGGCGTCACCCCCGTCGAGGCGACCACCATCGTCGCCCGGGTGCCGGACGCCTTGGTGAGACGGGTCATCCAGCCCTCGTAGCCGAGACCGTTGGCGACCACCACCCTGGCCGCCGCCAGCGCCTTGGCGTCGGCCGGCGTCGGCTCGTAGACGTGCGCGTCGCCGTTCGGCCCCACCAGCGTGGTGAGCGCGATCCGCTCGCCGCCGACCCGCGCCGTCATGTCGGCGAGGATCGAGAAGGTGGCCACCACCGGCAGTCCGGGGTCCTCCGCGCGCGCCGCCGGCGCGAGGAGAGCGGCGGCCGCCAGAGCGGCGACGACGAGACGACGGGAGACGAGACGCATGGACTGCACTCCTGCGAGAGGTCGAAGGATCAGGCTTCCAGATGCCGCCGACCCATCCGGGCGAGCACCAGCCCGCGCCGTCCCGCCACCAGCGAGACGAGATAGACGATGCCGATGGTGAGGATGATCGCCGGCCCCGCCGGCAGGCCGAAGTGGTAGGAGCCGAGCAGCCCCGCCACCGAGGAGCCGATGCCGATCACCGCCGCCACCGCGATCAGCGCGGTGAGGTCCTCCACCCACAGCCGCGCGCTCACCGCCGGCAGCATCATCATGCCGACCGCCAGCAGCGTGCCGAGCGCATGGAACCCGCCGACCAGGTTGAGCACCACCAGCGCCATGAACACCAGATGCACCACCGCCCCCGATCGTCCGACCGAGGCGAGGAACACCGGATCGATCGATTCCAGCGCCAGCGGCCGCACGATCAGCGCGAAGGCGACGATCGTCACCGTGGCGATGGCCGCGATCAGCATCAGCGCCGCGTCGTCGAGCGCCAGCACCGAGCCGAACAGCACGTGCAGGAGATCGACGTTCGAACCGCGCATCGACACGATGGTCACGCCCAGCGCCAGCGAGACGAGGTAGAACGCCGCCAGCGTGGCGTCCTCCTTCAGCACCGAGGCCCGCGCCACCGCGCTCGCCCCCACCGCCACCGCCACGCCCACGACCAGCCCGCCGATCGCCATCGCCGGCAGCGACAGCCCCGCCACCAGATAGCCGATCGCCGCGCCCGGCAGGATCGCGTGCGCCATCGCGTCGCCGGTGAGCGACATCCGCCGGAGCATCAGCATCACCCCGACCGGGGCGGCCGCGAGCGCCAGCACCGCCGCGCCGACCAGCGCCCGGCGCATGAATTCGAAGTCGGCGAAGGGCGCGATCACCACGTCGTGGAGAAGGTCGAGCATCGGATCGCCTCTCACGCCGCCGAACGGGCGCACACGTGCGCACGGCTGTCGAAGGCTTCGATCATCCGCCGAGCCCGCGCCAGATTGTCCGCCGTCACCGCCGTCTCGACCGGCCCCCACTCGACCGGCTCGCGCGCCAGCAGCAGCGCGTCGCGGAAGTGCCGCCGCACCACGTCGAGGTCGTGCAGCACCGCCACCACCGTGCGCCCCTCGTCGTGCCAGCGCGCCACCAGCGCCAACAGATCGTCGACCGTGCGCGCGTCGACCGCGTTGAACGGCTCGTCGAGCAGGATCACCGCCGCGTCCTGCATCAAGAGCCGCGCGAACATCGTCCGCTGCATCTGCCCGCCCGACAGCGTGCCGATCGGCCGCGCCTCGAATCCCTCGAGCCCGACCGTGGCCAGCGCCTCGCCGACCTCGCGCCGCGCCTTCGCGCCGATGCCGCCGAACGGCCCGATCCGCCGCCACAGCCCCATCGCCACGAAGTCGAACACCGAGATCGGGAACGTCCGGTCGATCTCCGCCGACTGCGGCAGATGGGCGATGTCGCGCCGATCGATCCCGCCGAGCCGGATCGCCCCGCCGAGCGGCGACAACAGGCCGGAGATGCCCTTGAGCAGCGTCGACTTGCCCGCCCCGTTCGGGCCCACCACCGCCGTCAGCGCGCCGCGCGCGAGACGGCCCGTCAGGTGATGCACCGCCGGATGCCGATCGTAGCCGAGCGTCAGATCGTCGAATTCGATGACCGTCGTCATGAGACCCTCACCCGTTCGCGATCGGCCGCAACGCCCACGCGACCGCGAGCCAGATCAGCGCCACCAGCGCCCCCGCCGTCGCCAGTCGTGCCGGAAGCGAGGCTCGCAGCAGCGAGAGCCGCGGCGCCGCCGTCGCCGTCCGCGCCGGCGCGTGCGCATGGCCGTGATCATGATGATGATCGTGCGCGTGACCGTGAGCATGCGCATGGCCGTCGTCGGGCGCGCGGGACGTCGCCGACGGAAGATCGAGCGCGATCGAGGTCGCGGAGGCGGGAGGCGTCGAAGTCATGGATATGTTATAATGTAACACATCATCTGCCGCAAGCCGAGTTCCGTTGACCATCTTCGCCGATCGCGTCGCGACGCTCCGCCTCTCCCCTGGAACCCCGCGACCGTCGTCCCGATATTGGGGAGGCTCGTGTAGGATGGGCCGAACCCGTTCGAATCGAGCGCTCTGGAGTGCACGCATCCGATGCCCCCGTTCCGTCGCCCCCCCTCCGCGACTTCCCCGCTCGATCCGACCCGTGACGCCCGCCTGCCAGACGGCCATCCCGCCGTGGCGACCGGCCGCGTCGGCGTGTTGCTGGTCAACCTCGGCACGCCCGAGGCGACCGACTACTGGTCGATGCGCCGCTATCTCAAACAGTTCCTGTCCGACCGTCGCGTCATCGAGGTGCCCCGCGCGATCTGGTGGCCGATCCTCAACCTGATCATCCTCACCACCCGCCCCGGCCGGAAGGGACGCGACTACGACGCGATCTGGAACCGTGAGCTGAACGAAGGCCCGCTCAAGACCGTCACCCGCTCGCAGGCCCACCTCCTCGCCGAGCGGCTCGCCGTGCGCTCCGACCGCGTCGTGGTCGATTGGGCCATGCGCTACGGCGCCCCCTCGATCGCCTCGCGCCTCGACGCCCTGCTCGCCGAGGGTTGCGAGCGCATCCTGGTGGTGCCGCTCTATCCGCAGTACGCCGCCGCCACCACCGCCACCGTCGCCGACGACGCCTTCGACGCGCTGAAGGCCATGCGCCGCCAACCGGCCGTGCGCATCGCCCCGCCCTGGCACGACGACCCCGTCTACGTCTCCGCGCTCGCCACCAGCCTCCAGGGCGAACTGGCCGCGCTCGATTGGGAGCCGGAGGTGATCCTCGCCTCGTTCCACGGCATCCCCAAGTCCTACTTCGACAACGGCGACCCGTACTTCTGCCACTGTGCCAAGACCATGCGCCTGCTGCGCGAGGCGACCGGCCTCGGCGAGGATCGCCTGCGCACGACCTTCCAGTCGCGCTTCGGCAAGGCGGAATGGATCCGCCCCTACACCGACGAGACCATCGCCGAACTCGCCCGCTCCGGCGTGCGTCGTCTGGCGGTGATCACCCCCGGCTTCGCCGCCGACTGCCTCGAGACCATCGAGGAGATCGGCATCGAGAACGCCGAGATCTTCCGGGCGAACGGTGGCGAGAAGTTCCATCGCGTCGCCTGCCTCAACGACACCGCCCTCGGCCTCGACGTGATCGAGGCCGTCGTCACGCGCGAACTGGGCGGTTGGATCTGACCGGGACGGCGTCGCCGCCCGCAACCAGCGCCGCGCGGGAGAAGCGGCGAAGGAGAGAGCCATGAACGCAATCAGCTTGTCCGGCTTCGACGTGGTGGTGATCGCCTTTCTGGCGGTCGTCGTGCTCGTCTTCTTCGCCGGTGTGAAGACCGTGCCCCAGGGCTACAATTGGACGGTCGAGCGCTTCGGCCGCTACACCCGCACCCTCACCCCCGGCCTCAACGTCATCACCCCCTTCGTCGAGACCATCGGCGCCAAACTCTCGGTGATGGAACAGGTCCTCGACGTCCCGACCCAGGAGGTCATCACCAAGGACAACGCCACCGTCGCCGTCGACGGCATCGCCTTCTATCAGGTGCTCGACGCCGCCCGCGCCGCCTACGAGGTGCAGAACCTCGAGATCGCCATCCTCAACCTGACCATGACCAACATCCGTACCGTCATGGGCTCGATGGACCTCGACCAGCTCCTAAGCCACCGCGACGAGATCAACACCAAGCTGCTCGGCGTCGTCGACGCCGCCACCGCCGCCTGGGGCGTCAAGGCCACCCGCATCGAGATCAAGGACATCATCCCGCCCGCCGATCTGGTCGCCTCGATGGGCCGCCAGATGAAGGCCGAGCGCGACAAGCGCGCCGCCATCCTCGAGTCGGAGGGTCTGCGCCAGTCCGAGATCCTCAAGGCCGAGGGCCAGAAGCAGGCCCTGATCCTGGAGGCCGAAGGCCGCAAGGAGGCCGCCTTCCGCGACGCCGAGGCGCGCGAGCGCTCCGCCGAGGCCGAGGCCCGCGCCACCGAGATGGTCTCCAAGGCCATCGCCCAGGGCGACGTCCAGGCCATCAACTACTTCGTCGCCCAGAAGTACGTCGAGGCTCTCGGCCAGCTCGCCTCCGCCCCGAACCAGAAGGTGCTGATGCTGCCGGTCGACGCAACCTCGATCCTCGGCTCGGTCGCCGGCATCGCCGAGATCGCCAAGGCCTCGTTCGGCGACGCCGCCTCCGCCCCGCGCCGCCCCGGCGTGCCCGACACGCGCGTGTGAAAACAGGTGCCCGACACCCGCGCCTGACGCCTTCGGACGGCCGCGCCCGCCGCGGCCTCCCCCTCCTCCGCCGCGCCGTCGACCCCTCGCGGGATCGGCGCGGCGCCCCCTCGGAGATGCCCCATGTTGGACCTCGTCGAAACCCTGTTCCTGCGCTACGGCGCCTGGAGTTGGTGGGTGCTCGGACTGGTGCTGCTCGGCCTCGAAATCCTGGTCCCGGGCTTCGTCCTGGTCTGGTTCGGCGCCGCCGCGATCCTGGTCGGCGCCCTCGCCCTGATGGTCGATTGGCCGCTGCGCATTCTGATGCTGGTGTGGGCGGTGGTCTCTGTCGTCCTGCTGCTCGCCGGCCGTCGCTGGCTGCGCCGCACCGCCTCCCATTCGCAGGACCCGCTCCTCAACGATCGTGCCGGTCGGCTGGTCGGCCGCACCTTCACCCTCGCCGAACCGCTCGGCGAGAACGGCGGACGCCTGACCATCGACGACACCGTCTGGCGCGTCACCGGCCCGCTCCTGCCCGCCGGTTCGCGCGTCGTCGTCCGTTCGCTCGACGGCACGGTCCTGGTGGTCACCCCCGCCGAGGTGTGACGCCGCAGCGCCGCGCTGCCTTCACGCCACCCCGGCCCGCAGCAGATCGTGGACGTGGACGATGCCGACCGGCCGCTCGTCCTCGACCACGAACAGAGCGGTGATCGAGGCGACGTTGAGCGTCGCGATCACCCGCCCGAGCAGCGCCCCCGGCCGCGTCGTCTTCGGATTGCGCGTCATCACCTCGTCGACCCGCCGGGCGAGCAGCCCGTTCGACAGATGCCGCCGCAGGTCGCCGTCGGTGACGATGCCGACGAGCCGCCCCTCGCCGTCGACCACGCCGACGCAGCCGAAGCCCTTGCCGGTCATGGCGATGATCGCCTCGCTCATCGCCGTCCCCACCGCCACCAGCGGCAACGCCTCGCCCCGGTGCATCACGTCGCCGACGATCCGCAGGCTCGCCCCGAGCTTGCCGCCCGGATGGAACACCCGGAAGTCTTCCGCCGTGAAGCCGCGCGCCTCGAGCAGCGCGATCGCCAGCGCGTCTCCGAGCGCCAGTTGCAGCACCGTCGAGGTGGTCGGCGCCAGCCCGTGCGGGCACGCCTCCTCCGCTCGCGGCAGCTCGAGCGCGATGTCCGCCGCCCGCCCCAACGTCGATCCGGCGTTGGAGGTCACCGCGATCAGCGTGACCTGATAGCGCCCGGCATAGGCGAGGATCGCCGCCAGCTCGCTCGACTCCCCCGACCACGACATCGCCAGCACCACGTCGTCCGGCGTGATCATGCCGAGATCGCCGTGCCCGGCCTCGGCCGGATGGACGAAATAGGCGGGCGTGCCGGTCGAGGCCAGCGTCGCCGCGATCTTGCGGCAGATGTGGCCGCTCTTGCCCATGCCCGTGACGATGATGCGCCCGGCCGCCTCGTGCATGCGCCGAACCGCCTCGCCGAACGCCCGCCCGAGGTCGCCCTCGAGCGCCGCCACGAGCGCCTCGAGCCCGCGAATTTCGGTGGCCACGGTCTTGAGCGCGGAGGTCGGGGCGGTGTCGTCCATCGTCTGATCCGATCGGAGCCTGAGGGTGCGCGCCCGATCGCCCGGCCGCGCGCGGCTTCTCTATCACGTTTTGGGATTTCGCGAACGCGACCAGATCGCACCCCCACCCGCGCCGAGGCAAGGAAGCGTTAACCCCGAATGTTTACCTTTCGGCAAGACACGCCGTCCCCCTTCGACGGCCGCCCGAGGATTCATGCGTCGCCACTCGCCCCACCGTTTGCGCAGGTCCGCCGATCGGACGACGACGCCCGTCGCCGTCCGCGCGCCGCTGCGCCTCGGCCGGTACGCGGGTCTCGCCCTGCTGGCGCTGCTCTGCTCGACGACCGCGCACGCCCAGCTCCTGCGCGGCGGCCTCGACGGCAAGCCGCCCCCCGTCGACGGCGAGGGTCCCCGTCCACAGACCACCACCCCCGCCCGCGCCGCCCCCCGTCTCACCGACGAAGCCCTGTCCGACGCCACCGCCCCCGTCTTCGACGACGGAACCGACGTCACCCGCATCGAACGCGACCCCGGTCGCGCGACCGGTGATCGCGAAGGCTCCTCCCGCGCCTCCGACCCCGGACCGGGCGCCTCCTCGCGCCGAGCCACCAGCGCCGCGCCCGCCGGT
>JBEOKB010000273.1:0-5881 GCA_040275425.1 Siculibacillus sp. | reverse complement strand
CACCCTCTCCGCCATTCGCTCTCCGTGCGGTTTCCGCCTTCGAAGCCTCGTCCCTCGCGGCGGTGGTTCCGCGCGCGCCGTGACGCCTTCCCCGCGTCGGACTCAGCCCATCCGCGCCAGCATGGCGTGGAAACGGCGGGTCGCCGCCCACAGGAAGACCGCGCCCAGACCGGCCATGACCACGAGCTGCGGCCACACGATGTCGAGGCCCGCGTCGCGATAGAGCAGCGCCTGCGAGAACTGCACGAACCACACCGAGGGCGAGGCGTGCATGCCCCATTGCAGCACCGCCGGCATCGATTCGAGCGGCGTCATGTTGCCGGAGAGCAGCAGCATGGTGGTGAAGACCGGGATCGCCATCAGCCCGAACTGCGGCATCGACCCGGCGACGGTGGCGATCAGGATGCCGAGCGAGGTGGTCGAGAACAGATAGATCACCGTGCCGAGCGCGAAGGTCAGGCGCGATCCGCCGATCGGCACGCCGAGCCACCAGCGCACCACCAGCTCCATCGAGGCGAGGGTCGCCACCAGGATCACCGCGCCGTTTGCGAGCACCTTGGCCAGCGCGATCTCCACCGCCCCGACCGGCATCACCAGGAGATGCTCGATCGTGCCGTGCTCGCGCTCGCGGATCACCGCCGCCCCGACCAGGATGATCGACAGGATGGTGATCGAGTTCACCAACTGCATGATGGCGTTGAACCACCGACCCTCGACGTTGGGATTGAAGCGCACGCGCGGGACGACCGAGATCGGCAACGCCGCGTCGAGCCCCTTGGTGCGCGCCCACGCCGCCACTTCGTTCGCCACGATGTTCTGCACCAGGATCGCCCCGTTGCCGGCCTGGACCATGGCGGTGGCGTCGATGCTCATCGCCATCGTCGGCGCGCGACCGGCGAGCGTGTCGGCCTCGAACCTCGGCGGGAACTCCAGCACGAAGCCCCAGCGGCCCATGTCCATGCCGCGCGCCGCCGCGCTCGGCTCCACCTCGATCGGGGGTTTGAAGTAGGGCGCCGCGAGGGCGTCGACGATGCGCCGGGACAGGTCCGACCGGTCGCGATCGACCACCGCGACCTGCGCCCCCACCACCTCCAGCTTCACCCCGGTCGCCACCGTCACCACCGCCACCGACAGCGCATAGACGATCAGCCCGAGCATCACCGGATCGTGACGCAGGCTCGCCAGTTCCTTGATCGACAGCCGCCAGAGATCGAGGAGAAAGCGCATGGCTCAGCGCTCCTGCTTGTCGAGGAGGAGACGGGCGACGGCGAGGAACAGCACGGCGAAGCCGGCGAGAATCACGTCCTCGCGCCACAGGTCGGCGAAGCCGAGCCCCTTGGCGAAGACGCCGATCGAAACGGTCTGGAACCACGAGGTCGGAAAGCCGAGTCCGACGAAGCGCGCCGCGCCCTCGAGCGAGGTCACCGGATTGAGGAAACCGGAGAAGTTGACCGCCGGGATCACCGACAGGATGGCGACGGCGAAGATCGCCGCGACCTGGCTGGTGACCAGCGTCGAGATCATCAGCCCGAACCCCGTCGCCGCCAGCACGTAGAGCAGCGCCCCGAGGGTGAGCTCGAGGATCGAGCCGCGCAGCGGCACCCCGAAGAACAGCACCGACGTCAGCGTCAGCGTCGCGAAGCTCACCATGCCGACCGCGACGTAGGGCAGCTGCTTGCCGATCAGAAACTCGTGGATCCGGGCGGGCGAGGCCTGGAGGTTCGAGAAGGACCCGGTCTCGCGCTCGCGCACCACCCCGACCGCGGTCATCGCCGCCGGGATCAGCATCAGGAGCAGCATCACCACGCCGGGCGTGATGGCGTCGACCGAGCGGAACGCCTGATTGTAGGCGAAGCGCGGCTCCAGCCGGATCGCCGTCGTGGGCGTCTTCGACGGCCCGAGCAGCTCCGCGCTCAGCTTGGACGCGAAGTCGAGGGCGACGCCTTCGACGTAGCCCCGCACGGTCTCGGCGCGGAAGGTGTTGGCGCCGTCGATCTCCACCGCCACCTCGGGCCGCCGTCCGGCGAGGAAGTCGCGGCCGAAGCCCGGTGGCACCACCAGCACGAAGCGCAGCTCGCCGTTCTTCAGGCGCCGGTCGGTCTCCGCCTCGCTCGCCACCGCCGGCAGGCGTCGGAACCAGCGCCCGCCGTCGAAGGCCTCGACCAGCCGGCGGCTCTCGATCGACTGGTCGCGGTCGAACACCGCGAACGGCAGATGCTCCACGTCGAACGACACTCCGAAGGCGAACAGAACCAGGAGCAGCAGCGAGCCGAGTACCGCGAAGGACAGCCGCACCGGATCGCGCCGGATCTCGATCGCCTCGCGCCGGGCGAAGGCGAGCGTGCGGCCGATCCCCCCGACCTCGCGCCTCTCGCCCTCGGGGTCCGCCGCCTCGACCGGCGCGACGGCGCGGTGTCGGGCGTGCGCCGTCTCGGCGTCGGCGGCGAGCAGCGCGGCGACGAAGGCGTCCTCGAGCGTCGCCGCGCCCGCCTGCCTCACCAGATCGGCCGGGCGGCCGACCGCGAGCACGCGCCCCTGGTGCATCAGCGAGATGCGGTCGCAGCGCTCGGCCTCGTTCATGAAGTGGGTCGAGACGAAGATGGTGACGCCGTCGTCGCGCGACAGGTCGGCGAGGCGGCGCCAGAAGGCGTCGCGCGCCTGCGGATCGACGCCGGAGGTCGGCTCGTCGAGAATCAGCACCTCGGGGTGATGGAGACAGGCGGCCGCCAGTTGCAGCCGCTGGCGCAGGCCGAGCGGCAGCGCGGCGGGCGAGCGGTCGCCGTCCTCGACGAGGTCGAACCGGGCGAGCGCCTCGGCGACCCGCGCCCCCACCTCCGCTTCCGGCACCCGGTAGAGCCGGGCGTGGAGGCGGAGATTGTCGGCGACCGTGAGCTCCTCCCACAGCGAGAAGCTCTGCGAGACGTAGCCGACCCGCAGGCGGACCGAGACGTCGTCGGCCTCGACCGGACGGCCGAGCAGCGTGGCCGAGCCCGCGCTCGCCGGCAGCAGGCCGGTCAGCATCTTCATCGTCGTGGTCTTGCCGCAGCCGTTGGAGCCGAGGAAGCCGAAGATCTCGCCGCGCGGGATGGCGAAGGACACGTGATCGACCGCCACGAAGTCGCCGAACCGCCGGGTGAGCCCGTGCGCCTCGATGGCGATCTCCTCCGACGCCGTCCGGCGCGGCGGCACGACGAAGGGCGCGGCGGCATCGCCGCCGGACTGCAGCGCCGCGAAGGCGCCTTCGAGATCGGCCGCGCCCGTCGCCGCGACGATCGCCGCCGGGGCGCCGTCGGCGATGACCCGGCCGTCGTCGATCGCCACCACCCGGTCGAACCCCGCCGCCTCCTCCATGTAGGCGGTGGCGACGATCACCGTCATGTCGGCGCGCGCGGCGCGGATCTCGCCGACCAGCTCCCAGAACTGCCGGCGCGACAGCGGGTCGACGCCGGTGGTCGGCTCGTCGAGCACCAGGAGGTCGGGATCGTGGACCAGCGCGCAGCACAGCGACAGCTTCTGCTTCATGCCGCCGGAGAGCTTCCCGGCCGGTCGGTCGGGGAAGGGGTCGAGCCCGGTGGCGGCGAGCAGTCGGTCGATGCGCCGGGCGCGGGCGTCGGCGTCGAGGCCGAACAGGCGGGCGTGGAAGTCGATGTTCTCGCGCACCGACAGCGTCGGATAGAGATTGCGTCCCAGGCCCTGCGGCATGTAGGCGATGCGCCGGGCGACCGCGTCGCGCACGGCGCGCGTGCGCAGGGAACCGCCGAACACCGCGACCTCGCCGGTCTGCAGCCGCCGTACCCCGGTGACGAGACCGAGCAGGGTCGACTTGCCGACGCCGTCGGGGCCGATGATCGCGGTCGAGGTCCCCGCCGCGAAGGCGAGCGTGACGCCGTCGAGCGCCCGGCGGGTGCCGTAGGCGTGGACGACGCCGTCGACGACGAGCGGCGGCGGCCGATCCGGCTCGACGGCGGCGGGTGCGGTCATTTCGCCGCCTCCGGCCGCGCCGGAAGCTTCGGCGCGAGCGCGGCGGGCCAAGTCGCGCCGGGATCGGTCAGGAAGTGGACGTTGCCGGTGAGCCCCGACTTGACGTAGTCGCGCCAAACCTCGAGCAGGCCCGGATCGATCCGCACCTTGACGCGGTACATCAGCTTGTCGCGCTCATCGGAGGTCTCCACCGCCTTCGGCGTGAACTGCGCCTCCGCCGCCACGAAGACGACCGTCGCCGGGATCACCCATTCGGGCGCGGCGTCGAGGACGATGCGGACCGGGGCGCCGAGCCGGACCCGGCCGACCGAGCGGGTCGGCAGGAATACGGTCATGGTGACGTCGGTGAGATCGAGCAGCGTCGCCACCTTGCCGCCCGCGCCGATCACCGCGCCCGGATCGACCAGCCGGTACTCGATCCGCCCCGCGACCGGCGCCTTCAGCACCATGTCGTCGAGCGACACCTGGATCTGGGCGAGCTGGGCCTCGGCGACGGCGCGCATCGCCTCCGCGTCGCCGACGTCGGCCCGCGCCGCCGCGACCGCCGCCGCGGCGACGTCGCGCTGCGCTCGGCGCTGATCGACCAGCGCCTGGGGGCTGACCGCCTTGTCGAGCAGGTCGGCCGAGCGCTGCATCTGCACCTCGGCGAGGGCGAGATTGGCCTCGGCCGAGGCGACGGCGGCGTGCGCCTTGGCGATCCCCTGGGTGGCGCGGGCGACGTTGGCGCGGGCGGACGCCCGTTGGGCCAGGAGATCGGCCACGTCCATCTCGGCGATCACCGTGCCCTTCTCGACGCCGTCGCCCTCCTTCACGCGGATCGCGGCGACCCGACCCGGCAATTTGGTGGCGACGTCGAAACGCTCGACCTCGACGCGACCGTTGGTGGTGGTCACTCCGGGGGCCGCACGGTCGGTTCCCAGAGTGAGACGAGCCCCCACGGCGGCGAGGAGCGCGATCAGGGCGACGCCGCCCACGACGATGGATCTTCTCATGTTCTGCTCCCGGCGATCCGAGGATCGCCATTGGCCCGGCCCGCGAGCGCGGAGACGACGAGCCGCTCGCGTCGACCCTGTCCGCAGACGGTGTACTCCCGAACGGCAGAGGCGCACATTGGCGCGAACACCGATCGTGGAATGTCCACCTTCAGGCGGCCACGGGCGCCGCGATCCCGTCGTCCCGGCCGCCTCAGCGCCGGCCCGAGGCGTCGAAGCACATCGGCACCCACCGTGCCCACCCGTCCGGGCAGACCCGCGTCGCCACCACGTCGTCGAGCCACACCGCGCCGGCGACGAGCCCGCAGACGAGGATCGCCCCTCCCAGCCAGAGGAGAAGCCGTCGCCGACGAGAGCGTCGATGCCCGTGGTCGTGACGCGGATCGAAGCCGCTCATCCGCCGGCTCGACCGCTCGGTACGAACCGCCGGGACGGCCATGCTCGCCGGTCTGGACGTCGCGGTGTGGTGTTCGATTCGATCCCACGCCGCGCAGATCCTCACGAACTGCTCGTGTTCCCAATCGCCCCCGTTGCGGTCCGGATGAAGCCACTTCAGAAGCCAGCGCCGATTGTCGCGCAGTTCCTCCGCCGCCGCCGTCGCCTCTACCCCGAACAGGCGAAAATCGTCGGCCCGAGGCACCAGCACCACCTGTTCGAGGTAGAAGCGCACGGCGGTGACCAACCGTTCCGGCTCGATCTCGCGCGTCGCGATTTCCTGCGCGATCGCCTCCGGGTCACGGGCGGCGATGCGCAGCACCAGCCCCATGCCCGCGGGCAACGGCTCCTCGCGCATGTGAACCGCGAAGGCGGGATTTCGAAAGGTGGAGAGCGCGGCCTCGAGCGCGTCTCTTCTGGTCATGTGAGTTCGGGTCTTTTTTCTGTGTCGAGCCTTCCGTGGTCGTGGGTGT
>JBEOKB010000272.1:0-4866 GCA_040275425.1 Siculibacillus sp. | reverse complement strand
AGCACTCGCGCTCGCCCAGATAGATCACGTTGCCGTGCTTGTCGCCCAGCACCTGAATCTCGATGTGGCGCGGGTCGACGATGAACTTCTCGACGAAGACGCGGTCGTCGCCGAAGGAGGCCGCGGCCTCGTTCTTGGAGAGCTGGAAGCCCTCGCGGCACTCGGCGTCGTTCCAGGCGATGCGCATGCCCTTGCCGCCGCCGCCGGCGGAGGCCTTGATCATCACGGGATAGCCGATCTCGTTGGAGATCTTCACCGCGTGCTCGGCGTCCTCGATCACGCCGAGGAAGCCCGGTACGGTCGAGACCTTGGCGGCGTTGGCGAACTTCTTCGATTCGATCTTGTCGCCCATCGCCTCGATGGCGCGCTTGTTCGGACCGATGAAGACCAGACCGTGCCTGGCGAGGTCCTCGGGGAAGGAGGCGCGCTCGGACAGGAAGCCGTAGCCGGGGTGAACCGCCTCGGCGCCGGTCTTCAGGCAGGCCTCGATGATCTTGTCGGCCAGCAGATAGGACTGGGCCGCCTGGGGCGGACCGATGTGGACGGCCTCGTCGGCCATCTCGACGTGGACGGCGTCACGATCGGCGTCGGAATAGACCGCGACCGTCTTGATGCCCATCTTGCGCGCGGTCTTGATGACCCGGCAGGCGATCTCGCCACGATTGGCGATGAGGATCTTCTTGAACATGTGTCGGCACCATCGAGGTACGAGAAGACGAGACGTTCAATTCAACTGGGAAACCCAGGAACACGGCGGACGCCCGAAGGCGGAGGCGACCAGGGCGCGGGGGAGACCTCCGCGCCCGGCGTCCATCCTCACAGCGGGATGTTGTCGTGCTTCTTCCAGGGATTCTCGAGGTGCTTGTTGCGCAGGAGGCGCAGGGCACGCGCGACGCGGGCACGGGTGGCGTGCGGCTTGATCACGTCGTCGATGTAGCCGCGCTCGGCCGCCACGAAGGGGTTGGCGAAGCGGCGCTGATACTCCGCGGTGCGCGCGGCGATCTTCTCCGGGTCGCCCAGTTCGGAGCGATAGAGGATCTCGACCGCGCCCTTGGCGCCCATGACCGCGATCTCGGCGGTCGGCCAGGCGTAGTTGAAGTCGCCGCGCAGGTGCTTGGAGGCCATGACGTCGTAGGCGCCGCCGTAGGCCTTGCGGGTGATCACGGTGATCTTCGGCACGGTGGCTTCGGCGTAGGCGAACAGGAGCTTGGCGCCGTGCTTGATCAGGCCGCCGTACTCCTGCGCGGTGCCGGGCAGGAAGCCGGGCACGTCGACGTAGGTGACGATCGGGATGTTGAAGCAGTCGCAGAAGCGCACGAACCGCGCCGCCTTCTTGGAGGCGTCGATGTCGAGCACGCCGGCCAGAACCATCGGCTGGTTCGCAACGATGCCGACGGTGCGGCCTTCCATGCGGGCGAAGCCGACGATGATGTTCTTGGCGTGGGAGGCCTGGATCTCGAAGAAGTCGCCCTCGTCGACCGTCTTCAGGATCAGCTCCTTCATGTCGTAGGGCTTGTTCGGATTGTCCGGGATGAGGCTGTCGAGCGACATCTCGATCCGGTTGGCCTCGTCGCGGCTCTCGACCTCGGGCAGCTCGGCCTGATTGTTGACCGGCAGGAAGTCGATGAGGCGACGCATCTCGAGGAGCGCCTCGACGTCGTTCTCGAACGAACCGTCGGCGACCGACGACTTGGTGCAGTGCACCGAGGCGCCGCCGAGTTCCTCGGAGGTGACGATCTCGTTGGTGACGGTCTTCACCACGTCGGGACCCGTCACGAACATGTAGGACGAGTCGCGCACCATGAAGATGAAGTCGGTCATGGCGGGCGAGTAGACGTCGCCACCGGCGCAGGGGCCCATGATGACGGAGATCTGCGGGATGACGCCCGAGGCCAGCACGTTGCGCTGGAACACTTCGCCGTATCCGCCGAGGGCCGCGACGCCCTCCTGGATGCGGGCGCCGCCGGCATCGAACAGGCCGATGATCGGCGCGCGATTGCGCAGGGCCATCTCCTGGAGCTTGACGATCTTGGCGGCGTGGGTCTCGGAGAGCGAGCCGCCGAACACCGTGAAGTCCTTGGCGAAGACGTAGACGGTGCGGCCGTTGACGGTGCCGGAGCCGATGACCACGCCGTCGCCGGCGATCTTGGTCTCGTCCATGCCGAACTCGTTGCAACGATGTTCGACGTAGATGTCGATCTCCTCGAAGGAGTGCTCATCGAGGAAGACGTCGAGGCGTTCACGAGCGGTCAGCTTGCCGCGCTTGTGTTGCGCGTCGATGCGCTTCTGACCACCGCCGAGCCACGCTTCGGTGCGGCGACGCTCGAGTTCCGCGAGAATCTCTTTCATGGGAGAAGGCCCCGTCCCTACGGTTACGAAGACTATTCGGGGGCGGCTCTTATCACGCTCCCGGTGCACGGCATAGTGCCTCCTATGTCGTAAGTCGGTTCACGACCACGGCAGGCGGCGGCACCTCACCGCCCCGCGAGGAGCGCGGCGGCGTCGAAGTCGATACGACGGTGGGCGAGCCGAGCTTCCGCTTCGGCATCGGGACCCCACAGTTCGCGGTTCCAGTCCTCGTCCAGGTGGGCGAGGCTCCAGGCGGTATTTCTGTCGAGGCGGCCCTCGACCACGGCGAGTGCCAGCACGAAGGAGCCGGTCAGCGTGGTCAGCACGTGGAGACCGGCGAGACGCCAGGCGTCGAGGCGGTCGACCACCGCCCGAAGTGCGCTCAGCGCATCCCTGTCCTGCGCCACGTGCACGATGCCCTCGGCGACGAGCAGGCGCGCGCCGTGGGTCTCCTCGATCCAGTCGAGCAGCGGGTCCCAGCTCTCGGTCTGGCGGGCGACGAGGCGCTCGGGGCCTTCGGCACGATAGCACAGGAGGTCGGTGCCGGCGTATTTGACCGCGTCGGCGGCGACCTCGGCGAGCGCGCCGGAGACCCAGTCGACGACCGAGTTGGCGAGGCGGGTCATCGGCATGGCGGCGGGGTCGAGGTGGGTCTCCTGGGCGCGCCACTCGGCGGCGACGCCCTCGGCGACGGCCGCGCTCGGCAGGCGCAGCTCGCGGCGGCCCGGCGTCTTGACCGGCTTGCCGTCGAGCAGGATGCGGAAGCCGTCGTCCACGGCCGCGACCGAGACCTCTGTCCAGAACCGCTTGGGCAGGTTGCGCTTCTGCGCGGCGCGGGCGCGCTGGACCGGATCGGGGTGGGAGAGGACCCGATCGGGCGGGGTGGGGTCGGCGCTGGGGTCGAACCAGAGGAGATCACGCATGTCGTCGAGTTCCCGGAGCGTCGGCGGCGGAGGCGCTCACCAACGGAAGAGGCGATGGAGGGTCGGCATCAGGGCGGACCAGTCGTCGAGCACGCCGTCGGCGCCGGCGGCGACGAGGTCCTCGGCGTCGTGGTAGCCCCACGACACACCGACCGCAACGATACCGGCGGCGCGACCCATCTCGACGTCGAAGACGGTGTCGCCGAGGATCACCGCCTTGTCGGGCGCGACGCCGGTCTCGGCGAGGGCGGCGGCGACCATGGCCGGATGGGGCTTGGAGGGGTGATCGTCGGCGCACTGTACGGTGACGAAGCGGCCGTGGAGGTCGTGGAGATCGAGCACGGCGCGGATGCCGCGATGGGACTTGCCGGTGGCGAGGCCGAGCAGGACGTCGTCGCGGGCGGCCAGCGCATCGAGCACTTCGCGGGTGCCGGGGTAGAGCGGCTCCTGCTCGCCGCCCGAGCGGCGCAGATCGAAATAGGCGGCCTTGTAGGCCTCGCCGAGAGCCTTCACCGGCGCGGGCGCGGCGGCGCGGCCGAGCAGGCGCTCCATCGCCTCGTCGAGCGACAGGCCGACCACCGAGAGCGTGTCGGCGCGGCTCGGCGGGGCGAGGTCGAGGCTCGCGAAGGCGCGATCCATCGCCGCGACGATCATGTGCTGGCTGTCGACGAGGGTTCCGTCGACGTCGAACAGGACGAGATGCACCCTGGGGCCTCCTCGGAGGCGCGGAGACGGGCCGACGGAACGTCCGCCGGCCCGATCGGACGCGCGAAGCCCGCCCGATAGCACGGATCACAACGCGGGTCAGCCGGTGATCCGTGATCTCGTCGACCGTTCGCCTATCGAAGATCGATGACGTTTCGACGACGGCTCACGTATCGGCGGGGCGGGGACCGAAGGCGTCCGGCCATGGCGCGACGAGGTCGAGCGGGGCGGCGCGTTCGCGCGGCAGGCGCAGGCGGTGGGCGTGGAGCATCAGGCGCGGGGCCGATCCGACGCGGCCGTAGAGGCGATCGCCGAGGATCGGGTGGCCGATCTCGGCGAGATGGGCGCGCAGCTGGTGTTGGCGTCCGGTGAGCGGGCGCAGCTCGACGAGGCTGGCGCCGCCGTCGCGGCGGATCTCGATCACGCGCCACAGGGTCTCGCAGGCGAGCGCCTCTGGATCGTCGGGAGGGACCGCGACCATGCGGCCGCCGCGCGAGGTGGCGACCTTCTTCAGCGCCAGGGCGATGCGCCCCTCGGCCGGACTCGGCACGCCCTCGACCTCGGCGACATAGGTCTTCTCGACCTCGCGGCCGGCGAAGGCGCCGCCGAGGCGGGCGGCGACGGCCCTGCGCCGGGCGGCGACCAGCAGGCCGGAGGTGTCCTTGTCGAGGCGATGGACCAGCACCGGGCGTTCGCCCTCGGCGTCGGGAAGCCGGGCGAGGAGGCGATCGAGATCGTCCTCGGTGCGGGTTCCGGCGTGGACGGCGAGACCGGCCGGCTTGTCGAGCACGAGGAGGTCGTCGTCCTCGTGGACGATCATCGCGGCGAGGCGGGCGCGGTCGGCCGCGCTCGCGGGCGGTGGCGCGCCCTCCCCCTCCGGCACGGCGCG
>JBEOKB010000271.1:0-9140 GCA_040275425.1 Siculibacillus sp. | reverse complement strand
GGCGGGGCAGGCGGCGGCGGAAATCGGCATCGAAGCCGAGCAGGCCGCGTCGGGCGGCGGCGACGCCGAGCGCGGCGGCGTTGAACAGGCCCGCGGCCGAGGTGCCGATCGCCACGGCGAGCCAGCCCATCACCGGCATCAGCGCCAGACTGGTGGCGACGTTGACGGCGACGGCGAGGCCGCCGAGGACGGCGGGGGTGGTGGTGTCCTCGCGGGCGAAGAACACCGGCGACAGCACGCGAACCAGCACGAAGCCGGGCAGGCCGACGGCGAACAGCGCCAGCGCCGAACCGGAGGCGAGGCGGTCGGCGTAGGTGAAGGCGCCGCGCTCGAACAGGACGGAGACGATCGGATCGGCGAGAAGGCCGAGGGCGAGCGCGGCGGCGAGCGTGAGCGAGAGGGCGAATTCCAGCACCCGGTTCAACACCGCGTGCCCGGCGGCCTCGCCCTCGGCATGGCGGGCGTGGAGAATCTCGGGCAGCAGAACCTGACCGACGGCGATGCCGACCACGCCGAGCGGCAGCTGGTAGACGCGGTCGGCGTAGTAGAGCCAGGACACGGCCCCGGCGGTGGTCGAGGCGATCACCGTGCCGACGACGACGTTGATCTCGCCGACCGCGCCGGCGAGGAGGCCGGGCAGGCCGAGCCGGGCGAGGTCGCGGATCTCGGGGGAGAGCCGAGGCCGGGCGAGCGGCGGGAGGACGCCGTCGGCGATCAGCGCCCCCACCAGCAGCACGACCTGGGCGACACCGGCCACCACCACCGCGATCGAGAGGACACCGGCGGCGGCGGAGCGATCGCCGCCGCCGAAGAGGGTGAAGCCGGCCAGGGCGGCGATCAGAACGAGATTGAGCACGACGGGAGCGAGCGCGGGCACCAGATAGGCGCGCCGGACGGTCGACATGCCGGAGAGGAGCGCCACCACCGCGATGCAGGCGAGATAGGGGAAGCAGACGCGGGCGAGCCGGATCGCCAGCTCGCGCTTTCCCGTGTCGGCGCGGAAACCGGGGGCGAGCAGGTCGATCAACTCGGGGGCGAAGACGATCGCGCCGGCCGACAGCACCGTCAGCACCAGTGCCAGCGCGGCCAGCGCCTCGCCGGCGAAGCGGTGGGCGGCGACCTCGCCGCGCTCGCGGACGAGGCGGGCGTAGATCGGCACGAAGGCGGCCGAGAAGGCGCCCTCGGCGAAGAGGCGGCGGAACAGGTTGGGCAGGCGGAAGGCGACGAAGAAGGCGTCGGCGGCGGCGCCCGTGCCCAGGGTTGCGGCGATCACGGTGTCGCGGACGAAGCCGAGCACGCGGCTCGCCAGAGTGGCGCCGACGACGGTGATCAGGGTGCGTACGAGTGCCATCGCTCCGCCTTCGGGCCGGATTCGCCTCAGGCGGCCGGTTTCTTCGTCTGCTCGGGCGGACCGTCGAAGGCGCGCACCAGATGCTCGCGAATGGTCTTCTCGCGCGACCGGTTGTCGACCTTGTGGCCGATCAGATCGGTCACGTAGAAGACGTCGACCGCGCGTTCGCCGAAGGTGGCGACGTGCGCGGAGGCGATGTTGAGATTGAGGTCGGAGATCGCCCGGGTCAGATCGTAGAGCAGGCCGGGGCGGTCGAGACCGGAGACCTCGATCACGGTGAAGCGGTCGGACCAGGAGTTGTTGACCATCACGTCGGTGGGGATCTGGAACGCCTTCAGCCGGGCGCGCGAGGCGCCCTTGCGCTCCATCTGCTCGGGCAGACGCTCGATGCCGGTCAGCGTCTTCTCGATCAGGGCGGTGACGCGCTGGCCGCGACGCAGCTCGTCTGAATCGTCGGTGAACTCGCGGCCGACGAAGATGGTGTCGAGGGCGAGGCCGTCGGTGGTGGTGTAGATCTGGGCGTCGACGATGTTGGCGCCGGCCATGGCGCAGGCGCCGGCGATGGCCGAGAGCAGGCGCGGATGGTCGTCGGCGAGCACGGTGATCTCGGTGACGCCCTCGAACAGGTGCGGCATGACCGAGGTGGCGAGGTGCTTGCGGTCGCGAGTGGCCTCGCGGATGAAGGCGGCGTGCTCGACCTTGCGGGCGAGTTCGACGCGCAGCCAGTAGGGCGCGTAGTGGCGCTCGACGTAGGCCTTCTTCTCCTCGTCGCTCCAGCCGACGAGACGATCGGCCAGTTCGCGCTTGGCGGCGGCGACGCGCTGATCGCGGCCGGCCTGGGAATGGCCGCCGGCGAGATAGGGCTCGGTCTCGTAGTAGAGCGTGCGCAGCAGCTGGCCCTTCCAGCCGTTGAAGACGCCGGGGCCGACGGCGCGAATGTCGGCGACCGTCAGACAATGGAGCAGGCGCAGACGCTCGGGGCTCTGCACGATCTCGGCGAAGGTCTCGATGGTGCGACGGTCGTTGAGATCGCGTCCCTGGGCGACCGAGCTCATCACCAGATGGTTCTCGACCAGCCAGGCGACGGTCTCGGTCTCGGCCGGGGTCAGACCGAAACGGGGTCCGAGCTTGCGCGCGATCCTGCCGCCGAAGATCGAGTGATCCTCGGGGCGGCCCTTGGCGATGTCGTGCAGGAAGGTGGCGACGTAGACGACGCGGCGGTTCTGGATGCCGGGGAACAGCTCGGTGGCGAGCGGCACCTCCTCGGCGATGGCGCCCTTCTCGATCGCCGACAGTTCGCCGAGCGAGCGCAGAAGATGCTCGTCCACCGTGTAGTGGTGGTACATGTTGAACTGCATCATCGCGACGATCTTGCCGAACTCGGGCACGAAGCGGCCGAGCACGCCGGTCTCGTTCATGCGTCGAAGGATGCGTTCGGGGTCCTGGCGCGAACAGACCACGTCGACGAACAGGCGGTTGGCGGTCTCGTCCTCGCGCAGGGTCTCGTCGATCAGGCGCAGCGAGCGGGTGACGAGGCGCAACACGTCGGGGTGGAAGTCGAAGTGGGAGCGGTCGGCCTCGTGGAAGAGGCGGATCAGGTTGACCGGATCGCGCTCGAACACGTCGGGAGCGGCGACGTTGATGCGGGCGTTCTCGACCACGAAGGGACCGTCGCCGCCGACGGCCTTGGGCTTGCGGCGGCGGGCGAAGCGACCGAGGAAGCGGTTGAGCGCCGGGGTCTGCTTGACGTGCTCCTCCTCGAGGGCGGAGCAGACGATCAGGGTCAGGTCGCCGACGTCCTTGGCCACCAGGAAGTAGTGCTTCATGAAGCGCTCGACCGCACGCATGCCGCCCTTGTCGACGTAGCCGAGGCGGCCGGCGATCTCGCGCTGGAGATCGAACGACAGCCGCTCCTCCGCCCGATTGGTGGCGAAGTGCATGTGGCAGCGGATGCCCCACAGGAAGTCGTCGCAGCGCTCGAAGCGGCGGTATTCGGCCTTGGAGAAGACGCCGAGGCCGACCAGCTCGCGCGCGTCCTTGACGCGGTAGAAGTACTTGGCGATCCAGAACAGGGTCTGGAGATCGCGCAGTCCCCCCTTGCCCTCCTTGATGTTGGGCTCGACCAGATAGCGGCTCACCCCCTGGCGCTTGTGGCGATCGTCGCGCTCGGCGAGCTTGGCGGCGATGTAGTCGCGGCCGGTGCCCTGCACGACGTCGCGATCGAAGCGCAGGATGAGGTCGTCGTAGAGCGGGCGATCGCCCCAGATGAAGCGCGCCTCGAGAATGGCGGTGCGGATGGTCAGGTCCGAGCGCGAGAGGCGGATGCACTCCTCGACGTTGCGGGTGGCGTGACCGACCTTCAGGCCGAGATCCCACAGCATGTAGAGGATGTATTCGACGACGCTCTCGCCCCAGGGCGTCTGCTTGTAGGGCAGCAGGAACAGGAGATCGATGTCGGAGCCGGGCGCGAGGGTGGCGCGACCGTAGCCGCCGACGGCGGCGACCGACATGCGCTCGGCCGAGGACGGGTTCTTGACCGGATAGACGTGGGTGACGGCGAAGTCGTAGACGACGCGGATCAGCTCGTCCTGGACGTGGCTGAGGCGCTCGGCGCACAGAACACCGCGCTTGTCCTCGAGCAGGAGCTTCTGCACCGCGGCGCGGGTGTCGGCGCGCACCTCCTTGAGGATCGCCAGAACCTTCGAACGGATCTGCGGATTACCGCCGTCGGCGCCGTCGCCGACCAGCGCCGTGAGGCGGCGGCGCAGATCGACGGAATCGATCAGTTCATCGAAGGGCTTCGACGCGGTCATCGAACTGGTGTGTCCTCTCGTGCGGGCGAGCGCGGCGGGCGGAGGCGACGGCTCGACGTCGCCGAAGCACTCGGTCGGGCCAAAATAGACGCGGCCGAGGGATCTTTCCATCCCGCCCGCGCCGATCGCTCGAACGGCCGCGATCCGCGACCGGTTGCGACCTTCGGCGCGGTTACGGTGAACCGGCCAATCGCGTATCTGTCCAACGCGTCCGTTTCGACGAGCCGGGCGCCGTCGAACGGCATCGCGCGCACCCGACGCCCGCGAGAACGGACCGCCGCCGACGATGACCCCATCCGAGGAGGACACAATGATCTATGCTCTCGTAGTCGCCGTGGCGCTGGTCGCCTGGATCGCCGCCACCGTGATCGTCGGTTACCCGGCTCTGATCATCGGCGCCCTCGCCGGTGTGGTGCTCGCCTTCGTGTGGATTCTCGCGCTGACCGGCGGCGAAACCCTTCTCAAGGGCAAGGACGGCGCGCACTGAGCGCGTTCGCCTGCGAATTCGATCGACGGCGGTGCCTCCCGGGGTGCCGCCGTTCTTCGTTCACGCGGGCTTTGTTCGGCGCGGGGCTCCGTGGCAGGATCGGAGCCGCCGGATCGGTCGATCGACCGATCGGCGCCCTTCGACAGGAGATCCGCCCATGCCGCACGCCGTCCGTCTCGCCCCGTTCGCCCTCGCCGTCGCGCTCCTCGCCTCGCCGGCGCTCGCGGCCGGAGGAAGGCCGATCGAGGGCGAGATCTCCGCGTTCGAATGCGGCGACAACTGCTACCTGACGGTCGTCACCGACGCCGGCAAGGAGATCAACGCGCTGTGCGCGGTCGGTCCGTGCGTGAGCTGGGCGGAGAACGCCGAGATGCCGGCGAAGTTCGTCGGACGCCGGGTCGGCGGTACGCTCGGCTCGGGCATGCGCTACGACGGCGACGGCAACAAGATGGGCAAGTATCCGGCGTTCGAGACGCTGAAGTTGAAGTGAGCGTCGGGGCGTCTCGTCTCGGTGCGCCTCGCGCGAAGACCACCACCGGACGTCTTCGTCCCTCCGTCACTTCCGGTGACGGAGGGACGACGTCTCACCCGTTGATGTCGTAGGCCGCCAGCGCCGCCATGTTGACGAGATCGCTGTCGCGGGCGCCGAGGGGGACGATCTGCACCGGCTTGTCGAGGCCGACGATCAGCGGGCCGATCACGGTCGAGCCGCCGAGCACCCGCAGCATGCCGGAGGAGATCGAGGCGGCGTGGATCGCCGGCATGATCAGCACGTTGGCCGGGCCCTTGAGGCGGCAGAACGGATAGGCGGCCATCTTGGCCGGGTCGAGCGCGGTGTCGGCCGACATCTCGCCGTCGTACTCGAAGTCGACGTGGCGGCGATCGAGGATCTCGACCGCCTCCTTGACCGAGGCGGTGCGCACGCCCGGCGGCTGGCCGAAGTTCGAATAGGCGAGCATGGCCACGCGCGGCTCGTAGCCGAGACGGCGCGCGGTGCCGGCGGCCTCCTCGGCGATGTCGGCCAGTTCCTCGCCGGTCGGCAGTTCGGTCATGGAGGTGTCGGCGACCAGGACGGTGCGGCCGCGCGCCAGGATCAGCGAAATGCCGATGACGCGGTGGCTCGGACGGGCGTCGATCACCCGGCGCACGTCGTTGAGCACCGTGGTGAAGTGACGGGTCGCGCCCGAGACCATGGCGTCGGCGTCGCCGAGCGCCACCATCGAGGAGGCGAAGTAGTTGCGGTCGAGCACCAGACGGGCGCAGTCGCGATAGAGGAAGCCCGAACGCTGCTGCCGCTCGTAGAGATGGTCGGTGTAGGCCTTGACGCGCGGCGAGGTCAGCACGTTGACGATCTCGAGCCCCTCGGGGAACTCGATGCCGGCGGCGGTCGCCGTCGCCTGGATGCGGTCCTCGCGACCGACCAGGAGGGCGCTGCCGAGACCCTGGTTGACGAAGGAGGCGGCGGCGCGGATGACCTGCTCCTCCTCGCCTTCGGCGAAGACCACGCGCTTGGGCTCGGCCTTGAGCTTGGAGAAGATGCGCTGGAGCGTGCCGGCGACCGGATCGCGACGCGCGGAGAGCTGCTGGCGATAGGCCTGCATGTCGACGATCGGGCGACGGGCGACGCCGCTCTCCATCGCCGCCTGGGCGACGGCGGCGGGGATCTCGGAGATCAGACGCGGGTCGAACGGCACCGGGATGATGTACTGCGGGCCGAACTTCGGGCGCACGCCGCGATAGGCGGCGGCGACCTCGTCGGGCACGTCCTCGCGCGCCAGCTGGGCGATGGCCCGGGCGGCGGCGATCTTCATCTCCTCGTTGATCGTGGTGGCGCGCACGTCGAGGGCGCCGCGGAAGATGTAGGGGAAGCCGAGGACGTTGTTGACCTGGTTGGGGTAGTCGGAGCGGCCGGTGGCGACGATGGCGTCGGGGCGCACGGCGTGGGCCTCTTCCGGGGTGATCTCCGGATCGGGGTTGGCCATGGCGAAGATGATCGGGTTGGGCGCCATCGAGGCGACCATCTCGGGCGTCAGCGCGCCCTTGGCCGACAGGCCGAAGAAGATGTCGGCGCCGGCGACGGCGTCGGCGAGGCTGCGGGCCTCGGTCTCGATCGCGTGGGCCGACTTCCACTGGTTCATGCCCTCGGTGCGGCCCTTGAAGACCACGCCCTTGGTGTCGCACAGCGTCACGTTCTCGTGGCGGAAGCCCATCGCCTTGACCAGCTCGATGCAGGCGATGCCGGCGGCGCCAGCGCCGTTGCAGACGAGTTTGGCGTCCTTCATCGACCGGCCGGTCAGATGGAGCGCGTTGATCATGCCGGCGGCGGAGATGATCGCGGTGCCGTGCTGGTCGTCGTGGAAGACCGGGATCTCCATCAGCTCGCGCAGACGGCTCTCGATCATGAAGCACTCGGGCGCCTTGATGTCCTCGAGGTTGATGCCGCCGAAGGAGGGGCCGAGGTACTTCACCGCGTTGATGAACTCCTCCGGGTCCTCGGTCGCCACCTCGAGGTCGATCGAATCGACGTCGGCGAAGCGCTTGAACAGGACCGCCTTGCCCTCCATCACCGGCTTGGAGGCCAGCGCGCCGAGATTGCCGAGACCGAGAATGGCGGTACCGTTGGAGATGACCGCGACCAGATTGCCCTTGGAGGTGTAGTCGTAGGCCTTCGACGGGTCCTCGGCGATGGCGCGCACCGGCACGGCGACGCCGGGCGAGTAGGCGAGCGCGAGGTCGCGCTGGGTCGCCATCGGCTTGGTCGGCACGATCTCGAGCTTGCCGGGCTTGCCCTGGGCATGGAACTGCAGGGCTTCCTGGTCGGTGACGGCGAGGCGGCTCTTGGCCGACGGCTTCTCGTGCTGATCCATGTCTGGCTCCCGGCGGCCGACTTCGCGGTCTCGTCGTTCGGTAGGCGACGGGCGGAGGCGAGCGGAGAGAGCGGAGGGCGAAGCTCCGATCCTCGATCGGCACTGCCGTACGTCGAAGGGAGGCGAACCATAGTCGCGCCCTTCCCGCCGCTCAAGCGGGGGAACGGCCGCGACGGGGCTCGCGGCATGCTTCCTTGGTCTCGAGCGGGGGCGAATCGCGCCGCGCGGGTCCCGATCGCCGTGGACAGCGACGATCGGTGACGCAACGGCCGGGTGCGGGCGGCGAGCCGATCGGCTATCGTCCGGCCGTTCCCACGCCCTCCCCCGCCCCGAGACCGACGCCGCCCATGTCCGACGCCACCCCCCGCGACGACGCCTCCGACCAGCGCCCGACGCCGGTGATGGAGCAGTATCTGGAGATCAAGGCGGCCAATCCGGACTCCTTGCTGTTCTACCGCATGGGCGACTTCTACGAGCTGTTCTTCGGCGACGCCGAGCAGGCGAGCCGGGCACTCGGAATCGTGCTGACCAAGCGCGGCAAGCATCTGGGCGAGGACATCCCGATGTGCGGCGTGCCGGTCGGCCGCGCCGACGAATATCTGCAACGCCTGATCGGCTTCGGTTTCCGGGTGGCGGTGTGCGAGCAGCTCGAGGATCCGGCCGAGGCGAAGAAGCGCGGTTACAAGGCGGTGGTGAAGCGCGACGTGATCCGGCTGGTGACGCCGGGCACGATCACCGAGGACACGCTGCTCGACGCCGGCAGCGCCTGCCATCTCCTGGCGATCGCGCGGGTGCGCGGCGACGGCGACGAGGCGCGGTTCGGGCTCGCCTGGGTCGACGTGTCGGCCGGCACCTTCCGGGTGGCGAGCGCGGAGGCGGCGCGGCTGGCGGCGGAGATCGCCCGGATCGAGCCGCGCGAGATCGTGCTGGCCGAGAAACTGTTCGAGGACGAGGAACTGAAGCCGGTGTGGCGGGCGGAAAAGGCGGCGCTGACCCCGGTGGCGGCGGCGCTGTTCGACGGGGCGAGCGCGGAGGCGCGGATCGGCGCCTATTTCGAGGTGGCGACGCTCGACGCCTTCGGCCGGTTCGAGCGGGCGGAGATCGCGGCGATCGCCGGGGTGGTGTCCTACGTCGAGAAGACCCAGAAGGGCCTGCGGGCGCGGCTCGAGCCGCCGCGCCGGGAGGGCGGCGCCGACGGCGGGCTGATGTCGATCGACCCGGGCACGCGCGCCAATCTCGAGATCATGCGCACGCTCTCGGGCGAGCGGCGCGGCTCGCTGCTGGCGGCGATCGACCGCACGGTGACGCCGAACGGGCAGCGCCTCCTGGCGGAACGGCTGGCGGGGCCATCGGTGGTGCCGGGGGTGATCGCGGCGCGGGCCGACGCGGTCGCCTTCCTGCTCGACGATCCGACGCTGCGGCGGACGCTGCGCGAGGCGCTGCGTCAGGCGCCGGACATGTTGCGGCCGCTGGGGCGGCTGGCGCTGACGCGCGGCTCCCCGCGCGATCTCGGGGCGATCCGGGCCGGGCTCCATGCCGCCGGGGCGATCGGGACGGTGCTCGCCGGTCTCGCCATCCTGCCGAGCGAGACGGCGGCGGCGCGCGACGCGCTGCTGGAGACG
>JBEOKB010000270.1:0-16803 GCA_040275425.1 Siculibacillus sp. | reverse complement strand
AGGCGAGCCGGATGCTGTCGGGGCTGACGCGCGGCGCGGGCGTCGTTCTCGCCCATAAGGCGGACCTGCGACTGAAGCACATCGAGTTCGTCCGGCTGGAGCCGACGCGCGGGCTGGTGGTGCTGGTGAGCGAGGACGGATCGGTGGAGAACCGGCTGATCGATCTGCCGCTCGGCCTGCCGCCGTCGGCGCTGACGGAGGCGACCAACTTCCTCAACGGCGCCATTCGCGGCCGCACGCTGGCGGAAGCGCGGGTCGAACTGGAGCGGCTGCAGAACGAGCGGCAGGCGGAGCTCGATCTCCTCACCTCGCGGGTGGTGGAGGCGGGGCTGGCGACCTGGGCCGGGGCGACCGAGGGGCGGCCGCAGCAACTGATCGTGCGCGGCCGGGCCAATCTGCTCGACGACCTCAAGGCGGCGGAGGATCTCGAGCGCATCCGCTCGCTGTTCGACGATCTGGAGCGCAATCGCGATCTGATCGAGCTGCTCGGCGACGCCGAGCGCGGCGACGGGGTGCGGATCTTCATCGGCTCGGAGACCAAGCTGTTCTCGCTGTCGGGGTCGTCGTTGATCCTGGCGCCCTACCGGGATTCGGAGGCGCGGGTGGTCGGCGTGCTCGGGGTGATCGGGCCGACGCGGCTGCACTACGGCCGGATCGTGCCGATGGTCGACTACACGGCGAAGCTGGTGGGGCGGTTGATCGGGCGGTGATCGATTCGGGATCGATCGAATCGGGTCCGTGACGACCGGCGGCGACGGCGCCCCGAGACGATCGCATCGTTTGCATCTCGGCGCGGGGCGACTACATGAGGGGGACGATCGCGCCTCGACCGCCCCGCCCCTCACCCCGGAGCCACGCCCCATGTCCTCCTCCCCCACCGCCTCCGGTCCCGAGTCCTGGCACGGAACCACCATCGTCGCCGTGCGCAAGGGCGGGCGGGTGGTGGTGGCGGGCGACGGGCAGGTGACGCTCGGGGCGACGGTGATCAAGCATTCGGCGCGCAAGGTGCGGCCGATCGGGCGCGGCGACGTGATCGCCGGATTCGCCGGCGCGACGGCGGACGCCTTCACGCTGTTCGAGCGGCTGGAGAAGAAGCTCGAGCAGTATCCGGGGCAGCTCACCCGCGCCTGCGTCGAGCTGGCCAAGGACTGGCGCACCGACCGCTATCTGCGGCGGCTGGAGGCGATGATGATCGTCGCCGATCGGACCACCACGCTGGTGCTGACCGGCACCGGCGACGTGCTCGAGCCGGAGGACGGGGTGGCGGGGATCGGTTCGGGCGGGACCTATGCGCTGGCGGCGGCGCGGGCGCTGATCGATCAGGATCTCGACGCCGAGGCGATCGCGCGGCGCGCCATGAAGATCGCCGCCGACATCTGCGTCTACACCAATCACAACGTCGTGGTGGAGAGCCTGGGCGCCTGACGCCCGCCCTTCCCTCGCCTCTCAGCCGGAGCCGGACATGGCCGATTTCTTCCCCCGCGAGATCGTCTCCGAACTCGACCGCTACATCGTCGGCCAGAAGGACGCCAAGCGCGCGGTGGCGATCGCGCTGCGCAATCGCTGGCGGCGTCAGCAGCTGAGCGGGGCGATGCGCGAGGAGGTTCTGCCGAAGAACATCCTGATGATCGGGCCGACCGGCGTCGGCAAGACCGAGATCTCGCGGCGGCTGGCCAAGCTCGCCAACGCGCCGTTCCTCAAGGTCGAGGCGACCAAGTTCACCGAGGTCGGCTACGTCGGGCGCGACGTCGATTCGATCGTGCGCGACCTGGTCGAGGTCGGCATCGCCCTGGTCAAGGCGACCAAGCGGGCCGAGGTTCGGGCCAAGGCGGAGCTGGCGGCGGAGGAGCGGGTGCTCGACGCGCTGGTCGGCAAGGCGGCCTCGCCGGCGACGCGCGAGAGCTTCCGCCAGAAGCTGCGCCGGGGCGAACTGAACGACAAGGAGATCGAGATCGAGGTGGCGGCGGCCTCGCCGATGCCCGCCTTCGACATTCCCGGCATGGCGCCGGGGTCAGTCGGGGTGATGAATCTCGGCGAGATGTTCGGCAAGGCGTTCGGCGGGACGAAGAAGACCCGCAAGATCACGGTCGAGGCGGCGCACGAGCCGCTGATGGCCGAGGAATCCGACAAGATGCTCGATCAGGAGCAGGTGACGGCCGAGGCGATCCGCGCGGTCGAGGAGAACGGCATCGTCTTCCTCGACGAGATCGACAAGATCTGCGTTCGCGACGGCCGGGCCGGGGCCGACGTCAGCCGCGAGGGCGTGCAGCGCGACCTGTTGCCGCTGATCGAGGGCACCACGGTTTCGACCAAGTACGGGCCGGTGAAGACCGACCACGTGCTGTTCATCGCCTCGGGCGCGTTCCACGTCGCCACCCCGGCCGATCTCCTGCCCGAGCTCCAGGGGCGGCTGCCGATCCGGGTCGAATTGAAGCCGCTGGTGCAGGAGGACTTCGAGCGCATCCTCACCGACACCGAGGCGAGCCTGATCAAGCAGTACGTGGCGCTGATGGGCACCGAGGGGGTGACGCTCGAGGTGACCGCCGACGCGATCTCGGAGATCGCGCGGATCGCCGTCGACATCAACTCCACCGTCGAGAACATCGGCGCGCGCCGGCTGCAGACGGTGATGGAGCGCATCCTCGACGAGATCTCCTACACCGCGCCCGATCGCGCCGGCGAGACGATCGTGATCGACGCGGCGCACGTGCGCGAGAACATCGGCGAGCTGGCCAAGAACACGGACCTGAGCCGGTTCATTCTGTGAGCCCGTAGGGTGCATCGAGCGCGAGCGAAATGCACCGCGCGGTGCCGGCGGACCAGCGCGGGCATGAGGTTCCGGGTCGAAGAGACGGTGCAATTCGCTTCGCTCATCGCACCCTACGGCGACGCCATCGACGCCATCGAACCGCTCACACCCCGTCCTTGGCCGCGACCACGCGCAGGCGGTGGGTGAGGTCCTTGAGCGAGGCCTTCGACAGGCCGCGGATGCGCTGGGCGAGCAGGTTGGCGAGTTCGGTCGCCTCGGGCTCGAGGCCGGAGGTGTCGACCACCACGCGCGGGTCGGACATCTCGGCGAGGCGCTGAAGCTCCTCGGCCTCGTCCCAGATCACGTTGAAATAGGCGATGACGCGCTGAACCGTGTACCAGGTCGGCACGCCGCGTTTGCCGTGCTCGAGGGCGGAGAGATAGGCGGGCGAGACGCGCAGCGCCGCCGCCATCTGCTTCAGCGTCACCCCGCGCTCGCGGCGCAGGTTGCGGACCTTGGCGCCGAACGGGGTCATGACGTGCCCTCCTCCGCCCCGCGCGCCCGGCGCAGGCGCACGTAGATCGCCCCGGCGCCGCCGTGGGCGAGGTGGGCCTCCTCGAAGCCGATCACCACGTCGCGCAGCGCCGGATCGGCGAGCCAGTGCGGCACCGAGCGGCGCAGAACGCCGCGATCGTGGACGTCGGCGGTGGGGCCGCCGCGTCCCTTGCCGGTGATGACCAGGGCGATGCGGGCGCCGCGGGTGCGGGCGGAGATCAGGAACCGGCGCAGCGCCGAATGGGCGGCGTCCTGGGTGAGGCCGTGCAGATCGAGACGGGCGTCGATGGTGATGGTGCCGCGCACCAGCCGACGACGGGTGCGGTCGTCGAGGGGGGCGAGCGAGGGCGGGGCGGCCACCGGCTGGGGCAGGCCCTCGGTGGTCGGCAGATGTTTCACGTGAATCGATCGCATCCGCGCCAGCGTCGGACGCGGGGTCTGGGGCGCGGGGCGGACGATCACCCACTCGCGCTTGGGCGTGGGGCGAGCCGGGGCCTCCTCGGCGACGGGCGGCTCGGGTTCGGGCTCGGCCGCCGCGACGTGGCGCGCGGGCTCGAGCGGGGTGACGGTCGCGGCGACCTTCTCCCAAAGGCGGCGCTCCTCGTCGTCGAGGAGGCGAGCGCGGCGACGGCGACCGAGGCTCGAGCTCATGGGGTCCCCTCCCCCTTCGGTCGCAACACCACGAAGGCGCGCGGCGCGTGGCGGACGCGTCCGGCGCGGCGTTCGGCCTCGGGGCCGAGGCCGAGGAAGAGATCGCCACGGGCGGGGCCGACGATGGCCGAGCCGGTGTCGTCGGCGAGCATCAGGCGGGTGCGGCGCTCGAGCGCGCCGTCGGGGCCGAGCGGCAGATCGGCGTCGACGAAGATCGGCGTGCCGAAGGTGTGGAGGGTGCGGTCGACGGCGAGCGAGACGTCCGGCGTCAACTGCACTCCGGCGGCGGCGATCGCGCCGAGATCGGGGTCGAGGTCGTCCTGTTCGCGGAAGAAGACGAAGGAGCGGTTCTCGCGCATCAGGACGCGGCCGCGCTCGCGGTCCTCGGCGAGGAGCGCGCGCAGGCGCGCGAGGGTCATCTCCTCGGCCGGGATCAGGCCGCGCTCTATCGCGAGGCGGCCGATCGAGGCGTAGGGGTGCCCGGCCTTGGCGGCATAGGCGAGGCGGGCGACGCCGCCCTCGATCAGGCGGACGCGGACGGAGCCCTGGACGTGGACGAAGTAGGCGTCGATCGGGTCGGCGAGGAAGACCAGTTCGAGCCCGCGTCCGGCGAGGGCGCCGTCCTCGATCGCCGCGCGATCGAAACAGGGAACGAGGCCGTCGGCGGTGCGGCGGGCGAAGGCGTAGGACGGGTCCATGTCGTCCGGCCGGTTGTGGTCGTCGACGTCGACGAGGTCGTCCGGACGGGCGAGGAGCGCGACGGGAAAGCGCGGATCGGGGCGCCGGGTGCCTTCGAGCTCGGGCTCGAAGTAGCCGGTGAGAAAACCCTCGCCGTCGCGCGGGACGACGCGGACCGGCTCGAAGTGCGCTTCGAAGAAGGCCCTCGCCTCGGCCGGGTCGAGCGAGGGCGGCCGATCGAGGGCGCGGCGGTGGATCGCTGCGAGGGCGGCGCCGTCGATCCCGAGAGCCCGGGTCTTCGGCGGGATCGCCGCGTGGTGGGCGGCGTTGCGGCGAAAGGTCGCGAAGACGGGGGCGGCGTCGAGCGCCGCCCAGCCGTCGAGGGTGGAGAAGGAGACCGGTCGCAGGTCGGCGGCGGGTTCGGGCATCGAGGCTCGGCCTTGCGACGGGGGCGACGACCTCGAGGCGTCAGGCGACGGCGCGGGTCTCGACGAGGCGCCAGTTGGGATCGGACGAGGTGATCGGGCGGGCGAAGGTCCACACGTCGACGAGATCGGTCAGGCGGGTGGCGTCGCCGTCGACCACGGTGCCGGCGGCGTCGCGGGTCAGGGAGATGACCTTGGCGGCGAAGCGCACGGTGATGCGGGCGGTGCCCTCGCCGACGGCGGCCTCGACGATCTCGGAACGGTCGAGGCCGACGAAGGTGAACTCGACCTTCTCGCCCTTCTTCTCGCGCTCGTCGATGCCGCGGGCGAAGCTCTCCATCACCTCCTTGGAGAGGAGGTTGGCCAGCGTCTTGCGATCGCCCTTGGCGTAGGCGGTGACGATCATCTCGTAGGCGATGCGGGCGCCGTCGACGAAGCGGACCGGATCGAACGAGCGATCGGAGGAGACGATCAGGCGCAGAGCGGCGGCGAGCGGGGTCTGCGGCGCTTCGGCCGCGGGTTCCGAGGCCGGGGTCGGCGCGACGGTCTCGACCGGCGTTTCGCGGCGGGCGGCATCGACGGTGCGCGTCATCGGGATGACGTTGTCGTTGCCGGCGGTGCCGTCGTCGCGATCGTCGGGGACCTCGAACGGCGGGCGCTCCGAACCGGTCTTCTGGCCGAGCACGCCATAGAGCCGGACGAAGATCACGACCGCGATGGCGAAGAAGACGATGGTGTAGATATCGAGATGCATCTTCTTGAGAACCTCGTCTCGGCGTCGTTTCCTCGGTGCGGTTTCGCACCGTTCGTCCACATGTAGCAATTCCGAGGCGCGGGTGCGAGGGGGCGGGCGCGATCGGGGGCTCGGCTTGTTCGCCGATCGAGGCCGTGGTAGCGAAACGGCCGACACAGCGGCCCGGGCGCGGCGTTCGGGCGAGCCGGAGAGACATTTCGATGAGCGAAGACAACGGCAGCGCCGAACAGTCCCAGGGCATGGCTCCTTCTCTGAACGTGCTGGTTCAGTACGTGAAGGATCTCTCGTTCGAGAACCCCAACGCCCCCAATTCGCTGGCGCCGCAGGAGAACGGCCCCGAGATCTCGATCAACGTCAACGTCGGCGCGCAGCCGCTGTCGGCGACCGAGTTCGAGGTGGAGCTGAAGCTCGAGGCCAGCGCCAAGAGCGGCGAGGCGGTGCTGTTCGCGGTCGAACTGCTCTACGCCGGCCTTTTCCGCATCCAGAACGTGCCGGAGGAGCATCTCCATCCGTTCGTGCTGATCGAGTGCCCGCGCATGCTGTTCCCGTTCGCGCGCCAGATCCTGGCGGACGCGACCCGCAACGGCGGCTTCCCGCCGCTGATGCTCGACCCGATCGACTTCGTCGCGCTCTATCAGCAGAACGCGGCCCGCCAGGCGACCAGCCAGGTCAACTGAGCGAACCGAATCGGTGGCGCAACGATCGAACCCCGGTGCCTCGCGGCGCCGGGGTTCTTCGTTTCACGCCTCGGGCGGGTGGTCGGCTCACACCTCGGGCGCGGCGCCTTCGACGTATTCGGCCCACAGCGCCTTGTCGCCCATCTTGGCGACGAAGGCGCGATGGGCGGCGAGTTCGTCCTCGGTGAGGCGGGGGGCAAGCGGCACGGGGCGACGGCGCGGGCCGCGCGAAGCGGCCGAGCCGCCCTCGCCGCGACGAGCACCGCGCGCGGGATCCTCGGTGACGAGGCCGAGCGCGGCCTGACGACCGCCGAGCAGTTCGACGTAGACCTCGGCGAGCAGCTCGCTGTCGAGCAGCGCGCCGTGGAAGTCGCGGCGGGAATTGTCGATGCCGTAGCGCGAGCACAGCGCGTCGAGCGAGTTCGGCCCGGCCGGGTGCTTGCGCTTGGCCAGCGCCAGGGTGTCGACGACGCGGGTCGGATCGATCGGCGGCAGGCCGACGCGGGCGAACTCGGCGTTGACGAACTTGACGTCGAAGTCGGCGTTGTGGGCGACGAGGCGGGCATCCTCGATGAAGGCGGCGAAGTCGCGGGCGATCTCGGCGAACTTGGGCTTGTCGGAGAGGAACTCGTCGGAGAGGCCGTGCACCTCGAAGGCCGAACGCGGCATCGAGCGTTCGGGATTGACGTAGACGTGGAAGGTCTGGCCGGTGACGATGTGGTTCACCAGCTCGACGCAGCCGATTTCGACGATGCGGTCGCCGGTCCTCGGGTCGAAGCCGGTGGTCTCGGTATCGAAGACGATTTCGCGCAAGCTGGTTCTCCGGGACGGCGCGACCCTCGGGGGAGGGCGCGACGGCGATCGAATCAGGCGGCGGGCTTCGGATCAAGAGCGGGGAGGCGCGATCAGCGGTTCATCCCCCGGCAAGCGCGCAGCACCGCCTCGACCTGGACGCGCGCGGCGGCGAGCCCGCGCGAGGTGTCGACGAGGAAATGCGAGCGGCGGCGCTTGTCGGCGTCGGACATCTGGCGGGCGAGGATCTGCTCGAGCTTCTCCGCCGTCATGCCGGGCCGGGCGAGGACACGGGCGCGCTGGACCTCGGCGGGGGCGGTGACCAGGACGACGGCATCGACGCGGTCGCGCGCGCCGGTCTCGAACAGGAGCGGAACGTCGAGCACGACGAGGCGACGGCCCTCGGCGCGGGCGCGATCGAGGAAGGCGACCTCGGCGGCCCGGACGAGCGGATGGACGATCGCCTCCAGCGTGGCGAGGGCCGCGGCGTCGCCGAGGACGCGGGCGCCGAGGCGGGCTCGATCGACGGCGCCGTCGAGGGTGGTGCCGGGAAAGGCGGCTTCGATCGGCGCGACGGCGGCGCCGCGATAGAGGGCGTGGACGGTGGCGTCGGCGTCGTGCACGGGGGCGCCGAAGGCGCGGACCATCTCGGCCGTGGTCGACTTGCCCATGCCGATCGAGCCGGTCAGGCCGAGGCGGATCATTCGATCACCCCGAGGTCGGCGAGGATCAGGCGGCGCAGCTCGGGCGTCACGACCGGGCGCGGGCCGAACCAGCGTTCGAAGCCGGGCACGGCCTGATGCAGCAGCATGCCGAGGCCGTCGACGGTGGCGAGATCCCGGGCACGGGCGGCGGCGAGGAACGGGGTCTCGAGCGGCACGTAGACGATGTCGGTGACGAGGGCGTCGGCGGGGGCGGTCGCGAGCAGGGCAGGCAGGTCGACGGCCATGCCGTCCTTGCCGGCCATGCCGAGCGAAGTGGTGTTGACGATCAGGCGGGCGTCGCGGAGGAGGGCGGGTAGGGCGTTCCAGCCGTCGGCGGTGGTGCCGGCGCCGATGCGGGCGGCGAGCGCCTCGGCGCGGGCGAGGGTGCGATTGACCAGGCGGACGCGGAAGCCGCGCGCGGACAATCCCCAAGCGACGGCACTCGCCGCACCGCCGGCGCCCAGCACGACGGCGTCGCCGGGACGGGCGTCCCAACCGGCGGAACGATCGTCGAGATTGGCGAGAAAACCGGGGGCGTCGGTGTTGGCGCCACAGATCCGTCCCCCGTCGATCCACAGGGTGTTCACCGCTCCGGTCGCCTCGGCGACCGGGTCCCTTTCGGATGCGATCCGAAAGGCGACCTCCTTGTGGGGCACGGTGACGTTGCCGCCGACCCAGTTCGATTCGGAAAAGGAACGAAGGAAGCCTTCGATCTCCTCGGGCGGGACGGCGACGCGCTCGTAGGAGCCGGCGAGGCCGTGGGTCTTCAGCCAATGACCGTGGATCAGCGGCGAGCGCGACTGGGTGATCGGCCAGCCGACGACGAAGGCACGGGGAGCGGAGGGGTGAGGCATGGTCATGCGGGGAGGTGTCCCTGACGGCGCAGCTCGGCGAGGAGCGGCAGGAGCGGCAGGCCGAGAATGGTGAAGTAGTCGCCGTCGATCGCCTCGAACAGACCGATACCGATCCCCTCGAGCTGATAGCAGCCGACGCTGGCGAGGACCGCGTCGCCGGCGCGGGCGAGGTAGTCGTCGAGCCAGGGGTCGGAGAAGGCGCGCATGGTCATGGCGGCGGTGGAGACGTGGCGCCAGACCACGGCACCGCCGGCGGCCAGGACGAGGGCGGAGTGGAGCTCGTGGGTGCGGTCGCGCAGGCGCTCGAGGTGGACGCGCGCGGCGGCGGGCGATTCGGGTTTGACGAAGCGCTCGGCGCCGAGGCCGAGGGTCTGGTCGCAGCCGAGCACCAGGGCGTCCGGCCGGGCGGCGGCGACGTCGAGCGCCTTGGCCTCGGCGAGGTGGAGGGCGATCGCGGCGGGCGAGGCGCCGGCGGCGAGGAGGGGTTCCTCGACCGCGCGTTCGTCGACGCGCGAGGGCACCGTCTCGAAGACGAGACCGGCGCCGGCGAGGAGGGCGGCCCGCGAGCGGCTGGCGGAGGCGAGAACGAGGGGGAGGGGCGTCGACATCACGGGCGTCGGTGGGTACGCTGGAGAGCGATGATGGCGGCGGCGGTCTCTTCGATCGAGCGGCGCGTGACGTCGATGATCGGCCAGTCGTTGTCCGAACAGAGGCGGCGCATGGTGGCGAGTTCCACCGCGATCGAGGGGCGATCGACATAGGTGGTGTCGAAGGTGCGCGAACCCATCGCCAACACGCGGTTCTCGCGGATCTGGGCGATACGGTCGGGACTGGCGATCAGGCCGACCACCAGGGGCCTCGTCACCGAGAACAGGGCGGGCGGCGGCGGGATCTCCGGCACGATCGGGATGTTCGCGACCTTGACCCCGCGATTGGCGAGATAGATCGAGGTCGGGGTCTTGGAGGTGCGCGACACGCCGAGGATGACGACGTCGGCGTCGTCGAGGTCGTGCGGCAATTGGCCGTCGTCGTGGGCCATGGTGAAGTTCATGGCCTCGATGCGGCGGAAGTACTCGGCGTCGAGCGAGTGCTGCGCGCCGGCGCGGTAGGTCTCGGTCACGTTCAGGAACGAGCGGAAGATGTCGAGGACGGGAGCGAGGACCGAGACGCAGGGCAGGCCCTGGTCGCGGCAGAATCGCTCGAGCCGATCGGCCAGCTCCTGGTTGACCAGGGTGTAGAGCACGATGCCGGGGAACTGCTCGATCTCGACCAGGGCGCGGTCGAGATGGCGGTCGGTACGGATCAGCGGGTGGACGTGCTCGATCGGCTCGATGGTGTCGTACTGAGCCGCGGCGGCGCGCGCCACGGTGATCAGCGTCTCGCCGGTCGAATCCGAAATCAGATGGAGATGGAAGAAGTTGGTCGTCGTCTGCACGTAACTGTCCCCAGGCGGACGGCAGCGGTGGACGAAAGGGGGTTCGTACCCGGCCGGGACCCACTCTCTCCCCTTCCTGCAATTCGATCAACAGGGCCGAACGACGAGGACCGAATCGGAGCCGTTTCAGCGCGTCGGGGAGGAGGGAGGGGCCGAAGGCGATCCGTCGACTCCTCGTCCACAAGGGGGATTCGCCGGCAGCGGCGTCAACCTTTTGTAAAGACTTCCTAACGGATCGTTAATTCGAGGGTCGCGGATTCGAGGGTCGCGAAGACGGAAACGTGCCCTCGAGCGGGCGTGTTTCACGTGAGTCATTGTGGATCGATCGAGATCCCGGTAATCCACCGCCTAAGAGTCACAACAGATCTTCATTCGAAGAATGTTCTGAAGAGGAGGGGGCGCGTGGCGAACCCGGGGCATACGGCGAAGGCCGAGCGTAAGGTTCTCTCGGTTCTGGCGGGTGAGACGCTGTTCCCGCCTCCGATCTGGGTGATGCGTCAGGCCGGACGCTATCTGCCGGAGTATCGGGCGACTCGCGCCGAGGCGGGCGGGTTCCTCGACCTCTGCTACAATCCGCGTCTGGCGACCGAAGTGACGATGCAGCCGATTCGGCGTTACGGCTTCGACGCGGCGATCCTGTTCTCGGACATCCTGGTCGTTCCCGATGCGCTCGGGCGCAAGGTGTCGTTCCAGGAGGGCGAAGGTCCGGTGCTCGAGCCGCTCGACCTCGCTCGCGTCGGCGATCTCGATCCCACCACCATCCACGATCGCCTGGGACCGGTCTACGAGGCGGTCGAGAGGATCCGCGCGGCCCTGCCGAGCGAGACGACCTTCCTCGGCTTCTGCGGGGCTCCCTGGACCGTGGCGACCTATATGATCGCCGGACGGGGGACGTCGGATCAGGGACCGGCGCGCAAGGCGGCGCTCACCGATCCGGACGGCTTCCAGAAGCTGATCGACGTGCTGGTCGCCTCCTCGATCGCCTATCTGGCGCGGCAGATCGAGTGCGGCGCCGACGCGGTGCAGATCTTCGACACCTGGGCGGGCGTGCTCGACGAGGAGGAGTTCACGCGCTGGTCGATCGAGCCGACGCGGCGGATCGTCGAGGGGCTTCGGGCGATCCATCCCGGCGCGCGGGTGATCGGCTTTCCGAAGGGCACGCAGGCGCTGCTGTTCCGCTACGTGGCGGAGACGGGGGTCGACGCGGTCGGGCTCGACTGGACCATGCCGCACGCCTTCGCCCGCGCCCACATCCAGAGCCGGGTGGCGGTGCAGGGCAATCTCGATCCCATGCGGGTGGTGGTCGGCGGACGGGCGCTCGACGAGGGTGTCGATCGGGTGCTCGAGGGGCTCGGCCAGGGACGGCTGATCTTCAACCTCGGGCACGGCATCACGCCGGACGCCGATCCGGCCAACATGGCGCGGCTGGTCGAGCGGGTGCGCGCGGCGAAGCGGTGAGGGGCGAGTGATGACGGCGACACGCGAGGAGAAGCTGATGCGGGCGAAGCGCGCCGTGGTGTTCCTGGCGATCTCGGGGGCGCTTCTCGGCGGGTCGCTGGCGGTGTTCGGTCCCGGCGCCTACGACGGGTTCAAGGCGCTGCACGTGATCGCGATCATCTCGTGGATGGCGGGGATGCTCTACCTGCCGCGGTTGTTCGTCTACCACTGCGGGGTGGCGATCGGGTCGGAGACCTCGGAGACGTTCAAGGTGATGGAGCGCAAGCTGCTGCGCTACATCATCAACCCGGCGATGGTGGTGTCCTGGGTCGCGGGTCTGTGGATCGCGATCGCGATCTTCGGGTTCCAGGGCGGGTGGCTCCACGTGAAGCTCGTGCTGGTGACGGCACTCTCCGCCGTTCACGGCTACCTCGCCAAGGCGGTCGCCGACTTCGCCCGCGACGAGGGCAATCGGAACCACAAGTTCTGGCGCTTCATGAACGAGGTGCCGACGCTGATCATGATCGCGGTGGTCATTCTGGTCATCGTCAAGCCGTTCTGAAGCATTTCGCCGAATCCGCCGGGGAGGGGCTTGCCGCCCCGGCGTCGACCGACTATTTTGCGCTCATCCTCCTCAGCAGACGAACCGTCGGGCCACATCGCGTGGCGACGGCAGCGGGGGACCGGCACGGCTGCCGCTCCGCGACGTCTGACCTCCTTGCCTCACGTCGCGGCCGATTCGTTCCAGTGCACCGCGACGTCACCCCTCTCCCGAACCATCCGTCGGTGACCGTGGTCGCCGACCGTGCGGGCGCACCCCCCAGAGATCACGCGACATGCAACAGCTGAAACTCCAAGACCTCAAGATCAAGTCTCCCACCGATCTCCTCGCCTTCGCCGAGGAACTGGAGGTGGAGAGCGCGAGCACCATGCGCAAGCAGGAGCTGATGTTCGCCATCCTGAAGCAGCTGGCCGCGCGCGACGTCGAGATCATCGGAGAGGGCGTGGTCGAGGTGCTGCAGGACGGCTTCGGCTTCCTGCGCTCGCCGGACGTGAACTATCTGCCGGGTCCGGACGACATCTACATCTCGCCGTCGCAGATCCGCCGCTTCTCGCTGCGCACCGGCGACACGGTCGAAGGCCACATCCGCAGCCCCAAGGAGGGGGAGCGCTATTTCGCCCTGGTGAAGGTCAACACCATCAATTTCGAGGACCCGGAGAAGACCCGTCACAAGGTCCACTTCGACAACCTCACGCCGCTCTATCCGGACGAGCGCTTCAAGATGGAGCCCGAGGAGCCGACGTCCAAGGACATGTCGGCGCGGGTGATGGACATCGTCACGCCGCTCGGCAAGGGCCAGCGCGGGCTGATCGTCGCGCCGCCGCGCACGGGTAAGACGGTGCTGTTGCAGAACATCGCCAAGTCGATCACGGCGAACCATCCGGAATGCTTCCTGATCGTGCTCCTGATCGACGAACGGCCGGAGGAAGTGACCGACATGCAGCGCACGGTGAAGGGCGAGGTGGTGTCCTCGACCTTCGACGAGCCGGCGACGCGTCACGTCCAGGTGGCGGAGATGGTGATCGAGAAGGCCAAGCGCCTGGTCGAGCACGGCCGCGACGTGGTCATTCTCCTCGACTCGATCACCCGTCTCGGCCGCGCCTACAACACGGTGGTGCCGTCGTCGGGCAAGGTGCTGACCGGTGGTGTCGACGCCAACGCGCTGCAGCGGCCGAAGCGCTTCTTCGGCGCGGCGCGCAACATCGAGAACGGAGGGTCGCTGACGATCATCGCCACGGCGCTGATCGAGACCGGCAGCCGCATGGACGAAGTGATCTTCGAGGAGTTCAAGGGTACCGGCAACTCGGAGATCATTCTCGACCGCAAGGTGGCGGACAAGCGGGTGTTCCCGGCGATCGACATCACACGGTCGGGCACGCGCAAGGAGGAGCTGCTGGTGGCGCCGGATCAGCTCAAGAAGATGTACGTGCTGCGCCGCATCCTCACGCCGATGGGGACGGTCGACGCGATCGAGTTCCTGCTCGACAAGCTGCGTCAGACCAAGCGCAATGCCGACTTCTTCGATTCGATGAACACCTGATCGGTCGATTCGGATCTGCAACGATACGGCTCGTTCGAGGCGACTCGATCGGGCCGTTCGTGTTTCACGTGCGAAGTGGCGCCGGGACGCGGGTCGTCCGCGTGTGCGAGCGCACAGGGCCCCGAGGGAGGACCCCGATTCGTGTGCGACACGAATCGATCTCTACGGGCGAGGACCGGCCGTCTCGCACGGCTCGGGATGATGCGACTCCATCGCCGGCAGGAACGGTGGACCGCCGCCGGCGATGGAGTGGCGGATCGTGGGCGGTCGGTGCCGGTACGGGCATCGGGGAGGGGACGTGGTGGAGACGATCTACGCATTGTCGAGCGGTCGGGGGCGAACCGGAATCGCGGTCTTCCGCCTGAGTGGACCAGCGACGCGATTCGTGTTCGAAACGATGTGTGGGCCACTTCCGCTGGCCCGTGTTCAGGCGCTGAGGTCGATTCGCAACCGGTCCGGTCTGGTGTTGGATCGAGGCCTGGTGTCATGGTTTCCCGGGCCGCAATCCTTCAGCGGTGAGGACATGGCGGAGTTCCACGTCCACGGCGGCCGTGCGGTGATCGCGGCGTTGGAAACGGCGTTCGCGTCCTTCGGGGACGTAAGGGCTGCGGATGCGGGGGAATTCACGCGGCGTGCGCTTCTCAACGGCAAGATGGATTTGACCGAGGTGGAAGGCCTGGGGGATCTTCTGGCGGCGGAGACCGAGGCGCAACGGGCGCAGGCGCTGGCGCAGAGCGGGGGCGCTCTCGGTCGGCTCTACGACGACTGGCGGACACGGCTCGTTCGCGCGCGGGCGATGATCGAAGCCGATCTCGACTTCTCGGAGGAGGAGGACGTGACCGGTTCGGTGGTCGACGTCGCCTTCGCCGAGATCGCCACCCTGATCGATGCGTTCGGGCGGCACCTCGCCGATGCTCATCGGGGTGAGCGGCTGCGGGAGGGGTTTCAGGTGGTCCTGCTCGGTGCGCCCAATGCGGGCAAGTCCAGTCTTCTGAATGCGCTGGCACGACGGGACGTGGCGATCGTCTCGGAAATCGCCGGGACGACACGGGACATCGTCGAGGCCCATCTCGATCTCGGTGGACATGCGGTGACGGTGGTCGATACGGCCGGGCTGCGTGAGGCGGAGGGGGCGATCGAGCAGGAGGGCATTCGGCGCGCCCTTCGGCGAGGTGAGCGCGCCGATCTCGTGTTGTGGGTGGTCGATCCCACGGCGCGGGCGAAGGCGGACGCGCCGGTGTTCGATTCGATTCCGATCTGGAAGATCGAGAGCAAGGGCGATCTCATAAGCGGGAGTGGTCCTGAAGATTCATTCGAGGATCCAGAGCTGCCGGTCTTTCGTGTTTCTGCGGTGACCGGCGATGGCCTCGATGTTCTCGTCCGATCGATCGCGGGATTGGTCGGCACCGGAAATGGTGACGACGATTCCGTTCCGCCGACCCGGATTCGGCACCGAAACGGGATAGTGCGGGCCAGGGCGAGCCTGGAGCGGGCGTCGGCGTGCCGGGGCGCGGGCCTCGAACTGGTCGCGGAGGAGCTACGTTCGGCGGCGGACGAACTCGGACGGTTGACCGGACGGATCGGGGTCGAGGATTATCTCGACCTGATCTTCGGTGAATTCTGCATCGGAAAGTGATTGGTTTCGAGACCGATCGAATGTTTCACGTGAAACATCGATTCGCTATCGTTTCGAACTCGTGACTGTCTCGTGTGACCAATGAGGATGGAATGGGAATGAGCGGGATTCGCACCTGTGACGTCGTGGTGATCGGCGGCGGGCACGCCGGGACCGAGGCGGCGGCCGCGGCGGCCCGAGTCGGAGCCGATACGATTCTGTTGACGCATCGGATCGAAACGATCGGAGCGATGTCGTGCAATCCGGCGATCGGCGGGCTCGGCAAGGGTCATCTGGTTCGCGAGATCGACGCTCTCGACGGGATCATGGGCCGGGCGGCCGATCTCGGGGGGATTCAGTTTCGCCTCCTCAATCGACGCAAGGGTCCGGCGGTCCGTGGACCGCGCGCGCAGATGGATCGGCGGCTCTACGCGGCGGCCGTTCGAGGCCTTCTCGGTGAGCAGTCAAACCTCTCGATCCGTGAGGGAGAGGCCGTGGCACTGCAAATGGAGGGTGATTCGGTTTCGGGCGTGGTTCTGACCGACGGCGAGGTGATCGGCTGTCGGGCGGTGGTGGTGGCGAGTGGGACGTTCCTCAACGGGCTGATGCACATCGGTGATCAGCGGACCTCGGGTGGGCGGGTCGGAGACGCCGCGGTCGCCGGGTTCAGCGACAGTCTCGGGGCGGCGGGGCTGCTGCTGGGGCGGCTCAAGACGGGGACGCCGGCGCGGCTCGACGGCCGTACGATCGACTGGTCGGCGGTGGAGATGCAGGACGGCGACGAGGACCCGGTGGCGTTCTCGACCCTGACAACGCATATCGGCAATCGGCAGATCCAGTGCGGCATCACACGGACGACAGAGGAGACACACCGGATCATCCGCGAGAATCTCGGTCGGTCGGCGATGTACGGTGGGCACATCGACAGCCGGGGACCGCGCTACTGTCCGTCGATCGAGGACAAGATCGTCCGGTTCGGTGATCGGGACGGACATCAGGTGTTTCTCGAGCCGGAGGGGCTCGACGATCCGACGGTCTATCCCAATGGTCTGTCGACGTCGCTGCCGGCGGACGCGCAAGTGGCGATGTTGCGATCGATCTCGGGACTGGAGCGGGTCGAAGTGATCCGCCCCGGCTATGCGATCGAATACGATCACGTCGATCCGCGCGGGCTCGACAGCGGTCTGGCGGTGAAGTCTGTGCGTGGTCTGTACCTGGCGGGCCAGATCAACGGGACGACCGGATACGAGGAGGCCGGGGCGCAGGGTCTGGTGGCGGGATTGAATGCCGCTCGATTCGTATCCGGTACGAGCGCGGTGGTGTTCCGGCGGTCAGAGAGCTACATCGGCGTGATGATCGACGATCTGGTGACGCG
>JBEOKB010000269.1:0-2894 GCA_040275425.1 Siculibacillus sp. | reverse complement strand
GGTCATGTGAGTTCGGGTCTTTTTTCTGTGTCGAGCCTTCCGTGGTCGTGGGTGTGGTCGTGTCCGTAGGCGTAGTAGTCGCCGTAACCGTAACCGTAACCGTATCCGACCTGGGTCTGATCGAACTTGGTGAGGACGGCGCCGATGACGTGGGCTCTAGCGGCACGCATGCGCCGCAGCGCGACGACGGCGGCCTCGCGGCGTCCGTCGTTGGCGGCGACCACCAGGATCGAGGCGGAGACCTGGGACGACATGATGACGGCGTCGGCGAGGCCCATCAGCGGGGGTCCGTCGATGACGACGACGTCGAACACGCGCGACACGAGCGAGAGCAGCTCGACCATCTTGGTCGAGGCCAGCAGCTCGGCCGGATTGGGCGGCAGGGGTCCGGTGGTCATGACGTGCATCAGCGCGTTGTCGCTGCGCTGGATGATCTCGGTCAGCGAGCCCGATCCGACCAGATAGTTCGACAGCCCGGCCTCGTTCGGCAGCGAGAGCTTCTTGTGCAGCGAGGGCTTGCGCAGGTCGCCGTCGATCAGCAGCACCTTGAGGCCGAGCTGGGTGAAGTTTGTCGCCAGCGCCGCCGCGGTGGTCGACTTGCCCTCCGCCGGCTTGGTCGAGGTGACGAAGATGGTCGGCGGGGTGCCGGTGGATGTGGAGAACTGGATCGAGGTTCGGAGCGATCGATAGGCCTCGGCGACCGGCGAGCGCGGATCGGCCATGACCTGATCGAAGGCGCCGCCCTCCGACTTCGGGATGATGCCGAGCACCGGCAGGCCGAGGGTGTGCTCGACGTCCTCGGGCGACTTGAATCTGTTGTCGAAGTACTCGATCGCCAGCGCGCCGCCCATGCCGAGCAGCAGCCCGCCGATCAGGCCGAGCGCCAGATTGAGCGTCACCCGTGGCGTGCGCGGCTTCTCCGGCCGCACGGCGGGATCGATCAGGGAGATGTTGTTGGTGCCGACGCCGCCGGCGACGCCGATCTCCTTGTAGCGCTGCAGCAGCCCGTCGTAGAGCTGCTTGGTGGTGTCGACCTCGCGTTTGAGGATGTTGTAGCGGATCGATCGATTGCGCAGGTCGAGCATCGACTTCTCCAGCCCGGCCATCTCCGCGACCAGCTTCTCCTCGCGCGCCGCCGCCGCCCGGTAGTCGCGGAAGATGGCGTCCTTGACCGCCCGGATCTGCTGCTGGATCAGGCGGTCGAACTCGTCGATCCGCGCCTTCAGCTGGACCATCTCCGGGAAGCCCGGCTTGAACAGATTGAGCTTCTCCTGATACTGGGCGGCCAGTTCGTCGCGCTTGATCCGGTTCTCCTGGATCGTGCGGCTGTCCTGCACCTGGGTCAGGGCGTACCCTTCGCTCGTCTCGGCCTCGCGCCACATCGTCTCGAGCTTGATCCGATCGTCGCGGGCCTTGGCGAGATTGGCGTTCATCGCCTCGAGATTGCCGCCCAGCAGGGTGCTGTTGTTGTCGAGATTGACGATGCCCTGGTCCTGGGCATAGGCGCCGAGTTCCTTCTCGTTCTCCTCGAGCCGGGCCTTGAGCTGCTGCAGCCGTTCCTCGAGGAAGGTGCGGGCGTAGCCGGAGGCGGCGTACTTGCGCTCGAGGTTGTCGGCGATGAAGGTCTTGGCGAAGCCGTCCGCGACCCTCTGCGCCACGTCGGCGTCGGGGTGGTCGTAGCCGATCTTCACCAGTCGCGAATTGCGCACCGGTTCGATCACCAGATGGTCCTGCAGCGTCTTGATCAGGCCGTTCTGACGCCGCCGGGCGCTCTCCGCGATCTCCGCCTCGCTCTGGCCGACGAACAGGCGCTTCACCGTCGCGATCAGCCCGGTGCCCTCCGCCGCCTGGAAGGTCTTGTCCTCGATCAGCCCGAGATTGGTGACGACGTGCTCCGCCAGGGTCCGGCTCGACAGGAGCTCGTAGTGGGTCTGCAGGAACTCGCGGTCCGCGCCGCCCTCCGACGACGGCTGGAACCCCTCGACCTTGACGACGGTGATCGTCTCCTTGTCGATCTGGATCGTGGCCTGGGCCCGGTAGCTCGGCGTGGTCATCAGGGTCGTCGCCAGGGCCAGCAGCAGGCCCGCCACCGTCGCGACCGCGACCAGCCGGCGATGCTTGTAGAGCGAGTGCAGCAGCCGCGACACGTCGAAGTCGCGCAGCGCCGAGCCGCCGCCCTCGGCGGGGGCCGCGGCCGCGAACTCCGTCGCCGGCGACCACGCCTCGCGCCCGCGCGCCACCGGCGTCCGGTCGGGTCCGATCGGCTCCAGGGCGCCGCCGAGGCCGCCGTCCGAGGGGTCCTGCTTCCTGTCGAACATGGGGTGTTCCGTGCTCCGCCGTCTCTCGGGAGGGGAGGGCGCCGCTCGCCCGCGCCCTCGCGCGCAATTCTCTGTTGCCTCACCAGGGTCTGAGCACGCTCGCCGCGGACGAGGTGATCGGCGCGAGGGTGCGCGAGGTGTCGCGCAGGGTGGTTCTCACCCCCGATTCCTCCACCACCACGATGTCGCCCGCCTGCAGCGTCGGATCGGCCGCCTTGCCGGACTGGATCGCCGCGGCGTCGTAGCTGGCCACCATCCGCCGCCCGTCCTGGACGCGCGACACGATCACCGAGTTGCGGTTGGCGACGTCGTTGAAGCCCTGGGCCTGCGCCAGCGCCTGCAGCAGGGTCACCGCGCCGTTCATCGGGAACACGCCCGGCTTCACCACCGCCCCGTCGACGGTCAGGCTCTGGCTGGCCGCCTCCTTGATCGTCACCGACACCTGCGGCGAGCGCAGATAGTTGGTCGCGAGCCTGGCGGCGATGTCGCGCTCGAGTTCGCGCGCCGTCCGCCCCGCCGCGGTCACCCCGCCGATCAGCGGCAGATTGACCACCCCGGTCGGGGCCACCTGCACCG
>JBEOKB010000268.1:0-5160 GCA_040275425.1 Siculibacillus sp. | reverse complement strand
GTGTCGCCAACGCCGTGGTCGGCCATCTCGAGCGCCGCCGCGAGACCATCGCCGTCTGGCGCTCGCTCGGCGCCACCGGTCGCTTCGTCTTCGCCGTCCACGCCTTCGAGATCGGCGCCGTCGCTCTCCTCGGCATCGCCCTCGGCCTCGCCTTCGGCGCCGCCGTGCCGCTCGTTCTCGCCGGACCGATCGGCGACGCGCTCGATCTCGCCCTGCCGCCGGTCTTCGCCGGACGCGAACTCGCCCTCGCCGCCCTCGAGGGCGCGCTCACCGCCGCCCTCTTCGTCGTCCGCCCGCTCGCCCGCGCCGTCGCCACCCCGCCGGCCACCCTGTTCCGCGATACCGATCCGCCCGCCCGCGCCTGGCGCCACGGCCTCGTGCCCGCGCTCGCGATCGGCGCGATCCTGGTGGCGCTGGTGATCGCCACCGCCCCCGATCGCCGCATCACCCCGCCCTATCTCGCCGTCACCGCCCTCGCCCTGGTCGGCCTGCAGGGCCTCGCCGCCGCGCTCATCGCCGCCCTGCGCCGCCTGCCCCGCCCCGGCCTGTTCGAAGCCCGCACCGCCCTCGCCGCCATGGTCCGCCCCGGCGCCCCGACGGCGGCGATCATGCTGTCGATCGGCCTCGGCACCACCCTGGTCGTCGCCCTCGTCCAGATCGAACAGGGCCTCACCCGCGCCATCGCCGACACCCTGCCCGGCCGTGCCCCGAGCTTCTTCTTCCTCGACGTCCCCGCCCGCGACGCCGACCCCTTCCGCGCCTTCCTCGCCGAGAAGGCCGTCGGCGCCCGCATCGAGGACGTGCCGTTCCTGCGCGGCCGCATCACCGCCCTCAAGGGCGTGCCGGTGGAGAAGGCCGAGGTCGCCGAGAACGTCCGCTTCGTCCTCGCCGGCGATCGCGGCGTCACCTTCTCCGCCGAGCCGCCGCCCCATTCGATCATCACCGAGGGCGCATGGTGGCCCGCCTCCCACGCCGGACCGCCCCAGGTCTCCTTCGACGCCGACACCGCCGCCGGCCTCGGCCTGAGGATCGGCGACACCGTCACCGTCAACGTGCTCGGCCGCGACGTCGAGGCCCGCATCGCCAACTTCCGCAAGATCGAGTGGAACCGCCTCGCCATCAACTTCTTCATGGTGTTCTCGCCCGACGCCTTCCGCGGCGCGCCGGTGACCCGCCTCGCCACCGTCACCTGGGACGGCGGCGGCGACCCCGCCGCCGAAACCGCGCTGCTGAAGGCCGTGGTCGAGCGGTTCCCCGTCGTCACCGCCGTGCGCGTGCGCGACGCCCTCGCCCAGGTCGATCAACTCGTGCGCCGCTCCGCGACCGGCGTCTCGGTCGTCGCCGCCTTCGCCGTGTTCGCCGCCGTTCTGGTGCTCGCCGGCAGCCTCACCGCCCGCGCCGAGGCCCGCATCCGCGACGCCGCCGTGCTGGTGGCGATCGGCGCGCCGCGCCGCCGCCTGCTCGCCGCCCTCGCCCTCGAATTCACCCTGATCTCGCTGATCGCCTCCGCCTTCGCCGCCGGTCTCGGCACCCTCGCCGCCGATCACGTTCTGACGCGAATCATGAGGCTGCCCTTCGACGGCGCCCCCGGCCTCGTCGCCCTTCTGCTGCTCGGGACCACCCTCGTCACCGTGTCGCTCGGCCTCCTCTCGACCCGCTCGGCGCTGCGCGCCCGCCCCGCCGACGTCCTGCGCGCCACCTGAGGGCGGCCGCCCGCGCCGGAGCAGGAACCGGTTCACCTTCTCGAATCGTTTCGTGTCGTCTCCGCCTTGCGAATGCCGTGAAGCCGACCCATATTCCACCTCAGGACGGTCCGGGACCTACCCGGCCAGAGCTGCAGAAAGGATCTTTCTCGATGTCGAACTTCGGCAACGACTATGCCCGGTTCGGTACGACCGTGGCGCCGGACGCCCGGGCGATCGACCAGGGGCTTCGCGCCTACATGATCTCGATCTACAACTTCATGGCGATCGGCGTCGCCGTGACCGGCCTCGTCGCGATGGTCGTCTACTCGATGGCCGTCACCTCCGTCGGTGCCCCCGACGCGGTCGCCACGGTGCGCGGCGGCATCGCCCTGACCGAGTTCGGTCGCACCATGTTCCTCTCGCCCCTCAAGTGGGTGGTCGCCCTCGCGCCGATCGGCCTCGTCTTGCTGCTCGGCTTCCGCGTCCACCGCATGGAGCCGACCACGGCTCAGGGCGTGTTCTTCCTCTACGCCGCGCTCGTCGGCGCGTCGCTGTCGACGATCTTCCTCGTCTACACGCACGCCTCGATCGCCCGCGTGTTCTTCATCTCGGCCGCGGCCTTCGGTGGTCTGTCGCTCTACGGCTACACCACGCAGAAGTCGCTGTCCGGCATGGGCTCGTTCCTGATGATGGGTCTGATCGGCATCCTCATCGCCGGTCTGGTCAACATCTTCCTCGCCTCGAGCGCGCTGCAGTTCGCCATCTCGGTGATCGGCGTGCTGGTGTTCGCCGGCCTCACCGCCTACGACACCCAGAAGCTGAAGGACGAGTACGTCTTCGGGATCGGCGGTGCCGACGAGGCCACCATCGGCCGCTCGGCTGTGATGGGCGCGCTGACCCTCTACCTCGACTTCATCAACCTGTTCATGATGCTGCTGCAGCTGTTCGGCAACCGCGGCGAGGAATGATCGGGTTCGATCTCGAGATCGACCATCGTGAGGGCGGCCTTCGGGCCGCCCTTTTCGTTCGTCCGTCGACGTCCGACCCCGCGACGCGAAAAGGGCGGAGCCTCGCGGCCCCGCCCTTCGCGAATTCTCGGATCGGTCGAGCGATCACATGTGGATCGCGCGCTTGTCGACCGCCATCGCCGCTTCCTTGACCGCTTCCGACATGGTCGGGTGAGCATGGCAGGTGCGCGCGAGGTCCTCGGCCGAGCCGCCGAACTCCATCAGCACCGCCGCCTCGTGGATCATCTCGCCGGCGCCCGCGCCGACGATGTGGACGCCGAGCACCCGGTCGGTGGTCTTGCAGGCGATCACCTTCACGAAGCCCTCGGACTTGCGCATCGCCTTGGCGCGGCCGTTCGCGGTGAACGGGAACTTGCCGACCGCATACTCGACGCCCGCCGCCTTGAGCTCCTCCTCGGTCTTGCCGACCGAGGCGATCTCCGGCTGGGTGTAGACCACGCCCGGAATGACGTCGTAGTTCACGTGGCCGTGCTGACCCGCCAGGATCTCGGCGACGGCGATGCCCTCGTCCTCGGCCTTGTGCGCGAGCATGGCGCCGCGGATCACGTCGCCGATGGCGAAGATGCCCTGCACCGTGGTCTGGAAGTGGCCGTCGACCTCGATCCGGCCGCGACCGTCACGGGCGATGCCCACGCCCTCCAGCCCGAGGCCGTCGGTGTAGGGCACGCGGCCGATGGCGATCAGCACCACGTCGGCGTCGAGCGCCTTGGCCTCGCCGCCGGCCGCCGGTTCGATCGTCACCTTGGCGCCCGCCTCGGTCTTGTCGACGCCGGTCACCTTCATGCCCAGCTCGAAGCCCATGCCCTGCTTGGCCAGCATGCGCTGGAACTGCTTGCAGGTGTCGAGGTCCATGCCCGGCAGGATGCGGTCGAGATATTCGACCACGGTCACTTCCGCGCCGAGACGCCGCCACACCGAGCCGAGTTCGAGGCCGATCACGCCCGCGCCGACCACGATCATCTTGCCCGGCACCTTGTCGAGCGCCAGCGCGCCGGTGGAGGACACCACCACCGTCTCGTCGATCTCGATGCCCGGCAGACGCGCGACGTCCGAACCGGTGGCGATGACGATGTTGCGGGTCTCGATCACCGAATTGGTGCCGTCCTCGAGCGCGACGCCGACGTTGCCCTTCGAGACGATCGAACCGACGCCGTGGAACACGTCGACCTTGTTCTTCTTGAACAGGAACTGGATGCCGCCGACGTTGCCGTCGATCACGTCCTGCTTGTGCTTCATCATCGCCGGCAGGTCGAGTTCGGGCGCCGGCACCTTGATGCCGAGATGGGCGAACTCGTGGCCGGCCTCCTCGAACAGCTCCGAGGCGTGCAGCAGGGCCTTCGACGGGATGCAGCCGACGTTGAGGCAAGTGCCGCCGTGCGTCTTGCGCTTCTCCACCACGGCCACCTTCATGCCGAGCTGAGCCGCGCGAATGGCGCAGACGTAACCGCCCGGACCGGTGCCGATGACGACGAGATCATAGGTCATGGGTTCACCCCTGGAATGTGCTGGTCGTTGCGCCGTCGCCTCGGACGCGTCCCCCGCGATTCCGCTCGGCCCCGGCAGAAGAAGAGCGCCCGGCCGAAGCCGGGCGCCGAAGACTGTCGCCTCAGATGTCCATCACCAGACGCTGCGGATCCTCGATCATCTCCTTGATGCGGACGAGGAAGGTCACCGCCTCCTTGCCGTCGATGATGCGGTGATCGTAGGACAGCGCCATGTACATCATCGGACGGATGACGATCTGGCCGTTGCGCACGACCGGACGGTCCTCGATGCGATGCAGGCCGAGAATGGCCGACTGCGGCGCGTTGAGGATCGGGGTCGACATCAGCGAACCGTAGACGCCGCCGTTCGAGATGGTGAAGGTGCCGCCCTGCATCTCCTCGATCTTGAGCTGGCCGTCACGAGCGCGGCGACCGAAGTCGGCGATCGTCTTCTCCACGCCCGCGATCGACAGCTTGTCGGCGTCGCGCACCACCGGAACGACCAGGCCCTTGTCGGACCCCACCGCCACGGCGACGTTGTAGTAGTTCTTGTAGACGAGGTCGGTGCCGTCGATCTCGGCGTTGACCGCCGGGATGTCCTTGAGCGCCGCCACGGCCGCCTTCACGAACAGGCCCATGAAGCCCAGACGCGCGCCGTGCTTCTTCTCGAACAGGTCCTTGTACTGCGTGCGCAGGGCCATCGCCGCGCTCATGTCGACGTCGTTGAACGTCGTCAGCATGGCGGCGGTGTTCTGCGCCTCCTTCAGACGACGAGCGATCGTCTGACGCAGCTTGGTCATCTTGACGCGCTCTTCGCGCGCCGCGTCGTCGGGAGCCGACGGCGCGCGGACCGCGACCGGCGCGGCCGGAACCGCCGGCTCGACCGACTTGGCGCCACCGGCGATCGCCGCCAGCACGTCGCCCTTGAGCACCTGACCGCGCTTGCCCGAACCACCGTCGAGC
>JBEOKB010000267.1:0-2726 GCA_040275425.1 Siculibacillus sp. | reverse complement strand
CCTCGCCCACCCGCTACTCTCCTCGCGACGCGGTCCGCCAGACGACCGCCGCACCCCAGGAGAGCGCCATGTCCGAACCCGTCGTCGCCCAGAAGGCCCCCTACGTCGTCGCCGTGAAGGAGGGGGAATCCTATTGGTGGTGCGCCTGCGGGCGGTCGCAGACCCAGCCCTTCTGCGACGGCAGCCATGCCGGCACCGGCATTTCCCCGGTCGAATGGGTCGCCGAGAAGGATCGCAACGTCGCCTTCTGCGGCTGCAAGCACACCGCGACCCCGACCATGTGCGACGGCGCCCACAAGAAGCTCTGACGCTCGCGCCCCCCGCTCGCCGCGAACCGCCCGTATGAGCCGCGTTTCCGGCTGGACACGGGCCGACGGCGATCGTATGCCTCGGCCCGACCGACGAAACGTATGCAGAGATCGAGCCCGCCATGCCCGAACTTCTTCTCGAACTCTTTTCCGAAGAGATCCCCGCCCGTATGCAGCGCAAGGCGGCGGACGACCTGAAGAAGATGATCACCGACGGGCTGGTCGCGGCGGGCCTCCACTACGAGGCCGCCACCGCCTACGCCACGCCGCGCCGCCTCGCCCTCCACATGGTCGGGGTGCCGGTGAAGGGCGCCGACGTCGCCGAGGAGAAGAAGGGCCCGCGCGTCGGCGCGCCCGATCAGGCCATCCAGGGCTTCCTCAAGGGCGCCGGTATCGCCTCGCTCGATCTGGCCACCGTCGTCTCCGACAAGAAGGGCGACTATTACGTCGCCCGTATCTCGCGCCCCGGCCGCCGCGCGGTCGACGTGCTGGCCGAGCTGGTGCCCGCCACCATCCGCGCCTTCCCCTGGCCGAAGTCGCAGCGCTGGGGCTCCGGCTCGCTGCGCTGGGTCCGCCCGCTCCACTCGATCGTCTGCACCTTCGGCACCGAGATGGAGGAGCCGGAGATCGTGCCGTTCGAGGTCGACGGCATTCATGCCGGCAACATCACCCGCGGCCATCGCTTCATGGCCCCCGCCGCCTTCTCGGTGAAGCGCTTCGACGACTACGTCCAGAAGCTCCAGAACGCCTTCGTCGTGCTCGACGCCGATCGCCGCAAGCACATCATCCTCGAGGACGCCAAGTCGCTCGCCTTCGCGCAGGGGCTCGAGGTGATCGAGGACGAGGGCCTGCTCGAGGAGGTCGCCGGTCTGGTCGAATGGCCGGTGACGCTGATGGGCACCTTCGAGGAGGCCTTCCTCGAGGTCCCGGCCGAGGTCATCCGCGCCACCATCCGCGCCAACCAGAAGTGCTTCGTGCTGCGCTCGCACCACGTCGACCAGAAGCTGGCCAACAAGTTTCTGCTGGTGTCGAACATCGAGGCCAAGGACGCCGGTCGCAAGATCGTCGCCGGCAACGGCCGCGTCATCCGCGCCCGCCTCTCCGACGCCCGCCACTTCTTCTCCACCGACCTTGCCGACCTGCCCGACTACAAGGACAAGGGGCCGAAGCTCGACCAGCGCCTCGCCAAGTTGCGCGCGCTCAACGTCGTGTTCCACGAGAAGCTCGGCACGCAGGGCGCGCGCGTCGATCGCCTGATCCGGCTGGCGCGCGAACTCGCCCCGCAGGTCGGCGCCGACCCGGTCGAGGCCGCCCGCGCCGCCGAGCTCGCCAAGGCCGACCTCATGACCGAGGTCGTCGGCGAGTTCCCGGAAGTGCAGGGCCTGATGGGCCGGACCTACGCGCTGGCCCAGGGCGAGACCCCGGCCGTCGCCGCCGCGATCGAGGAGCACTACAAGCCGCAGGGCCCGAGCGATCGCGTGCCGACCGGACCGGTCTCGATCGCCGTGGCCCTCGCCGACAAGCTCGACGTGCTCACCGGCTTCTGGGCCATCGACGAGAAGCCGACCGGCTCCAAGGACCCCTACGCGCTGCGCCGCGCCGCGCTGGGCGTGATCCGGATTCTCACCGAGAACGGCGTGCGGCTGAACCTGGTGTCGACCTTCGCCACCGCGCTCGCCGCGCTGCCGAAGGCGGGCGATGCCGTCGCGAGCGACCTCCTCGCCTTCTTCGCCGATCGCCTCAAGGTCCAGCTGCGCGACCAGGGCGCGCGCCATGATCTGGTCGACGCGGTCTTCGCGCTGGGCACCCCCGAGGCGCCGCAGGACGACCTCGTGCTGGTGGTGAAGCGGGTCGACGCGCTGGCGAAGTTCCTCGCCACCGACGACGGCGCCTCGCTGCTGGCGGGCTACAAGCGCGCCGCCAACATCCTCGACAAGGAGGAGAAGAAGGACGGCCGCGCCTATGCCGGCGCCGTCGACGACTCGCTGCTGGCCGAGGCGCCGGAGAAGGCGCTGGCCGAGGCCGTGGGCGTCGCCGGTGAGGCCGCCGCGCGAGCCGTCGCCGCGGAAGACTTCGCCGCCGCCATGTCGGCGCTCGCCGCCCTGCGCGCGCCGGTCGATGCCTTCTTCGACGGCATCATGGTCAACGCCGACGACAAGGCCGTGCGCGAGAATCGCCTGAAGTTGCTGGCCGCCATCCGCGCCGCCTGCGCCACCGTCGCCGACTTCGGCCGCATCGGCTGATCGCCGAACGCCCCCTCGTCGCGTGGATCGCGCGCTTCCCTTCTCCCGCAAGGGGAGAAGGGGGCCGAGCGGCACGGTTTCCAGAACCGGAGAGGCCCCCTCGAACTCGCCCGCCTCGATCTCACTTCCGGTGCAGCAACGCCGCCTGCGCCGCCGCCAGTCGCGCGATCGGCAC
>JBEOKB010000266.1:0-6689 GCA_040275425.1 Siculibacillus sp. | reverse complement strand
TCCTCGGCGTGTCGGCCCTGCATTCGGGCCTCGACTTCCGCGCCGAGACCGGCGATCCGGTCCACGCCACCGCACCCGGCACGGTGATCGCCTCCGGTCGTCAGGGCGGCTACGGCATCTGCGTCGACGTCGATCACGGCAACGGCGTGGTCACCCGCTACGGCCACCTGTCGAGCGCCTCGCGCGCCGTCGGCGAACGCGTCCAGACCGGCGACGTCGTCGGCCTCGCCGGCTCGACCGGCCGTTCGACCGGCCCCCACCTCCACTACGAGACCCGCGTCTCCGGCGAGGCGGTCGACCCGCGCGACTGGCTCGACGCCGGCCGCGAACTGGGCTTCTGAGACGCGATCAGACGTGGCCGATCAGATAGAGCCCGGCCAGGAACAGTCCGAAGACGATCCGATACCACGCGAACACCCGCAGGGTGTGGTGCGCCACGAAGCGGATCAGGAACTTGACCACCACGACCGCCGAGACGAACGAGACGACGAAGCCGACCGCGATCGCCGCGACGTCGTTCGCGGTCAGCCCGCCGCCGTTCTTGGCCAGATCGAGCACCGAGGCGCCGAGCATGGTCGGAATGGCCAGGAAGAAGGTGAACTCGGTCGCCGCCGTGCGCGACAGACCGCCGAGCATGCCGCCGACGATGGTCGCGCCGGACCGCGACGTGCCCGGAATCATCGAGGCGAGCTGTGTGACGCCGATGATCAGCGCCTGCCACCAGGTGGTCTTCTCCATCTCCTGCGTGGTGACCGGACGCGGATTGTCCTCCACCCACAGGATGATCAGGCCGCCGACCACCAGCGCGCCCGCCACCACCGGCACGTTGAACAGCACCGTCTTGATGGTCTTGAGAAACAGAAGGCCGAAGATCACCGACGGCACGAACGCGATCAGCACCGCGACGGTGAAACTCACCGCCACCGGCTCCCGCCGCAGAAGCCGCAGCACCAGATCGACGATCTTGGCGCGATAGAGCCAGCACACCGCCAGGATCGCGCCGAGCTGGATCACCACCTCGAACACCTTGCCCGCGCCCGAATCGAAGTCGAGCCATTCGCCCGCCAGGATCAGATGCCCGGTCGAGGAGACCGGCAGGAATTCGGTGATGCCCTCGACGATGCCGAGAACCGCCGCCTTGGCGAGATGCAGAAGATCCATGTGCCGAACCTCGATCGGCGGCGCCCCCTCCGGGTGCCGCTCGTCCGACCCGAACGGGTCGCTCCGGCGGATCGCGCGCGGCGATCGCCCGTTGAGACGCTACTCGATTCGAGCCGGTACGCCGCTCGACGAGAAAGAGGCCGGATCGGGTCCGGCCTCTTCGGGAGTTCTCAGTCGATGTCCTCGACCACGGCGGTCGCCGCCCCCTTCACGCGGGCGGCGAGCGAGGCCTCCATGAAGGCGTCGAGATCGCCGTCGAGCACGCGCGCCGGATCGGTGGTCTGCACGCCGGTGCGCAGGTCCTTGACCATCTGGTAGGGCTGCAACACGTAGGACCGGATCTGGTGACCCCAGCCGATGTCCGACTTGGCGGCGGCCTCGGCGTTGGCCTTCTCCTCGCGCTTCTTCAGCTCGACCTCGTAGAGGCGCGACTTCAGCATCTCCCACGCCGTGGCGCGGTTCTTGTGCTGCGAGCGCTCGGCCTGACACGCCACCGCGATGCCGGTCGGAATGTGGGTCAGACGCACCGCCGAATCGGTGGTGTTGACGTGCTGACCACCCGCGCCCGACGAGCGGTAGGTGTCGACGCGCACTTCCGATTCCGGAATGACGATGTCGATCGAATCGTCGACCACCGGGTAGACCCAGGCCGAGGCGAACGAGGTGTGGCGCCGCGCGTTCGAATCGAACGGCGAGATGCGCACCAGACGATGCACCCCCGACTCGGTCTTGAGCCAGCCGTAGGCGTTGAGACCCTTGATCAGGTAGGTGGCCGACTTGATGCCCGCCTCTTCGCCGTCGGAGGATTCCAGCGCCTCGACCTTGTAGCCGCGCTTCTCCGCCCAGCGCACGTACATGCGCGCCAGCATGTTGGCCCAGTCCTGGGACTCGGTGCCGCCCGCGCCGGCGTGGATTTCGAGATAGGTGTCGTTGCCGTCGGCCTCGCCCGAGAGCAGGGCGTCGACCTGCCGCTTGGCGACGTCGTGGCCGAGCTGCTTCAGCGCGTCCTCGGCCTCGGCGACGACGGCGGCGTCGTCCTCCATCTCCCCGAGCTCGAGCAGCCCGACGTTGTCGTCGAGATCGCGCCCGATGCTCTGGACGATGTCGACCGACTTCGCCAGCTGATCACGCTCGCGCATCAGCTTCTGAGCGCGCGACGGGTCGTTCCACAAATCGGGGGATTCGGACAGAGCGTTCAGCTCGTCCAGTCGTTTGAGCGCGACATCCCAGTCAAAGATGCCTCCTCAGCAGGCTGAGTGCCTGCTTGATCTCGTCCACGACGGACTGGATCTCTGCCTTCATGAGAAGAACCCTCGGAAATTCGTGTCGAGGCGAAATCCGCGTCGACGTCGGCGCGGACCATAGCGACGGGGGCGTTCCGTGTAAACGACGGCCGCGCCCCCGAAACGACGTCTCCGCCCGGCGAGGGCGCGACGGAAGGATCGTGAGGCTGAGGGCCGATCAGGCGACCCTGCGTCCGCCGTGGGCGACCTCGCGGGCGCGCTCGAGGAAGCGCTGCACCGAACTCTGGAGACGCTCGGTCTGGTCGGCGAGATCGCCGGAGGCGTGGGCCACCTCGTCGGCGGCGCGTCCCGTCGCCCCGGCGGCGGCGGCGACGTTGACCACGTTGGCCGAGACGTCGTCGGTGGCGGTGGAGGCCATCTGCATCGAGCGCGAGATCTCCTGGGTCGCCGCCGACTGCTGCTGAACCGCGGCGGAGATCGCGGTGGCGGTGGAGGCCACCTCGCCGATGATGCCGGTGATGCCGTCGATCGAGGCCATGCAGCGCATGGCGCGCTCCTCGACCGCGCGGATGCGGTCGGCGATGGTCTCGGTCGCCGAGGCGGTCTGCCCCGCCAGTGCCTTGACCTCGGTGGCGACGACGCCGAAGCCGCGCCCGGCCTCACCGGCGCGCGCCGCCTCGATGGTGGCGTTGAGGGCGAGCAACTTGGTCTGCTCGGCCACCTGACGGATCAGATCGACCACGCCGACGATGTCGGAGACCGCCCGCGACAGATCGGCGATCGCCTCGCGGCTCTCGCCCGCCTGCTGCCCGGCGGCATCGGAGACCGCGAGCGCGATCTCGGCCTGACGGGCGATGTCCTCGACCGCGGCGGTCAGTTCCTCGGTGGCGGCGGCGACGGTGGCGACCGTGACCGACGTCTCCTCGGCGGAGGCGCCGATGGTGGTGGTGCGATGCTCGGTGTCGGACGCCGACGAGCGCATGGTCGTGGCCGAATGCGACAGCCCGTTCACCGCCTCGCCCAGCGACAGCGTGACGCCGCCGACCGTGACCTCGAACTCGTTCATGACGCGGCTGAACCCGACCAGACGCTCGTCGAGGGTCGAGACCGCCTCGTTCATGGTGCGCGCGGTCCGGCCGAAGGTGCCGACCATGCCGCGCTCGACGATGCGGCGATGATGCTTGCCGTCGCGCACGCAGGCGAGCGTGGCCCGCGCCTCGCGGACGAAGGCGTCGGTGACGTCGAGAATGCGGTTGGTGTCCTTGGCCAGACGCTTGATCTCACCGCCGTCGGACATCAGCACGACGCGGCTCTCGAGATCGCCGTGGGCGGCGTTCTCCAGCGCGCCGGCGATCTCGGCGATCGAGCGCCGCGCCTTGCGCACGCTCAGGAACCCGAACACCGACAGCGCGGCCATGCCGGCCAGCACGGCGGCGTCGCGCCAGTGCGCGTCGACCCCCAGCAGCCCGACGCCGACCACCATCATCAGCGTCAGCGCCGCGAACAGCCATTCAGCGCGTGAGAGAGAAGACGAATTCATCATAGCTCACGCCCTTTTCACGCAGAAGGTCGACCAGGAAGTCGAAGGAGGCCGCGAGCCCGCGCGCCCGATCCGGAGATCCGTCCTCGATCGACTTCAGCTTGGCGTAGAGAGGCTTCACCACGTCGATGGCGGCCTTTTCCGGCACCCGGCGGTTGGAATGGAACCCGATGATGCCGCCGTCGCGGGCGAAGGTCGGCGTCACGTGGGCGAACACCCAGTAGTGATCGCCGTTGGCCGCCATGTTCAGCACGTAGGCGAAGATCTCCTCGCCCCTGGCCAATGTGTCCCACAACAGCTTGAACACCGCGCGCGGCATGTCGGGATGGCGAATGACCGAGTGCGGCGCCCCGATCGCCTGCCGCTCGCTCAGTCCGGCCAGTTCGAGGAACACGTCGTTGGCGTAGGTGATGATGCCCTTGGTGTCCGTCTTGGAAACGATCACGTCGTCGACGGCGAACGTGCGCTCGACACCCGTCGGCTTGATCGTCGACATGAACTTCTGACGAACGGGCCCTCTCGACGCGGGACCGCGCCCCCCCACGAACGGCAACAGCATGACTTCCTCCGGAAACTCACCGCTGCGATCATCGTCGAACGAGCATGAAATTTTCACTAACGTCTCCCGTTACGTCAGCATCAATTTTTCACCGAACTGCTCCGTTCGAAGTTACCATCTCGATGCGATTTTCCATGAGGTCTACGTAATTTTCGCGCAGTGCTCGCGGAAACGGCTCATCTGCGCTCGGCCTTCGTGATGAGTGAAGAACGAAGACCGGAGCAGGCGGAAAAAGTACAAGGCATGGGCAGTCTCTACTCGAAAACGATTTGGATGCGAGCGGAACACCCCCGAGAAACATCACGGAAGGGCGCGATCGTCGTTCGATTGTTCAACGCGCCCGCCGAAGATGAACCACGATCGCGATCGCTCGCCGTCGCCTCGTTACGGCACGACGACACCCGGTCTCACCCGCGCGTCGCGGCGGCGAGACGATCCCACTCCGCCTCGCTCCCCGGCAGTCCGAATCGCAGCAGTTCGGGCGCGTGCGGAAAGCGACGGACGTGGATCGCCGCGTCGGCGAGGCGCTCGAAGAGGGCGCCCGCGCCCGGCCCGCGCCCCAGCCGGTAGAGCGGCGTGCCCCCCACCACCTCGAGCCCGGCCGCCTCGATCAGCCCGTCGAGACGCACGACCTCCCCCGCGAGGCGCGCGCGGGTGGCCTCGAGCCACGCCCGATCGGCGAGCGCCGCGCGCCCGATCTCGATCGCCGGTCCGCCGATCGCCCACGGCCCGAACGCCGCGCGCACCCGCGCCGCGAAGGCGGCGTCGGCGAGGACGAAGCCGAGACGCACCCCGGCGAGCCCCCAGGTCTTGCCGAACGAGCGCAGGACGATCGTCCCCGGCAGCGGCAGCCGCGGCGCGAGACTGGCGCCCTCCTCCAGCACGTCGACGAAGGCCTCGTCGACGATCAGGCGGCGCGCGGCCGAGACCCGATCGATCGCGAAGGCGGCGAGCGCGTCGGCCGAGACCACCCGCCCGTCGGGATTGTTGGGATTGACGATCACCGCGACGTCGAACCGGGCGAGCTCCTCGAGGGTCTCGACAACCTCGACCGTGCGCCCCGCGCTCGCCCAGGCGTGGGCGTGTTCCTGATAGGTGAAGCCGAGGATGCCGACCGAGGCGCCCGGCGCGAGGCGCGGCAGCATCTGGATCGCCGCCTGCGTGCCCGGCGTGGCGGCGACGCCGTCGGCCTCTGGAACACCGAACGCCTCGGCGGCGGCCTGCTCCAACGTCGCGACGGCCGCCGCCTCCGGCAGGCGGGTCCACGCCTCCGGCGAGAGCGCCGGCACCGGCCACGGGCGCGGGTTGATGCCGGTGGACAGATCGATCCACGGCAGCGCGAGGTCGGGGCGGCGGTGGCGCGCTTGCGTGAGGTCGCCGCCGTGATAGACCGGGCTCGCGCCACGCGGCGCGCTCGCCTCGGCTTCGCGTTCCGGACCCGTCATGTCGCTCGTCCCCTCTCCCGGATCGTCGCTCACCCTGGCGCTGCTCGCCGTCGCGCTGGAGGCGGCGGTCGGCTGGCCCGCCCCTCTCTACGCCGCAATGGGCCATCCCGTCACCTGGATCGGTGCGCTGATCGCACGCCTCGACCGCGCGCTCAACCGCGACGACGACGCCCCCGCCCTCCGCCGCCGCAACGGCCGGGTCGCGTTGGCGATCGTCCTCGGCCTCACCGCCGCCGCCGCCCTCGCGCTCCAGGGCGCCCTGCTCGCCCTCGCCCCCGGTGCGCTCGGCCTCGTGCTGGTGGCCGTCGCCGCCGCGAGCCTGCCGGCCCAGCGCAGCCTCGACACCCACGTCGCCGCCGTCGCCGACGGCCTCGACCTCGGGCTGGAAGAAGGCCGCCGCGCCGTCTCGATGATCGTCGGCCGCAATCCCGCGAGCCTAGACGAGGCCGGCGTCGCCCGTGCCGCCGTCGAGAGCCTCGCCGAGAACTTCTCCGACGGCGTGGTCGCTCCGGTGGTCTGGCTCGCGATCGGCGGCCTGCCCGGCGGCGCGCTCTACAAGGCCGCCAACACCGCCGACAGCATGATCGGCCACAGGACCACCCGCCACCTCGACTTCGGCCGCGCCGCCGCGAAATTCGACGATCTGATCAACCTGCCCGCCTCCCGCCTCGCCGCGCTGTGGCTGGTGTTGGCCGCCGCCGTGATGCCCGGCGCCTCGGCGCGCGGCGCGCTGCGCGCGA
>JBEOKB010000265.1:0-3092 GCA_040275425.1 Siculibacillus sp. | reverse complement strand
CGCCGGGCTGCCGCGGGCGATGCCGCGCGAGGCGGTCGCGGCGCTGACGGCGGCGCTCGGCGGGCGGGGGCGGTCTTCGTCGTTCGTTCACGGCTCGTCGGCATCCTGACGGTCGACAGGGGCGGAGCGGGCATGAGCGAAGCGGGCAGGGGCGCGACGATCTACGACACCGACGACGGCCGGGGCGGCATGGTCTTCGACGAGCCGAGCGGCATCGTCCGGCGGATCGTGTTCACGGGCTTCGGGCTGACGACCTTCCTGGCGCCGTGGGAGCTGTTGATCCGGCCGCGCGGCGACCCGTTCACGCTCGGCATGCTGCCGTTCTGGTTCGTCTCGCTCGGCGCGCTGTCGGTCGGCGTGCCGATGATCGTCGGCGGTGTGCTCGGCCCGTCGCGGCGGCTCGAGATCGACTTCGGCGCACGCCGGGTGATCGAGCGGGGCAAGGGCGCGTTCGGCATCGCCTTCGCCTCGTCGCGCGACTTCGATCAGATCGCGGCCGTCGACGTGGTGGAGAACAACTGGTCCGACGGGCCGAGCGAGTGGGACGTGGTGCTGAGGTTCGCCGACGGGGCGAAGCCGTGGAACGTGCGGCGGCTGACCACCGAGGCGGCGGCGCGGGCGCTGGCCGAGGAGATTCTCGCCCGGATGGGGCGGGCGGCGGCGGGATGATCGGGAGAACCGTTCGACGTCGCGGAGCTTCGTTGACGCAACGGAAACCACGCCGCGTTTCGGCGGCCGAAAATGCGCCGAGGCAAGCCGATGTTCACCACTGATCGGGCATGGTGTCGGGCGAGAGAACGACGGGTGCGACCATGATCGACGACATCGACGGCTTCGACGGTGAACGGGCGCTGCGCTGGGAGGAGGTCCTGGTGCCACCACAGCGGATGGTGTTCTCCGGGCTCGCCGGATTCGGCGCGATGGCGATCGTCGCCTTCGTCGCGTCGGGCCGCAGCGGGGCGGTCATCAGCCAACAGGGGCTCGTGGTCGCGCTCGGGGTGATGATGGGCGCGGCGGCGGTGCTCACCGCAATGATCGATCTGGCGATGCGCCGGTTCGGACCGAAACGGGCGGTGGAGATCGACGAGCGGAGCGGCACGGTGATCGAGCGGACGCGGGTGTGGTTCGGCACGGTGGCCGAGCAGTGCCGGGCGCTGGCCGAGGTCGGACGGATCGAGGTCACCGAGAACGGGCGCTCGCTCGAGGACCCGGAATACGACGTGACGGCGTGGTTCGCCGACGGCACGCGGCTCAGGCTCACCACCTGCCGCAACGCGGTCGGGGCGGACGCGGTCGCGGCGCGGGTGCGGCGACGGACGACCGAGCGCCCGGCCGGGTAATTCACGCGAAAGACACGTGGTTTCAGGTGCTTCGGCGGATTCGCGACATGTCGCGAATCCGCCGTTGTCGTATTTCGCACATGCGAAAGAACGCAAAAAGACGAGCTTCGTCAGTCGCTTCGTGGTTGGCACGGGGCTTGCGAAATCCTCCTCGACATTCATTCGAGCAGGAGGGTTCGCTCATGATCCAGCTCACGGAAAGTGCCGTCACCGCCGTCAAGACCGCTCTCTCGCGCGCCGCCGTGCCGGCCGAGGGGCTGCGCATCATGGTGGAGGCGGGCGGCTGCGCCGGCTTCAAGTACATGATGGGCCTCGAGGCCAACACCCGCGACGGCGACGCCGTGATCGATCAGGGCGGCGTCAAGCTGTTCGTCGACGCCGACAGCCAGGCGCTGGTCTCGGGCATGACGGTCGACTTCGTCACCGGGCTCGAGAGCTCCGGCTTCGTGTTCGACAACCCCAATGCCACCTCGAAGTGCTCGTGCGGCAAGTCCTTCGGTTGAACCGTCGGCATATCCGGGAGATCGGCCCATGTGGGACTACACCGACAAGGTCAAGGACTACTTCTTCAACCCGAAGAACGCCGGCGTTCTCGAGACCGCCAATGCGGTCGGCGAGGTCGGCGCGATCAGCTGCGGCGACGCGCTCAAGCTGATGATGCGGGTCGATCCCGAGACCGAGGTGATCGAGGCGGCGACCTTCCAGACCTTCGGCTGCGGCTCGGCGATCGCCTCGTCGTCGGCGCTGACGGAGATCGTCATCGGCAAGACGCTGGAGGAGGCGCTGGCGATCTCCAACCAGGACATCGCCGACTTCCTCGGCGGTCTGCCGCCGGAGAAGATGCACTGCTCGGTGATGGGCTACGAGGCGCTGCAGGCGGCGGTGGCCAACTATCGTGGCGTCGAATGGCACGACGACCACGAGGAAGGCGCGCTGGTGTGCAAGTGCTTCGGCGTCGACGAGGGCATGATCGAGCGCGCGGTGCGGTCGAACAAGCTGACCACGATCGAGGCGGTCACCAACTTCACCAAGGCGGGCGGCGGCTGTCTGACCTGTTTCGACGGCATCGAGGCGGTGCTGGCCAAGGTCAATGCCGAGATGGCCGAGGAAGGGCTGATCTCCTTCGCCGAGGCCTACAAGCTCGGCTCGGTCGATCCGCGCGCGCTGAAGACCAAGGCCCGTCCGAAGGCGACGCAGGGCCAGGCCGCTCCGCCGGCGCCGCCCAAGGTCGAGCCGATGATCTCGCTCGACGCGATCATGAAGTCCCCGACCGAGGCGCCCGCCGCTCCGGCTCCGGTGGCCGCCGGGCTGCCGCGCTACACCACGGTGCAGAAGATCAAGCTGATCGAGGAGGCGTTGGAGGAGATCCGGCCGTACCTCAAGAAGGACAACGGCGACTGCGAGCTGGTCGACGTCGACGGGTCGAACGTCGTCGTCAAGCTGACCGGCGCCTGCGTCGGCTGTCAGATGGCCTCGATGACGATCAACGGCGTGCAGGAAAAGATCATCGCCAAGCTCGGCATCCCGGTTCGGGTCGTGCCGGTGAAGTGAGGCGAGGGGGGCGACGCCGATCCCTACGGACGGGCCGATACCCCTCATCCGGCCTTCGGCCACCTTCTCCCGCAAGGGGAGAAGGGGAGGCGCGCGGCGAGGTCTCGCCGAACCGACGACCCGCCGAGGCGGTCGTGTCGGAGACGATCGACGGCGCCCGCGATGTGCTCCTCTCCTTCTCCCCTCGCGGGAGAAGGTGCC
>JBEOKB010000264.1:0-3812 GCA_040275425.1 Siculibacillus sp. | reverse complement strand
AGCGCTCCGGCCGCCGGAGCGAGCGCGGGCGCGCCGCAGGGACCGCCGCCGGAGGTGCGCAAGGGCACCGAGGGGCTGCCGCCTCTGGTGGTCAAGATGCGCCAGCGCCTGCTCGACGCCGCCTATTCGGGCGACATGCAGCGGCTCAAGGTCGCGATGCAGGTCAGCGAGATGCCGCCGGTGTTCTCGGTCAACGAGATCGGCGACCCGATCGAATTTCTGAAGAAGCAGTCGGGCGACGGGCAGGGGCTGGAGATCCTGGCGATCCTGACCGACGTGCTGGAGGCGAGCTGGGTCAGGATCAATCCCGGCACCCGACAGGAGATGTACGTGTGGCCGTCGTTCACGGCGCTGCCGCTCGACAGGCTCGACGCGAGCCAGACTGTGGAGATCTACAAGATCGTCACCTCGTCCGACTTCGAGGAGATGAAGTCGGTCGGGCGCTACACGTTCTACAACGTCGGGATCGGGCCGGACGGCACCTGGCACTGGTTCAAACCGGCCGACTGAGCGGCGCGCGCGGGGGGACCTCGCCGAGCGGTCGGGCGGCCCTATTCTTGCTTCACCGCAGACCGAAGGTCCGAACGGGCGACGGGAGAGGTCGATGAACGAGACGGGGACGACGGCGGGGCGAATCGCGGCGCTGAGGGAGCGCGGCGTGGTGGCGGTGACGGGGCCGGAGGCGGCCGACTTCCTGCACGGGGTGGTGACGGCGACGATCAAGACGATCCGGCCGGGCGAGGGGCGGTTCGGCGCGCTGCTGACGCCGCAGGGCAAGGTGCTGTTCGACTTCTTCGTCACCCGGATCGACGACGGCTTTCTGATCGACGTGGCGCGGGCGCAGGTGGCGGACTTCGTCCGGCGGCTCGGCTTCTACCGGCTCCGGGCGGCGGTGAAGATCGCCGATCGCAGCGCCGACTTCGAGGTCCACGTCGGGTTCGGCGGGCCGATCGCGGTGCCGGAGGGGGCGATCGCCTTCGCCGATCCGCGCCATGCGGGGCTGGGCTCACGGCTGCTGGTGCCGCCGTCGGTGCGAATCGAGAGCACGGCGACGGCGCAGGACTGGCAGGCGACGCGCATCGATCTCGGCGTGCCGGAGAGCGGGCGCGACTTCGCGCTCGGCGAGGTGTTTCCGCACGACGTCGACATGGACGATCTCGGCGGGGTCGACTTCAAGAAGGGCTGCTTCATCGGCCAGGAGGTGGTGTCGCGGATGAAGCATCGCGGCACGGCGCGGCGGCGCACCATCCTGGCGCACGCCCGCGAGGCGCGGCCCGCCTGGCCCGACGTCGGCACGGAGATCACCTGCGGCGACAAGGTGCTCGGGACGATCGGCTCGGCGCACGCGCGCACGGCGCTGGCGCTGGTGCGGCTCGACCGGGCCAAGGACGCGCTCGATTCGGGCGACGCGATCGAGGTCGGCGGCGTGAGCGTGACGCTCGATCTGCCGGAGTTCGCGAGCTTCCACTGGCCGGAGGGCGCGGCGGCGGACTGATGCGCGCCCGTCTTGGCCGGGGCGGGCGGGCGGTCTAATCCCGCGACGTCCCATCCCGTCGCGATTCGCGATTCGTCCGATCGAGATCCCCATGCCTCCTCGTTCCCAACCGCCGCGCGCGTGGCAGCGCATGCTCTCCGGTCGTCGACTCGATCTGCTCGATCCGTCGCCACTCGACGTCGAGATCGACGACATCGCCCACGGGCTCGCCCGTGTGGCGCGCTGGAACGGGCAGACGGTGGGCGAGCACGCCTTCTCGGTGGCGCAGCACTGCGTCCTGGTCGAGGAATTGGCGCTGCGCCTCGAGCCGCGGCTCGAGACGAAATGGCGGATGACCATCCTGCTGCACGACGCGCCGGAATACGTGATCGGCGACATGATCTCGCCGTTCAAGGCGGTGGTCGGCGGCGGCTACAAGACGGTGGAGCATCGGCTGGAGGCGGCGATCCACATCCGCTTCGGCCTGCCCGCGACCGTGCCGGCGCCGATCAGGGCGCTGACCAAGCGCGCCGACCACGTCTCGGCCTATTTCGAGGCGGTGGAGCTGGCCGGATTCGAAGCGGGCGAGGCGGCCAAGCTGTTCGGGCCGCCGAAGGGCTTCCCCGACCGGCTCGGGCTCGAACCGTGGTCGACGAGCGTGGCGCAGGCGCGCTTCCTCGAGCGGTTCCGCGCGCTCGACGCCGCCCTGCACGGGGCATGACGCGGAAAACGTCACCCATCGCCCGCCTGGATCGTCTATCATCCCGACCGGCCCCCTCGCGAAGGACATCCGCCGATGCCGACCCTCCACGTCTGTTCGCTGTCGCGCCTCCGTGCAACGGTCGAGCGGGTCGGGGCGAGCCACGTCGCCACCCTGATCAACGCCGGCACGCCGGTGGAGCGCCCGCCGAGCATTCCGGCGGAGAACCACCTCTTCCTCGGGTTCAACGACATCGTCGAGCCGATGGAGGGGATGATCCCGGTCGGTGCGCCGGACGTGCTCAGGCTCCTCGACTTCGTCGACACCTGGGACCGCGCGCGGCCGATGGTGGTGCACTGCTGGGCGGGCATCTCGCGCTCGACGGCGGGGGCCTACGTCGCCGCCTGTCGCCTGATGCCGGAGCGCGACGAGGCGGACATCGCGCGCGAACTGCGCGAGAAATCACCCTCGGCGACGCCCAATCTCCGGCTGGTGCGCATCGCCGACGCCCTGCTCGAGCGGCAGGGGCGGATGGTGGCGGCGATCGAGGCGATCGGGCGGGGAGCGGACGCGTTCGAGGGCACGCCGTTCGTGCTGCCGATCGAGGGCGAGCGGAGATGAACCCTGTCGGGGGCATCGAAATCGGTCTCAACGCGGCGATCACGGCGATCGTCGACGACGAGCCGGCGATCCTGACGGTCGGCGCGGCGGCGGACGGAGGCACGGACGGAGGCGGGCGGGCGCCGGAGGCGCTGCCGTTCGGCCCGTTCGATCCGATCCGCCATCGCACCTTCGAGATCGGCCTGAGGTCGTGGGTGGAGGCGCAGACGGCGCTGCGGCTCGGCCACGTCGAACAGCTCTACACCTTCGGCGATCGCGGCCGCCACGCACGGGCGGGAGACGCCGGACCGCACGTGGTCTCGGTCGGCTATCTGGCGTTGACCCGGCTCGCCCAGCGCGGCGAGGCGGGGGAGAGCGAGGGGCCGTCGCGGGCGGCGCTGGCTTCGGCCGGGGCGGCGTTTCGGCCGTGGTACGACCATTTCCCGTGGGAGGACTGGCGGCTCGGGCGGCCGGCGGTGCTCGACGAGGTGATCGTTCCGGCGATGCGGACCTGGGTCGGCGAGGCGCCGGAGGACGCGGGGCTCGGGCGCGTGCTGGGGCGGGCCGAGCGGTTCCGGCTGTTCTTCGGCGAGGACGGCAGCCCGTGGGACGAGGAGAAGGTGCTGGAGCGCTACGAGCTGATCTACGAGGCCGGTCTGGTGGCGGAGGCGCAGCGCGACGGGCGCGGGGCGAGCGCGGATCGCTACGGCCTGGGGCGGCCGATGCGGTTCGACCACCGCCGCATCCTGGCGACGGCGATCTCGCGGCTCAGGGCCAAGCTCAAGTACCGGCCGGTGGTGTTCGAGCTGATGCCCGAGAGCTTCACCCTGACCGAGCTGCAGAGGACGGTCGAGGCGATCTCGGGGCGGCATCTGCACAAGCAGAACTTCCGTCGGCTGGTGGAGACCGCCGCGCTGGTGGAGGCGACCGGCGAGACCTCGCTCACCACCGGCGGACGCCCGGCCGGGCTCTACCGCTTCCGCCGCGAGGTGCTGCGCGAGCGCCCGGCGCCGGGGCTCCGGCTCGGCGCGCGGTGAC
>JBEOKB010000263.1:0-27730 GCA_040275425.1 Siculibacillus sp. | reverse complement strand
TCGAACGAGTGTCCCGCGTCGCCCGCCCATGAAGATCGCTCTCGCCTCCGACTGGTTCCTGCCGCGTATCGGCGGGCTCGAGCTGCAGATGCGCGATCTCGCCGTCGAGCTGACGGCGGCCGGGCATCACGTCGAGGTGATCGCCGCGACCGAGGGGCCGTCCGAGGTGATGGGCGTTCCGGTCCACCGCATCGACGCCTCGCCCCTGATCGCCTACGGCCAGCTGTCGTGGCGGCCGCGGGTGGCGCGCGACGTCGAACGGGTGCTGGCGCAGGGAGGCTTCGACGTCGTTCATTGTCACAGCGCGCTGTCGCCGCTGTCGCTGATGGCGGTGCGGGCGGCGCGGCGGCTCGGGCTGCCGACCGTCTTCACCGAGCATTCGGTGATGCACGGCGCCGGCGGCGTCATCCTCTCCGGGGTCAATCGATTGAACGGCTGGTCGCAGTGGCCGGACGTGATGACCGGCGTGTCGAGCGTGGTGGCGCGGGGGCTCTCGGATCTGTTCGGGCGCGAGGTCCACGTCCTGCCCAACGGCGTCACGCCGGACGCGTGGGTCGCCAGCGATCACTCGCGCGATCCGGTGCGGGTGCTCTCGGTCATGCGACTGACCTCGCGCAAGCAGCCGCTCGACTTCGTACGGGCCATCCCGCGCGTACTGGAGCAGATGCCGGCGGGAGCGGCGCCGCGGTTCGTGCTGATCGGCGATGGGCCGCAGCGGCTCAGGGTGCTGCTCGAGGCCAAGCGGCTCGGGGTTTCGAAACATCTCGAGTTCAGGGGGCAACTCGATCGCTCGGACGTGCGCGACGCGCTCGCCGAGACGTCGGTGTTCGCGCTGCCGACCGAGAAGGAGGCGTTGTCGATCGCCTCGCTGGAGGCGCTGTCGAGCGGGGTGCCGGTGGTGGCGATGAGCCACGGCGGGGTGGGCGACATCGTCACCCACGGCGAGACCGGCTACCTCGCCGACGATCCGGGCGAATTCGCCCGCTACATCGCGCGTCTGGCCGCCGACGCGGCGCTGCGCCGGAGCATGGCCGAGCGCGGGCCTTCGGTGGCGGAGCGCTTCGCCTGGCCGCGCGTGGTCGCCCGCCATCTCGAGATCTACGACATGGCGATTTCGGTCGTCGCCCGGCGGCGGCGCGGCGAGAGCCTCGACGCGCGGGCGGAGATCGGGGCGCGGGCGGCTCGCCCGGTCGGGTGAGGGGCGGCAGGGCCATCGCGCGAAGCGGCGTCCGCGATGCCGGGAGAAGACGCGCCACTTCTTCCTTCCCCCCTTCGCGGGGGAAGGTGGCCCGAAGGGCCGGATGAGGGGGTGCCGCGCAGCGGCAACGGACATCTCGGTCGATTCCAGATCGATCCGAGGGTTCCAGACCCCTCATCCGGCGCGTCGCGCCACCTTCTCCCGCAAGGGGAGAAGGGACGCCGCGGCTCGCGAGGGGCGGCCCTTGTTGACCGCGATCCGATCGACGTGGTCTTCTCCCGCTCTTCGCGATCGCGCGGGAACGCGGCGGAACGTCCGTGGCCGCGCGCGCCTGAACCTCGGATGGGTGGATGAACGACCTTTCGCATTCCGGCGGCGTGTCGCCCGCGTCCTCGGCTCCGGACGAGCCGATCGTGATCGGCGTCGACGTCGGGTCGACCACGGTCAAGACGGTGGCGGTCGGGGCGACCTCGCGGCGAATCCTGTGGTGGCGCTACGAGCGGCACGACGCCCAGCAGGCGTCGCGCGTTCACGACCAGCTCGCCGCGCTCGAGGGCGCGTTCGGGGCGGCGGCGCTCGCGGACGCGCGCATCTTCGTCACCGGGTCGGGGGCGGGACCGTTGGTGCGGCCGCTCGGGGCGAAGTTCGTCCAGGAGGTGGTCGCGGTCACGCTGGCGGTCGAGGCGCTGCATCCGAACGCCGGGTCGGTGGTCGAGCTCGGCGGCCAGGACGCCAAGATCATCATCTACAAGCAGCATCCGGAGACCGGCGAGAAGCGCGCCGTCACCTCGATGAACGACAAGTGCGCCTCGGGCACCGGGGCGACGATCGACCGGTGCATGGCGCGGCTCGGGCTCGAGATCGGCGACGTCACGGCGGTCGAATGGGACGACGCGCGGCTCCATCACGTCGCGGCCAAATGCGGCGTGTTCGCGGAGACCGACATCGTCAATCTGGTGAAGTCGGGCATTCCGGCGCGTGAGATCGTCTGTTCGCTCGCCGACGCCATCGTCATGCAGAACCTGTCGGTGCTGACGCGCGGCAACACCCTGCGCCACGAGGTGGTGCTGCTCGGCGGGCCGAACACCCATCTGCCGTTCCTGCGCGACTGCTGGCGCCAGCGCATCGCCGCCTCGTGGGAGGAGCGCGGCCACGAGTTCCCGCGTGACGTGCCGCTCGACCGACTGATCCACGTGCCGCCCAACGCCCATCTCTATGCCGCCTTCGGCGCGGCGGTGTGCGGCATGGCCGAGCCGGAGGGGGTGGGGCGCTGGGAGGGGCTCGGGGGGATCGCCGCGTTCCTGCGCGCGGGACGGCGGGCCGGGCTCGCCGCCGACGCGGCGCCGCCGCTGGTCTCCACGGCCGAGGAGCTGGAGGCGTTCCGGGCCGAATATTCGGTGCCGCCGTTCGAGCCGGCGGCGTTTCCGCCCGGCACGGTCATTCGTGGCCACGTCGGCATCGACGGGGGCTCGACCTCGTCGAAGGCGGTGCTGATCGACGAGGGCGGGCGGCTGCTGGCCAAGGCCTATCTGATCTCGCGCGGCAACCCGATCTCCGACACGCAGGACCTCCTGCGCGAACTCTCCCGCTACGCCGAGCGCCAGGGGTGCACGCTCGAGATCCTCGGCTTCGGCGCCACCGGCTATGCCGCCGACATCCTGGAGGAGACGCTGCGCGCCGACGTGAAGGTGGTGGAGACGGTCGCGCACATGCTGGCGTCGGTCGCGTACTTCGGCGACGTCGACGTGATCTGCGACGTCGGCGGGCAGGACATCAAGGTCCTGTTCATGGTCGGTGGCGACATCCGCAACTTCCGCCTCTCCAACCAGTGCTCGGCCGGCAACGGCATGTTGCTGCAGGCGATGGCCGATCAGTACGGCGTGGCGGTGCGCGATTATGCCGACATCGCCTTCAAGGCGGAGATCACGCCGCGGTTCGCCTACGGCTGCGCGGTGTTCCTCGACGCGGGGCGGGTCGACTTCCAGAAGGAGGGCTACACCCGCGACGAGATCATGGCGGGGCTCGCGCGGGTGCTGCCCAAGAACATCTGGCAGTACATCGTCCAGATCCCGCGTCTGGCCGAGCTCGGGCGCACCTTCGTGCTCCAGGGCGGGGTGCAGTACAATCTCGCCGCGGTGAAGGCGCAGGTCGACTACATCAAGGAACGCATCCCGGACGCGCGCGTCCACGTCCATCCGGTGTGCGGCGAGGCGGGGGCGCTCGGCGCGGCGCTGGAGGCCCGGCGCGTGGTGGAGAAGCGCGGTTCGTCGACCTTCCTCGGGCTCGCGGCGGCGATCGGGCTGACCTTCACCACCAAGAACGACGACGAGACGGTGTGCCGGTTCTGCACCAACCACTGTCGGCGCACCTTCATCGACACTCGCACCCTCGACGGGCGCACCTCGCGCTACATCGCCGGGTTCTCGTGCGAGAACGGCACGGTCGAGACCAAGGCGGACCTGAAGACGATCGCGGTGCATCGCAAGTCGCTGCGCTCGCGCTTTCCCAATCTGGTCGACTACGAGGCGCAACTCGCCTTCCGCCGCTTCCACCGCGCGCCGGCCTTGCCGGAGGCGGGGAGCCCGCTCGACGACGTGAAGGTGACGCGGAGCCTGTTCGGCAAGATCTCGCGCAAGCCGTTCACGCGCGGGTTCGAGCGCTCGGGCGAGGCGGCGGTACGGCGACGGGGAGAGATCCGCATCGGCATCCCGCGCGTGCTCAACCAGTATTCGACCGGGCCGATGTGGCGGACCTATTTCGAGACGCTGGGGATCGCCTCCGACAACGTGGTGTTCTCCTCGCAGACCACCGAGGAGATGTGGCTCGAGGGCGGCAAGTACGGTTCGGTCGATCCGTGCCATCCGGCCAAGGTGGCGCAGGCGCACATCCACGAGCTGCTGGTCCACGTCCATGCGGCGAAGAAGCTCGACTACCTGTTCTTCCCGGCGATGACGCACGTGCCGTCGTGCCTGAAGCACACCCGCGATGCGGCCGCCTGTCCGATCGTCGCCGGCACGCCGACGGTGCTGCGGGTCGCCTTCACCAAGGACGTCGACTTCTTCGCCCGCGCGGGCGTCGACTACGTCGATCCGGTGCTGACCCTGATCGAGCGCAACTACTTCAAGGAACGGATGTTCGAGACCTGGGGCGAGCGGCTCGGCATCACCCGCGACGAGAACGACTTCGCGGTCGACGCCGGGTTCGAGGCGCTGCGCCGGTTCGACGCCGATCTCCAGCGCCACGGACTCGAGGTGCTGGAGACGCTCGAGCGCGAGAACCGCATGGGCATTCTGCTGCTGGCGCGGCCCTATCACGACGACCCCGGCCTCAATCACGAGGTGCTCGAGGAGTTCCAGGCGCTGGGCTATCCGGTGCTGTCGATTCGCTCGATCCCCAAGGACGAGGGCTGGCTGGCGCGATTCTTCCGCGACGATCTCGACAGCGGGCGGGTGCGCTCGCCGCTCGACATCAACGACGTGTGGCCGGAGGGCTATTCGACCAATTCGGCGGAGAAGGTGTGGGCGGCGAAATTCGCCGCGCGTCACCCCAACATCGCCGTGCTCGATCTGTCGAGCTTCAAGTGCGGCATGGACGCGCCGAGCTACGGGCTGATCGACAAGATCCTCACCGCCGGGGGCACGCCGTGGCTGGCGCTGCACGACATCGACGCCAACAAGCCCGCGGGATCGTTCGGCATTCGGGTGCGCACCTATGCCTATACGCTGGCGCGGCGCGAGGAGCTGCTGGCGGCGCGGGCGGGCGATCGAGCGGGCAGGCAAGCGAGTGCGGTCGCCGCCGCGCTGGCCGCCGCCACGGCGGAGGAGCTGGCCGAAATGCGGGCCGCCTACGCCGATTACGTCGATCACGACAAGTCGGACGGGCCGGAAGTCCCTTGATGAGGGGAACTACTGAAGGCACAATGCGCCCGCCGCCGAGGAGCGGTGGCTCGAGGAACCCGACCCGATGAACGAATGGACCCGGACGCCCGCCGCGACCGACCCCACCGCCATGGGGGCGAAGATCGTTTCGCCGTTCTCGGTCGGCGACATCGACGCGCGCACCGGCGAGGGCCGGCCGATCGAGCACTGGTACGACGCCAATCCCCAGACCTTCACCCGCACCGAGCGCGGCTCGACCACGCTGATGTTCGGCGGGCTGTCGGCGGCGGCGGACTTCCTGATCGGGGCGGCGCTGGAGGGGCTCGGCTACAACGTGCGCGTCCTCGACGTGCCGGACTACGAGGCGCTGCACTTCGGCAAGGAGTTCGGCAACCGCGGTCAGTGTAATCCGACCTATTTCACCGTCGGCAATCTGGTGAAGCATCTCGCCGCGATCGAGGCGACCGGGCCGACCAAGGCGGAGATCGTGCGCGACTTCGTGTTCGTCACGGCGGGCGCGTGCGGGCCGTGCCGGTTCGGCAACTACGCCACCGAGTATCGCAAGGCGCTGCGCGACGCGGGCTACGACGGCTTCCGCGTGCTGATCCTCGACAACAACGGCGGCATCAAGCAGGCGTGCGGCGACGAACTCGGGCTCGAGCTGGGGCCGCGCTTCTTCCTGTCGCTGCTGGCGGCCATTCTGGTCGGCGACGTGCTCAACGTGCTGACCTACCGCATCCGCCCCTACGAGGTGGTGCCGGGGGCGACCGACGCGGCGCTGGTGGAGGCCAAGGAGATCCTACGCGAGGGCTTCCGGCGGCCGATCGGGCTCTACTCGGCGCTGAGGCGGGCGCGCAGGGTGTTCGCGGCGATCGAGGTCGATCGACTGCGGCCGAAGCCGAAGGTGTCGGTGATCGGTGAGTTCTGGGCCATGACCACCGAGGGTGACGGCAACTATCGCCTCCAGCGCTTCCTGGAACAGGAGGGCGCGGAGGTCGAGGTGCAGATGGTCACTGCCTGGATCCTCTACATCGTGTGGCAGAACCGCTGGGACACCAGGCGGCGGCGCATGCTGCGCCATGCCGACCACGCCCGCATGGGGCTCGGCGACCAGGACGCGCGCAAGAAGCTGGTGCTCTACACCATCGCCGATCGCGCGCTGAAGGGGGCCTACAAGGTCGCCGCCTGGGCGATCGGGCTCAAGGGCCATTCGCTGCCGGACATGGACGAGCTGGCCGAGCTCGGTCACGAGTTCTACGACAACCACCTGCGCGGCGGCGAAGGCCATCTCGAGGTGGCCAAGGTGGTGCAGACCGCCAAGAAGCGGAAGGCCCACATGGTGGTGTCGGTCAAGCCGTTCGGCTGTCTGCCGTCGTCGGGCATTTCCGACGGGGTGCAGTCGAAGGTGACCGAGGTCTATCCGGACGCGGTGTTCTGCGCGGTGGAGACCACCGGTGACGCCGCCGTGATGGTGCAGAGCCGGGTGCAGATGCAGCTGTTCAAGGCGCGCGAGAACGCGCGAGCCGAGTTCGACCGCGTGCTGGCCGCCTCTGGTCTCACGCTGGACGAGGCGCGCGCCGCGCAGCCGCGCTCGGCGCTCGCCCATCCGTCGGTGCACGGCATCGCCGGGACGGCGGCGCGGGTGGTGGCGGAAGTCCCGTTCTGGCGGCGGTGGATCGCCGGGCTGCGGCGACCGCGCGCGGTGTGATCCGAATGGGCGAGGGCAGCGCGTCCGCCCTCAGGCGGCGAGGTCGCGGGCCAGCCGGAAGGTCGCGCCGCGTTTCGCGAACCAGCGGATGGTGGTGCGCAGGCGGTCGAGCGCCGGATCGCCGGTGCGGAAGCGGCAATCGAGGCGCAGGTCGCTCGAGCGGAAGTCGACGAACTCCCACGGATGGACGAACAGCGACACCGGCGAGGCGAGGCGGGCGAACCACGGATTGCGGACGACGCGCGGCAGGCGCAGCACGCTCGACGTCACCGAGGTGGCGAGGCGCGCGGGCGCGTCGGCTCCGGCGTAGGGCGGCTCCTGCACCTTGTAGGCGGCGCGCGAGGCGTCGACGGTGATGCCCTCGGCCGTGAGCAACGGCACGAACGCCTCCGGGAACGACAGATAGGGCGATCGGAACGACGTCACCGGGCCGTACCGGCGCAGCACGGCGTTGGCGTCGGCGATCTCGGCCCTCGCCTCGGCGGCGTCCATCTCACGGAACCGGCGGTGGGTGTGGCCGTGACAGCCGAGTTCGTGGCCGGCGGCGACGATCGCCTCCATGCGCTCGGGGAATTTCTCCGCCGCCTCGCCGGTGGTGTAGAAGGTCGCGCCGACGCCCTCCTCGGCGAAGAGCCGCAGCAGACGCGGGATGCCCTCGTCGACACCGCGCCACGTCGTCATGTAGGGCGGGCAGTCGCATTCCACGTCGACCGACAGGAACACGTCGAGGGGCGCGGTAGCCGATTTCGTCGTCGCTGTCCGGGTCGGCGCGTTCATGGGCCCCTCGCTCACAGGAGGCCGAAACGGGCGGCTGCGAAGAGGATCGCGCCCGCCCACACCGCCGCCAGCAGATCGTCGAGGATGACGAAGAAGCCGCCGTGGCCGACGCGATCGGCCCAGCCGACCGGCCAGGGCTTCCAGATGTCGAACAGGCGGAAGAGCGCGAAGGCGGCGATCCAGCCGACGGCCGAGACCGCGATCACCTCGAGCACCAGCGCCATGGCGATGGTCTCGTCGAAGACGATGGCGTTGTGGTCGTGCTCGCCGAGATCCTCGCCGGTGCGGGTCGCGGCCCACGAGCCGATCGCCACCAGCGCCGCGTAGATCGCCGCGCGCAGCGGCCACGGCGCCCATTGCAGTGCGAGGAAGAGCGGGAAGCCGCCGAGGGTACCGACGGTGCCGGGCGCGCGCGGGGCCAGCCCCATGCCGAAGGTCAGCGCGATCAGCTGATGGGGCGAGCGGATCATCTCCGCGAAGGTCGGCTCGCGGCGTCCGGCCGAGGGGGTCGCGCGGGCGCTCACCGGCCCGCCTCCGCGCGTGCGGCTTCCTCGGCGCGGGCGTCCTTCATCAGGAAATAGGCGCGGGCGAAGCGCTGGAGGGCGGTGAAATGGGTCATCGCCGCCAGCATCCACAGCGTCACCGGCAGGAACCACGGGATGATCGGCGTGCCGATCAGGCCGACGCACAGCACGAACAGCCGCATCGGCTTCTCGAGCAGGTCGGGCCATTCCTTGTTGCCGGTCTCGATCTCGAGGGCGACGCGGGCCTTGTTGTAGCTGGTGACCAGCGAGCCGGTGACGATCAGGAACACCACCGGCCACTGTTCGGTGACGGCGCCGATGGTGGCGAAGATCAGGATCTCCTGATAGCGGTCGATCACCGCGTCGAGATAGCCGCCGAACTTCGACGACGTGCCCTGAGTGCGGGCGACCAGACCGTCGAGCGTGTCGAACAGCAGCGCCGAGATCAGGCCCGAGCCGAACCAGAACGCATTGTGCGAAACCGCATAGAGCGCGCAGTTGAACACCACCAGCACCAGGCCGACGGAGGTCACCTGGTTGGGGGTGATGGGCAGACCGGCGACGAAGTTCACGAAGGCGCGGCCGACGCGGATGCCGAAGGCGATGATCGCCGGGCGCTCGCGCCGCTCGGTGGTGGGATCGCGCGTCGCCACGACGGCGTGCTTCGGGCCCCACGTCGCCCAGGCCCAGCCGAGGGCGGCGAGGACGGCGCCGCCGAGGACGTAGCTTCCCAGGAACCGGGCGGTGGAATCGTCCAGTTGAAAGAACTGTTGAACCGCTTCCAGCATTCTTCTATCACCCGACCGACCGGAGACCTGTCCGAAGTCTTCGCCTATCACGCCGACCTCGGTGTGCAAAGGCCCGAGCGCCGACCGATGCGGTCGAGGGCGAGCGGGGCCGACGCGGGTTCTCGCCTCATGATCCCTCTGCGCCTCACCCAGACCTGGAAGAGCCACGAGCCGCCGAGCGCGGCGGCAGGGCTCGTGCGGGGGTGGCGCGAGCGACATCCGGGCTGGGACTGTCGGCTCTACGACGACGCCGAGAGCCGCGCGCTGGTGGCCGAGGTGGTGCCCGATCGGCTCCCGCTCTACGACGCGCTGCCGTTCCCGGTGATGCGCGCCGATCTCTTCCGCTACGCGGCGATGGTGCGCGACGGTGGGGTCTATGCCGACATCGACATGGAGTGCCGCCGGTCGATCACGCCGCTCCTCGACGGCGTGTCGTGTCTGCTGGCGATCGAGGCGCGGTTGGGGGCGACGCGCACGCGCGAGCTCGGCTACGCCCGGCCGTTCCAGATCGCCAACTGCGTCTTCGCGGCCGAACCGGGCCACCCGTTCTTCCGCGCCGCGCTCGATCGCGCCTTCGGCCTGATCGCCGCCGCGCCGACGATCACGCGCGAGACGGTGGAGGATCTGACCGGTCCGCGCATGTTGACGCGCCTCTTCTTCGAGCGGGCGTGGGACGACGTCCATCTCGCCCATCCGATCGCGCTGATGGCGCCGCTCCATCATCCGACGGTGGCGCCGTTCGACCGCAACGTCTTCACCCGCCACCTGACCTTCGGCTCGTGGAAGGGGGCGGGCACGCCCAAGTCGTTGAAGAGGACGTGGATCGAGCGGGATCGGGCGGTGTGGCCGTTCCCGTCGCGACTGGTGGTGTCCGCCGCCGAGGCGATCGGCGCACGGACCGGGGAGGGCGCGCGATGAGCGACGTGGTGCGCCGCGATCTCGCCCGCGCCGCCGCGCGGTTGCGCAACGTGGCTCCGGCCCGTCTGCTGACGGCGGGTCTGCGGGCGCTCGCCTTCAATCTCGGTCTCGGCCCGCTCGTGTTCCGCCGCGACGTCTCCGGCCGTCCGGAGCGGCTGGTGGTGACGCTCACCACCACGCCCGCCCGGGCGCGTCACGTCGGGCCGGCGCTGCGCAGCCTGATCGATCAGACCGTCGCGGCCGATCGCATCGTGCTGGCGCTGCCCTCGGTCAGCCGTCGCGACGGGGCGTTTTATCCGGATCCGGCCGAACTCGGCCTGCCGCGCGGGGTCGAGGTGCTGGCCTGCGACGACGAGGGACCGGCGACGAAGATTCTTCCGGCGCTGCGCGCCGAGCCGGACGCCTGCCTCGTGGTGGTCGACGACGACGTGGTCTATCCGCGCGAGTTCCTCGCCACGCTCCTCGCCGCCCATCGGGCGGATCGGAGCGTCGCCTTCGGCTGGCGCGGGGTGCGGCTCGAGGAGGGCGTGCGCTTCGTCGATCTGGCGCACGTGTTCGCCTCGGGGGTGAGGGAGCCGGTCGCGGTCGACGTGCTGTTCGGCACCTGGGGCTATCTGGTGCCGCCGGGGGCGCTCGACGGCGCGGTGCACGACTTCGCGGGGTGGCCGGAGGCGGTGCGCAACGTCGACGACGTGTGGATTTCCGGGCATCTCGCCCGGCGCGGGGTGGCGCGACGGGTGGTCGCGGCCGGAATGTTCCCGATCGAGACCTTCGCCACCTTGCGCGGATCGCTGACCGGGGGAATCAATCGCTCCGGCGAAAACGACCGCATCGCCGTCGAGGCCTTCGCCGACGACTTCCGTCGCGGGCACGACCAGACTTCCGGAGTGGGGCCATGCTGAAGATCGCCTATGCCAGTTTCGGGCGCGAGCCGCCGACCGACGTGGCGGGGCCGTCGCTCGTCGCGCTGCGGGTGCTCAGCACGGCGTTCGTGGTCGCGGGGCTGGCGGCGACGGTGGCGCTCAACTTCTTCTCGCTGTTCGCCGGGGTGCTGATCCTCTTCGTCGGGCGGCCGGGCGTCGAATTCCGCTTCCTGCGGCTGTTCGGGCGCATTCCGGTGATCGCCTTCGCGCTGCCGATCCTGTTCGGCTTCGCCATCTGGCACGAGTCGGTGCTGCACGGGCGCTGGCATGCCGTCGTGCCGATCGCGTCGGTGTGGATCCTGGGGGCGGTGTCGATCGCCGTCGCCGCGCTGTGGGGCTGGCTCACCCGCAATTGGAACGGGACGCCGCCGCGCTGACGTCGCCGACGGCGGCGATGCGCCCGTCGGCGAGGGCGACGAAGACGCGCAGCACCCGTGCGCCGTCGGGGGCGAGCCCGCGTTCGACCATCGCGACCGAGATCTCGGTCCCGACCGGGATCGGCGCGACGAAGCGCATCGAAAGGCGGCGCACCGCCCAGCCGGTGATCGCGATCACCGGCTCGATCAGCGCCGCCACCAGCGCGCCGGGGACGATCGGCGCGGCGAGGCCGAGCGCGGCGGCGAGGGCGTCGTCGGTGTGGATCGGGTTGTCGTCGCCGACGAGGCTCAGCCAGCGCGCGACGCTCGCCTCGGAGATCGGCGGCAGGGCGCGGCGCAGGCTCGCTGCCGCATCGGCGCGGCCGGGCGGCAGGCCGGTCGAGCGGGCGAGGGCGGTCGCCTCGACCACGCCGAGCCCGGCCTTCATCGCGGCGATAGGCTCGCCCTCCGGCGTGGCGATGCGCGCTTCGACCACGATCGGGCCGCCGCCGTCCGCGGGCCGGGTCAGGCGGGTGTCGGAACGGAACTCGCGATCGGGCGCGAGCGGTCGCTCGGCGTCGATCGACAGCATCTCCTGGATCAGCACACGACCCGGACGCGGCGCGAACAGGGCGGCGCGGGTCGGCGCATCGAGGCGGGAGAACAGGACGAGCGGCGCGGCAAAGGGGACGTCGGGCGAGGGAAGCGCGGAGGCGCCCTCGATCAGCGCGCGCAGCGCGGCGATCTCGGCGGCGGTCGGGCGCAGGAGGCGCGAGGCCTCGGCGCTCACTCGCGCGACCCCGGCAGGGCGACGATCAGCGAGGCGTTGATGCCGCCGAAGGCGAAGGAGTTCGACAGCGCCGCCGAGGCGGAGAACGGCCGGGCGACGTGGGGCACCGGCTCGAAACCGATCTTGGGGTCGACGCCGAGAAAGTCGATGGTCGGCGGGGCGATCCGGGCGCGCAGGGCCTCGATGGTGATGATCAGCTCGAGCGCGCCGCCGGCGCCGAGGGCATGGCCGTGCACCGGCTTGGTCGAGGACACCGCGAGGCGGTCGAAGTGATCGCCGAAGACGGCGCGCAGGGCCTCGGTCTCGCTGACGTCGTTGGCGATGGTGCCGGTGCCGTGGGCGTTGACGTAGCCGATGGCCTCGGGCGGGAGGCCGGCGGCGGCGAGGGCGGCGTTCATGCAGTCGGTGGCGCCGCGCGGCTCGGGTTTGAGCAGGTCGCCGGCGTCGCAGCTCGAGGCGTAGCCGGCGAGTTCCACCAGGACCTCGGCGCCGCGCGCGCGCGCCAGATCCGCCGCCTCCAGCACCACCACGCCAGCGCCTTCGCCGAGTACCATGCCGTTGCGGTCGCGCGAGAACGGGCGGCACTTGGTGGTGGTCATCACGTGCAGCGATTCCCACGAGGAGAACACGCCGTCGATCAGGAGCGCCTCGGCGCCACCGGCGATGCAGCGATCGATCACGCCGGCGCGGATCATGTCGGCGGCGATGCCGATCGACTGGGTCGCCGAGGAACAGGCGGTGGAGATGCAGAACACCGGGCCGGTGACGCCGAAGTCCATCGCCGTCCACGAGGCGGCCGAGCTGGTCATGATCTTGGGGATGGCGAGCGGCTCGATGCGGCCGACGCGCTCGAAGAACTTGGCGTAGTTGCCGTCCAGGGTCTCGGCGCCGCCGAAGCCCGAGCCGATCACCACGCCGCAGCGCGATCCGAAGTGCTCGGCCTCGAGCCCGGCCGCGGCGATCGCCTGACGCGCGGCCGCCACGCCGAGGATGGCGGTGCGATCCTGGAAGCGCGGGCGGGCGTTCGGCAGAAGCGTCGCGTAGTCCTCGGGCAGGATGCGCGCGGCCCGTTTGACCGACTGGCGCTCGATCCGGGGGAAATCGACCTCGCGCACGGCGGAGCGGCCGTCGCGCGCGCCGGTCCACAGCGCCTCGACCCCGATACCGCAGGCCGAGATCGCGCCCATTCCGGTGATCGCGACGGTTCTCACGAGGTCACCTTCTCCCGATGAGCGAGGATCTGGGCGGTGACGACCTCGATCAGGCCACCGACGGTCTCGGCTTCGGTCAGGCGCTCGTCCACCGGAACGTAGACGCCGAACTTCTCCTCGATCGCCATCAGGATCATCACGAAGTCGGCGGATTCGATGCCGACGTCGGAGAGCTTCTCGTCGAGACCGAGTTCGCGACCCTCGACCATGCCTTCTTCGACGACGATGGCCAGGAGTTGCTTGCGGATGTCCTCGATCTGATCAGACGAGCCGGTCATGGGGATCTCTCGATGGAAGGGCGACGTTGTCCTGTCCGTGGTTTACGACACTGCGAGGGAACTTCAAAGAACGACTTCACGCCGAGGTGATCCCTCGTTCGGGCGAGATTTGCGCGCGAGCGGCCGGAGGGGTGGCGGGTGTTCGCGTCGGATCGTCGCACGAGCGTCGACCTGCTACGACTTGGTAACGTGGAGAATGCCGATCCTCCTTGCTCGAGAGGGGGGAAGAAGCGTAGGAGTCCGCACCGTATTTCGTCACAGTGCAGCGCGGGGCCGGGTGGGACTATTCCCTCGGGCGACGAGGACGAGGTGAAACGAGTGATCAAGACCGCCATCTTCGGCGTGGGGAACGTCGCGAGCGCCCTGGTTCAGGGCGTCGGCCATTGTCGGAAGTTCGGAGCCGATGCGATCTCCGTTCTGTTCCCGGACATCGCCGGCCATCGTCCCGAGGACATCGAGTTCGTCGCGGCCTTCGACATCGATCGCCGCAAGGTGGGACGCCCGCTGTCGGAAGCGGTGTTCTCGCTGCCCAACAACACCGCGACCTTCGACGACGCGGCCGACTTCGGCGGCGTGATCGTCTCGGCCGGTCGCATCCTCGACGGTATTTCGACGCCGATCCGCAACGAGACCGCCGATCGCAGCTTCCTGCCGATCGAGACGGGCGAGGGGACGCGCGAGGAGATCGTGGCGACGCTGCGGGCGTCGGGCGCGGAGGTGGCGATCAGCTTCATGCCGGTCGGCTCGCAGCAGGCGACCGAGTTCTACGCCGAATGCGCGATCGAGGCGGGGGTCGCCTTCGTCAACGCCATCCCGGTGTTCATCGCCTCCGATCCGACCTGGGCCGCGCGCTTCGCCGCCGCCGGGCTGCCGGTGCTGGGCGACGACTTCAAGGGCCAGATCGGCGCGACCATCCTGCATCGGGCGCTGGTCGATCTGTTCAAGTTCCGCGAGGCGGAGGTCGACCGCAGCTATCAGCTCAACGTCGGCGGCAACACCGACTTCATCAACATGCTGGAGGAGGAGCGGCTCGCCTCCAAGCGGCTGTCGAAGACGGAGTCGGTCCAGAGCGCCTCGCGCAGCCGCTTCGCCGATCGCAACATCCGCATCGGCCCGTCGGACTTCGTGCCGTGGCTCAACGATCGCAAGGTCGCCTTCGTCCGTCTCGAGGGGCGGTTGTTCGGCGGAGCGCCGATCAACGTCGAGATCCGCCTCGACGTCGAGGATTCGCCCAACGCGGCGGTGATGGCGCTGGCGGCGATTCGTCTCGCCCGCGTCGCGCGCGATCGCGGTCTGTCGGGGGCGATCCCGGATCTGTGCGCGTTCCTGTTCAAGCACCCGCCGGTGCAGATGGAGGACCGCGAGGCGATCCGCCGCATTCAGGCGTTCATCGAAGCTCCCGCCGACTGAGCGTGCCCATGAGTGCGGACTTCACGGCCACGGGTCTGCACAAGTCCTACGGGGTCCGCGAAGTGCTGTGCGGGATCGACCTCTCGGTCGCGCCGGGCGAGATCGTCGGGCTGCTCGGGCCGTCGGGGTCGGGCAAGTCGACGGTGTTCGAGATCCTGACCGGGGTGGAGAAGCCCGATCGCGGCACCGTGACCCTGCGCGGCGAGACGCTGAACGATCTCGGCGTCGACGCGCGCGCGCGGCGCGGCATCGGCTACGTGCCGCAGTCGCCCGATCTCTTCGCCCGCCTCAGCGTCGAGGACAATCTGCGCATCGCCGCCGACACGCGGCTGGCGTGGGACGAGCGCGCGGCCGACTTCGTCGGGCGCATCGTCGGCGGGTTCGGGCTCGAGGAGGTGCGCGCCAAGCCGGTCGGAACGCTGTCGGGCGGGCAGCGCCGGCTGGTGGAGATCGCCTTCGCGGTCTGCACCCTGCCGAAGTTCCTGCTGCTCGACGAGCCGTTCTCCGGGCTCGATCCGATCGTGGTGGAGCGCATCGTCGCGCGGTTGCGGGCGCTGGCCAAGGCGGGGATCGGGGTGCTCGTCACCGACCATAAGGCGCACGTGGCGCTCGAGCTCGTCCATCGGGCCGTGGTGATCGAGGCGGGGCTGGTGGTGGCGTCGGGGCCGCCGGCGGAGGTGGCGCGCGATCGGCGGGTGCGTGAAGTGTTCCTCGGCGAGAGCTACCGGGTGTGAAGAACCGGCGGCGAACGGCGTCCCCGGCTTTCCTCGCGCGGGCGAATTCCGTAGTCTGTGGGCGTCTCCCGCAACGCGGCCGTCTCGGCGGGTCGCTCCGGCGACCGTCGCGCGGTCGGCCGATCGGATGCATCCGATGATCTACGCCCGTGCCTCGCTGCGAGAGATATCCTCGAAGTACCTCGTCGCGGTCGGCGTGCTCGTCGTCGTGTTCGCGATCGAGAAGTTCGACTACATCGCCCGTGTCGCGATCGAGCACGATCTGTCGAGCAGCGGCTTTCTCACGCTGTTCCTGTCGCTGATCCCGGCGATCATCGACAAGATCGTGCCGATCGCCACGCTGGTGGCGGTCTATCTGGTCGTGCTGAACATGCGCGAGCGGCGCGAGTTCATCATCCTGGCGGCGGCCGGGGCGGGGCCGCGGGTGCTGATGGTGATCTGCGGGGCGGTGGCGGTGGCGGCGACGGTGTTCGCGGCGGCGACGTCGGGCTTCGTCAAGCCGGCCGCCAACCACGCCTTTCGCAAGCAGTACGAGGCCTCGCTCGCCGATCTGGTCTCCAAGGGGCCGGCGGAGGGGCGCTTCTTCGTCGCCAGCGACACGGTGGTCTACGTGTGGTCGCGCGACGATCGCGACGAGCGCAAGATGCGCGCCTTCGGTTTCGAGGGCAAACGGCTCGATCACGTCTTCCTGTCCGACTGCGCCCGCATGCAGATCGAGAACGGGCGGCTCTACACCGATGCCTGCGAGGCGCGGGCCTATCGCTTCAAGGCGCCGGTGGGGGAGGGGCTCGCCGCCGCGCTCGCCGACGATCGGGTGGTGGCGGCGCGATGCCCGACCTGCGAGGGCGAGGCGGCGCGGCTCGACATCGTGCGGGTGCGCGGCGGCCGTTCGGCCAAGGCGTTCGACATGCAGACGCTGTTTCGCACCATCGAGCGCAACCGCATCGAGGAGCTGAGCGTGGTCGAGCTGCTGGAGAGCCGGGGCGACGACTTCGTCTCGCGCATCAACGCCAAGCGGGCGGCCGTCGATCTGCTGTTGTCGCTCGCCAACATGGCGGCGGTGGCGATCGCGCTGATCGCGGTGGCGCTGACCACCCATCGCACCCGCTTCGTGGCGCTGCCGGCGGCGATCGGCGTGCTGATGGGGATCATCGTCGCGATCGGTTCGGGCGGGCTCGTGCCGCGGGCACTGCTCACGCCGCTCGGTCTGGCCGGGGTGGTCTCGGTCGCCGTCGCGGTCGCGGCCGTCGTGCTGGTCGGCGTGCTGATGCTCTTCCGCGATCTCCTCACCACACCACGGATGGGGCGGGCATGATCGCGGCGCTCCGCCCTCGGTTCGATCGTCTGCGGCCGGCGGTACGCCCGTTCACGGACGTCTACACCACGCACATGGTCCGCCATCATCTGCGCTTCGTCGTCGTGACCTTCGTGGTGATCCTGGCGGCGGTGACGGCGATCAACGTGTCGGCCGAGGTGACCCGCGTCTGGGACGAGGGGCTCAACGGGGGCGACACGGCGACCGCGATCGGGCGCACCGCGCTCTACGTCTGGTGTCGTCTGCTCGACAACGGCTCGCAGATCTTCGGCATCGCCTTCATGCTCGGGATCGTGTGGGCGGAGGTGGCGCACGCCTTCGGCGGACGGCTGCTGATGGTGCGCACCGCCGGGCGATCGTTCGTGCACCGCTCCTCGGCGCTGCTGATCGTGGCGGCGCTGTCGGTGCCGACCCACTTCGTGCTCGACAACGTGGTGCGGCCTTGGGCCTTCATGACGCTGAGCCGGGAGGGGCTCGGCGAATACGGCTGGAGATACGCCGCGGCGCGCTCGCACGGGGTGCGATGGTTGAGCTTCGCCGGGGCCATTCTCCAGGTCGATCTGCACGACGCGCCCGAGCCGCGTTTCGAGAAGGCGACGATCTACTGGTTCGATCAGACCGGCGATCTGGTGCGGCTCGCCTCGGCGGAGGAGATCGTGCCGCCGTCACGGACCAATCATCGCTGGATGCTGCGCGGGGCGACGGTGTGGCAGATCGGCGAGCCGAGCAATCCGAGCTTCGGCATGCCGATCGCGCGTGGCGACGGGGCGGCGGGCGAGACGGCGCTCGAGCTCGGCTTCTCGATCTCGCGGCGCTGGCTCGAGTTCCGCGACATCGAGCCGAAGTATCTGCCGCTCTCCGAGCTGTGGGCGCTGACCGGCGATCCGGATCTGCCCAACAATCGGCCGAAGTACGAGGAGTGGCTGTCGATCCGGTTGTTCCAGGGGATGGTGCCGGGTCTGGTGGCGGTGTGCATCGGCGCGCTGTTCGCGCTGGCGATCGATGCGCGCGGGTTGGTGGTGGCGGGGGGCGCGGCGCTGTTCACGGCCTATTCCGGCTACTTCCTCAACCGGTTGTCGGCGCTGGCGGTCGAGAACATGCCGCTGCCGCCGCAGATCACCGCTCTGCTGCTGCCGAGCCTCCTGGTGTGGGCGATGCTCCGGCTGATCGATCGGATCAGGCGTCGAGACGGGCTGGTGTGAGCGCGGGCTCGGGCGCCTCGTCGCCGGTCGGCGAGCGCCGGAGTTCGGTGCGCAGGCGCTCCAGGAACTCGCCCTTCTTCAGGCCGGGCGGGATCGGCGGCAGGACGCGCACGTGGATGGTGCCGGGGTACTTCAACCACGAGCGGTGCGGCCAGTAGGTGCCGGAATCGAGCACGATCGGCACGCAGGGCAGATCGAGCATGCCGTAGAGCACGGCGACGCCGTTGGCGACCTGATCGCGGCCGTCGACCGAGCGCGTGCCCGAGGGGAAGATCAGAACCGAGCGCCCGGCGCGGGAGGCGTCGCGCGCCTTGGCGAAGGCCTGGCGGATCTGCTCGAGATTGCCGTCGCGATCGACGCGGATGTGGTCGCCGTTGCGGGCGATCTGCCCGCCGACGGGGTAGCCGAACACCTCGCGCTTGGCGAAGGAGATCGGATTGCCGAACAGCATCTGGAAATAGAGCACCTCCCAGATCGACTCGTGACGCGAGGCGTAGAGGACCGGCCCGGCGGGGATGTTCTCGCGTCCCGTCACCACCCAGTCGAGGCCGCAGGTGAGCTTCACCAGGAACTGCATCATCCTGAGGAAGGCGAACACGATCCACCACGTGTATCTCGGCGGCGCCAGGAACAGCGGCACCAGCAGGGGTACGAAGGGGATCGCGCCGATCACCAGGAGGACGAAGAACAGCCAGGCTCTGAGAACGGTCGGATTGGGCATGGGGACGTCCGGATTCGATGAGGGGCGGGCGGGGCCGTTCACGCCTCGCCCGGCGGCGGGCGCGGCGCGGGCGCCCCGGTATGGCGCGGTTCGATGACACGGTCGTTTCGGCCGAGGGCGTCGTCGGCGGGGGGCGCGATCACGCGCGGGGGCTCGACGTGCATCACGGTTCCGGCCTTGCCGAAGGCGACGGGCGAGCGCTCGACGATCAGGCGCACCGCCTCCTCGGTCCAGAAGACGTGGACGTGGGACTGCTGGGTTCCGTCGATGATCGAGGGCGTCAGGCCGTAGACCCCGAGCGGCAGATAGGGCATGCGGAACTCGAACAGGGCCTCGAAACGGTCGCCGGGCGCGAGCTGGCGCGGGCGGGTGCGGTAGGCGAGAAAGGTGTTGTCGCCGAAGTAGTTCTGGCCGGTGCCGTCGCGCAGGAGGAAGCCGATCACCGGGCGCGACACCTCCGCCACCGCCGGGCCGGTGATGCGCAGGCGCACCATCTCGCCGCCCTCGATGCGGTCGATGCGGCGACCGTCGGCGTCGACGAAGTGGACGTCGTCGATGGTGGCGCCGCCGTAGCCGTGGGCGGGCGCGTCGCGGTCGTAGGGCGTGACCTCGATCGGATTGCGGCCGCGCATGGGGTCGTCGTAGGCGAAGCTCGGCCGATCCGGCCCGGCGACGAGGGCCCCCTCGGTCGGGGTCGCGCCGTACTCCTCGGCGATCGCGCGATTGTAACGGCCGAGCACGTCGCTCGGGGAGCCCTCGGCCATCAGGCGGCCGCGCTCCAGCCAGATCGCCCGACTGCACACCGACAGCACCGCGCTCTCGTCGTGGGAGACGAAGATCACCGCGCCGCGCTTCAGGAACGCCTCGAAGAAGCGGCGGCACTTGGCCTGGAAGGCGGCATCGCCGACGCCGAGCACCTCGTCGACCACCAGCACGTCGGCATCGACGTGGGCGCAGACCGAAAAGGCGAGGCGGGCGTACATGCCGCTGGAGTATTCGCGCACCGGCTGATCGAGAAAATCGCCGATGTCGGCGAAGGCGGCGATGGTGTCGAAGCGGCGGTCGATCTCGCGGTCGGTCAGGCCGTAGACCGAGGCGGCGAGGCGCACGTTCTCGCGGCCGGTGAAGTCGGGGTTGAAGCCGGCGCCGAGCGCCAGCATCGCGGCGATGCGGCCGCGGGTCTCGACCGTGCCGGCGCTGACCGCATGGGTTCCGCACAGGAGCTGCAGCAGCGTCGACTTGCCGGCGCCGTTGCGACCGACGATTCCCAGGCATTCGCCGCGCCGCACCTCGACGTCGACGCCGTCGAGGGCGCGGTGGCCGCGCACGAAGGTCTCGCCGAAGAGCAGAGCGGCGACGTAGGCGACGGGATTTTCGCGCGGCGGGTAGATCTTGACCAGTCCGCGGGCGGAGACGAGCACGTCAGCCGTCATGATCGGCGTGCTCCCGGGTGATGGTCAGCAGGGTCTGGTGCATGCGCATGTTGGCGACGCCCTCGCGGTCGCGGTCGGCGAGGACCTGGAGCACCACGGCGGTCTCGCGGTGATCGAGGCAGGCGCCGTCGTCGCCGAGAAGGAAGACCTCGATCGGATAGGCGCCGGTGCGGAAGTGCGGCACGAGGAAGGTGAAGGCGGTCGCGGCCGGGACGCCCGGGGGGACGGGGCCGTCGACGTCGGATCGGGGCGGACCGCCGTCGCCGCCGAGCACGATCTGGCCGAGCGGATTGCGCAGGGCGAACACCACGCGCGGGGCGGCGACGGCACGGTCGAGGGTGAAGGTCGCCTCGAGGCGCAGCTCGTCGCCGCCGACGAGCGGGCCGGTGAGCTCGCGGCCGTCGCGCAGGAGGCGGACGGCGAGGAGGCGGCCGTCGCCGGTCGGCGGCGGCGGATCGTCGGGATCGAACGGCGGTTCGCTCGGCGCGGCGTCGGGTGGGACCGGCTCGGGCGCGGAAGAGACGGGCGGGGGCGAGGCTCCGTCGGTGGCGAGGAAGGCGGCGCCGGGCAGCATCAGGCGCGAGGCCTCGCGGCGATAGCGATGGAGCACGTCCTTGGCGGGGCCGGCGGCGACGAGGCGGCCCTTGTCGATCCAGATCGCGCCGTCGCACAGGGCGGCGACCGCGGCCTCGTCGTGGGAGACGAACAGCACGATGCCCTTGCGGCGAAAGCGCCGGAGAAAGCGCATCGACTGTTGCTGGAAGCGGACGTCGCCGACGCCGAGGATCTCGTCGACCACGAGAATGTCGGCATCGACGTGGGCGCAGACCGAGAAGGCGAGGCGAGCGTACATGCCGCTGGAGTACTCCCGCACCGGCCGCTCGATGAAGTCGCCGATGCCGGCGAAGGCGGCGATGGCGTCCATCCGCCGCTCGATCTCGTCGCCGGCCATGCCGTAGAGGGCGGAGGCGAGGCGGACGTTCTCCACACCGGTGAACTCGGGATTGAACCCGGCGCCGAGCTGGAGCAGGGCGGCGATGCGGCCGCCGACCTCGATCGTGCCGGTGCTCGGCTGCGAAATGCCGCACACCAGCTTGAGCAGGGTCGACTTGCCGGCGCCGTTGCGGCCGACGATGCCCAGGCAGTCGCCGGCGCGCAGATCGAAGTCGACGTCGCTCAGGGCCCAGTGCTCGCGGCCGCGCCGCCGCTTGCCGGTGATCAGATCGACGGCGTTCCACAGCGGACGATCGTAGAGGACGTACCTCTTGCCCAGTCCGCGCACTCGGACGAACACATCGGATGCCTCGGACGTCATCGACCGTTCACTCTTCTCGTCGTTCGAGCGCGCGCCCGGACGGGTCGGCGCGGTGGACCGGTCCCGAGCAATCGGCGTGAATTGTTAGAGGAGGACGCCGTCCCGCGCCAGAGCAAAGGAACGGGCGCTCTCCGTGGTCTCGGCGGGCGTCGCCGCCGATTCTCGATCTCCTCTCGCTCGGCGCTCTCGATCAGGGCGTCCTCGCGCCGCCGACGGAGGCGGCCGTTCTCGTACGGAGCGCGTCTCCCGCGCCACCTCGCTCGACGCATCCCGGCCGATCGGTACGAGGTCGGGCAACGCCATAGGTCGCGCATCCCACATCCCCGACTCACGTCTCCTTCCTCGCCACGGCGGCCCCTGCGGTCGCTGCCGCGAGCATCGTGGCCCGCGCCCCTCGCCATGCCGGACGACATCGGCGTTCGTCGACATCGTGCCTCGATCCGGATCGTGCATCCGCTCGGAACAGAGACGCCTCCCGTCGCGCGCCGCCCCGAGGCCGAGACGAGACGCGCGCGTCGGGTGTCGGCGAGGGCGAGCGGATCGCTCGATCACGGGCCGTCTCTTCTCCCTCGCGGGAGGGCCGCGCAGGGATGTACCCCGATTTGAGCCCGACGCCCGTTCCGGTCCGGGCACTCACCCGCCGTCACTCGCGCGCACCGCCGACCACGCCAAGCCCGCTCGGAGCGGTGCCGCGCGCGCTCCGTCTTCGTCGATCGAGGCGTTCGCAATCCGCGTTGCCGTTCTTCGTGTTAGCCCTTTTCGAGCACCTCCTTCGCTTTCTCGGAAGCCACCGGGAACCGCCTCCCGTTCTTCCTCCATCCGGACCCGCCCGCTCTCCCGACTCGTCCGCCGAATGAATGCATGTTGACTTTTTGTTCTCTTTTCGGCAAGAACAAAAAACGAACTTTTTCGAGCGAGCGAGACGATGGACGCGACGAACGGGGGCGATCGGTTGGGCGAGCTGAAGCGGGTGATCGCCGGAATCGAGGGGCGGCGGGTGATCTCGACCGCCGTCGGGGCGGCGTCGGTCGAAGGGGAGGGGGGCGCGGGTCTCGCCTTCGGTCTCGACGACGTCGACCGACGTCTGGGAACGGCCGGCGGTCTCGCCTTCGGCGCTCTGCACGAAGTCGTCTGCGACGAGGCGCGCGAGGCCGGGGCGGTTTCCGGCTTCGCGGCGGCGCTGCTCGCCCGGTTGCTCGATCGGCGCGGCGGTCGTGTCCTGTGGATCGCCACCGCCGAGGCGCGGCGGGAGACCGGGCGCCTGGCCGCGCGGGGGCTCGGGGCGTTCGGGCTCGATCCGGGGCGGGTGGTGGAGGTCGCGGTCGAGCGGGTGGAGGAGGCGCTGTGGGCGTTCGAGGAGGGGCTCGGATGCCGTGCCACCACGGCGGTCGTGGCCGAGATCCCCGATCGGTCGATCGCGCTCGATCTCACCGCGACGCGCCGTCTCGCTCTGCGGGCGGCGCGCGGCGCCGTCGCGGAGGCGGCGGGGTTCGGCCTGCTGCTGCGGGTCGGCGGACGACCGCAGACCACGGCGGCGGCGACCCGTTGGCGGGTGGCGGCGCTGCCCTCGCGCGCGCTCGGCGACTTCGCCCCCGGCGTCGGTCGGCCGAGCCTTCGCCTCGATCTCGAGAAGAACCGCGACGGGCGCCTCGGTCGCTTCGCGGTGGAGTGGAGTCCCCATGAGCGACGCTTCGTTTCTCTCCCGGCGCATTCTCTCGCTGCGCCTGCCGTTTCTGCCGACCGACCGGCTGCGACGCAGGGCGGCGCGCGGGTTCTCGCCTTCGAGCGCTCCGCTCGGGGGGGATGAGGCCCCACTCGCGGTGTTCGATCGCTTCGGTCCGGCGCTGCGCCTGACCGCCGTCGACAGGGGGGCGGTGGCGCACGGCCTCGCGCCGGGGCGATCGGTCGCCGATGCGCGGGCGCGCGTGCCCGGTCTCGTTCTGGTCGAGCGCGACGGCGCGGCCGAGGCGCGGTGCCTCGAGACGATCGCGGACTGGTGCGACCGTTTCACGCCGCTGGTCGGGCTCGATCTCGACTTTCCCGGCGAGTTCGGCCTGCTGCTCGACGTCGGCGGGGTGACGCGCCTGTTCGGCGGCGAGGACGCGCTCGCGGCTCGGGTGGTCGAGGATCTCGCCGCGCGCGGCTTCGGGGCGAGAGTGGGGGTGGCGGGCACGGGTGCGGCGGCGCGCGCGTTCGCCCGTTGCGGTCTCGGGGGCGCCGATCACGGCGTGATCGTGTCGGGCGAGGAGGAGGCGGTGCTCGCCGGGCTTCCGGTCGGGGCGATCGATCCGGACGGGGCGCGAGCGACGAGCCTCGCGCGCCTCGGTCTCGACACGGTGGCCGCGCTCGCGCGGTTGCCGCGCGCCGCGCTCGCTCGCCGCTTCGGCGCCGATCTCCTCGCGCGGCTCGACGAGGCGCTCGGCCGCGCGGAACGACCGATCTCGCCGCGCCTGCCGGCCCCGACGCTGGTGACGGAGCGTGCCTTCACCGAGCCGATCGTCGGGCGCGACGACGTGGCCGAGGTGGTGCGCTCGCTCGGCCGAACGCTCGCCGAGAACCTGGAGCGGCGCGGCGAGGGGGGGCGTGTGGTCGAGTTGGCGCTGTGGCGGGTCGACGGCACCGTCCGCCGCGTCACCGTCGGCACCGGTCGACCGTCCCGCGATCCCGATCTTCTCGCCGCGCTGTTCGCCGAGCGGTTGAAGGGCGAGGAGAACGAGATCGATCCCGGTTTCGGCATCGATCTCGTTCGTCTGTCGGTGCTGTCGGCGGGGCGCGACGATCCGCGTCAGATCGATCTCGCGGGTGATGCCGCCGCTCGCGGCGACTTCGATCGGCTGATCGACCGGCTCGGCGCGCGCCTCGGCACCGAGCGGGTCACGCGGCTGGAACCGTGCGAGACCCATCGTCCCGAAGCGGCGACGGTGCGTCCGGCCGCCTTCGCCGCAGAAACGTCGCGCGCGACGCGACCGGCCCCGGTCGTCGACCCCGAGGAGCCGCCCGATCGGCCGTTGCGGCTGCTCGCCCGGCCGGAGCCGATCGAGACCGTCGCCGAAGTCTCGGACGGGCCGCCGCTGCGGTTCCGGTGGCGACGGGCCTTCTACGAGGTCGCCCGCGCCGAGGGGCCGGAGCGGATCGCCGCGTCGTGGTGGAGCCTGCCGCCGGGGCTCGGCCCGGAGGGCGTGTCGGCGGCGGCCGATGTCGGGTCGGAGCGCCCGCGCGTCGATCCGGCCACGGCGACCCGCGACTATTTCCGCGTCGAGGACGGCACCGGCCGTCGCTTCTGGATCTTCCGCGCGGGCCTGTTCGCGCGCGAGACCGAGCGACCGCGCTGGTTTCTCCACGGCCTGTTCGCGTGAGGAGGCGTTCGTGACGGCCTATGCCGAGTTGGCGATCACCTCGAACTTCACCTTCCTCACCGGGGCGTCGCATCCGGAGGAATGGGTGGAGGTCGCCGCTCGTCGCGGTCTCGCCGGGCTGGCGATCGCCGACCGCAACACGCTGGCCGGGGTGGTGCGCGCCCATGTGGCGGCGAAGGAGGCGGGGCTGCGCTTCGTCGTCGGCTGCCGGCTCGCCTTCGCCGACGGCTCGCCCGACGTGCTCGTCTGGCCGAGCGACCGTGCCGCCTACGGTCGGCTCTGTCGCCTGCTGACCCTGGGCAATCGGCGGGGCGACAGGCGCGGCTGCCTGCTCGAGTTCGCCGATCTGCTCGAATGGGGGCAGGGGCTGGTGCTGGCGCCGTTGCCGGGGCGGGGGCCGCTCGGGCCGGAGGCGCCGCATCTGGGGGCCGCGCTCGACGCCCTGCGCTCGGCCTTCGGGCGGGAATGGGTGCGCCTCGGCGCTCAGCCGCTGTTCGGCCCGTCCGATCGGCGGCGCCTCGCGCGTCTGGCGGGACTGGCGGAGACGGCGGGGGTGAGGCTGCTCGCGGTCGGCGATCTCCTCCATCACGTGCCGGAGCGACGGCCGCTCGCCGACACGATGGCGGCGATCCGCGAGGGCCGCGAGCTCGACGACGCCGGATTCCTGCTCGGGCCCCATGGCGAACGGCATCTGCGCGGCGGGGAGGAGATGGCGCGCCTCTTCCGCGACCAGCCGCGCGCGGTCGAGGAGAGCGTGGCGCTGCTCGATCGGCTGAGCTTCTCGCTCGAGGAGCTGCGCTACGAGTATCCGGAGGAGGACATCGGCGCGGCGGCGAGCCCGCAGGAGGCGCTGATCGCGCTCACCCGGGACGGGGCGGCGCGGCGCTGGCCGGACGGCGTGCCGGCGACGGTGGAGGCGGCGCTCGCGCACGAGTTCGCGGTCATCGGCGATCTCGGCTATGCGCCCTATTTCCTCACCGTCCACGACATCGTGCGCTTCGCCCGCTCGCGCGGCATCCTGGCGCAGGGGCGCGGGTCGGCGGCCAATTCGGCGGTGTGCTACTGCCTGGGCATCACCGAGGTCGATCCGGCGCGCGGCGATCTCCTGTTCGAGCGCTTCATCTCGCCGGAACGGCGCGAGCCGCCGGACATCGACGTCGACTTCGAGCACGAGCGGCGCGAGGAGGTGATCCAGTACATCTACGCGAAGTACGGCCGCGACCGCGCCGGGATCACCGCCGCGCTCACCACCTATCGCACCCGCTCGGCGCTGCGAGAGGTCGGCAAGGCGTTCGGCCTGTCGGAGGACGCGATCGCGCGGCTGTCGGGCACGGTGTGGGGGTCGTCGTCGAAGGGACCGAAGGACGAGCAGGCGGCGCGCGCCGGGTTCAGCCTCGACGACCCGCGTCTGGCGCGAGTGTTCGCGCTCGCCCGCGAGATCGTCGGGTTTCCGCGCCATCTCTCCCAGCACGTCGGCGGCTTCGTGCTGACGCGCGGGCGGCTCGACGAGGTGGTGCCGATCCGCAACGCGGCGATGGACGGGCGCACCGTGATCGAGTGGAACAAGGACGATCTCGACGCGCTCGGCATTCTCAAGATCGACGTGCTGGCGCTCGGCATGCTGACGGCGCTGCGCAAGGGGTTCGATCTGCTCGAGCATCACTACGGCCGGGCGGGCGGGCTCGCCGGGGTGCCGGCCGATGACCCGGCGGTCTATCGCATGATCCGGCGGGCCGACACCGTGGGCGTGTTCCAGATCGAGAGCCGGGCGCAGATGACCATGCTGCCGCGCCTGCGGCCCGCCACCTTCTACGATCTGGTGATCGAGGTGGCGATCGTCCGGCCGGGGCCGATCCAGGGCGACATGGTCCACCCCTATCTGCGCCGCCGGCAGGGGCTGGAGCCGGTCGCCTTTCCCAAGCCGGAGCTGGAGGCGGTGCTGGGCAAGACCCTCGGGGTGCCGCTGTTCCAGGAGCAGGCGATGCGGATCGCCATCGTCGCGGGCGGGTTCACCCCGGCGGAGGCCGATCGGCTGCGACGGGCGATGGCCACCTTCCGTCGCGTCGGCACCATCCATTCGTTCCGCGTCCGCATGGTCGAGGGCATGGTGACCAGGGGCTATCCGCGCGACTTCGCCGAGCGCTGCTTCCGCCAGATCGAGGGGTTCGGCGAATACGGGTTTCCGGAGAGCCATGCGGCCAGTTTCGCGCTGCTGGTCTATGCCTCGGCCTGGATGAAGTGCCGATACCCGGACGTGTTCGCCTGCGCGCTGATCAATTCCCAGCCGATGGGCTTCTATGCGCCGGCGCAGATCCTGCGCGACGCGCGCGATCACGGCGTCGAGGTGCGTCCGGTCGACGTCAACGCCTCGGCGTGGGACAGCACGCTGGAGCCGGGGCCGGCGGCGGCAGAGCGGGTGGTCGCGCGCCATGCGTCGCAGGCGGAGGCGATCGCCTCGAACCGGGCGATCCGTCTCGGATTCTCCCGCATCAAGGGGCTGCGCGAGGACGTGGCCGAGCGGATCGTCGCGGCGCGGGGCGGGGGCTACGATTCGGTGGTCGATCTCGCGCGGCGGGCGCGGGTCGATCGCGCGTCGCTCGAGCGGCTGGCGGAGGCGGACGGCCCGGACCGGCCCGCCCGATCCGACCGGTGACGGCCGGTCAGCCGCGGCGCGAGTCCTGGTCGGCCATGCCGGCCAGCATGGCGTTGTAGGCGGTCAGCTCGGCGTCGCCGTCCCGGTCGGCGGCTGGCTCCCCTCGCTTGGCCTCGCGGTCGTCCGCCCGCGCCCACTGCACGGCGAGGATCAGCGCCACGGCCACCATCGGCACCTCACCCAGCCCCCAGGCCAGGCCCCCACCCAGGTGCTGGTCGGCGAGCAGGTCACTGGCCCAGGGC
>JBEOKB010000262.1:0-14884 GCA_040275425.1 Siculibacillus sp. | reverse complement strand
CGAGCCCGCCGTCGACCACGCCCGCTCGCCCCGAGATCTCGCCCCCCGAGACCACCCGCGCCGAGCCTCGTGTCGCGCCGACCTCTCGCGCTCCGGCGACGGCCGAAGCCGCTCCGGCCGAGCGCTCGAGCCCGCGCCGTCCCGATGCCGCCCCGATCCGACGCGGCGCCCCACCCGACGTCCTGCGCGCGCCCGACGACGACTTCGCCGATCGCCTCGCCACCATCCGCCGGTCGGAATCCCCCCGCGCCGAGCCGCCTCCGCCCCCGATGGCGGACGACGACGTCGACGTCGACGGCGAGGAGGAGGAGGTGATCGAGGCGGGTCCGCGTCGCTCGCGCTGGGGCTGGACGCCCCCGCCGCTGTTCGGCGACGATCGTCCACCCGAACCGGTGCTGCGCTCGTTCGAGCCGCCGCTGCGCCGCGCCGCCCGCGACCGCGACACCGGCGCCGAGGACGACCGCGACGACTGCCACTATCACGTCTGGCCGACCGACGAGATGCGCTTCCATCGCGCCGTGCGCTGTCACCCCCATGCCGACCCGACCGATCCCTCGATCCGACGAGTGAGATGAAGTCCCGGAATCACCACCGGAGACGGAGCCGTCAACACTTTGAAATAAAACGATCTTCCGGTGCGATTCACACGCCTTGCGAGAAGGCCGCGCCCCGGAATCTCCACATGAACCTCGAGCGCCGCGTTCGCGCGGAATCGAAACGTGAACGCGCCGCCCTCTTCGAGCCGAATCGAAACACGAGGGCCGAGCCGCGAACCGCCGTTCAGCCCTCCAGCTCCTCGCGCAGCATCTCGAGCGCGAGCCATTCGTCCTCGGCCGCCGACAGCGCCGTGGTCTTCTCGTCGACCGCCTTCGACACCTTGTCGAACCGCGCCGGATCGCGGGCGTAGAGATCGGGGTCGGCCATCGCCTCGTGCAGCCTGCCGAGTTCCTTCTGCAGCGCTTCGATCCTGCCCGGCAGCGTCTCCAGCGCGTGCTTCTCCTTGAAGGAGAGCCGCCGCTTCTTCGTCGCCTCCGGCGCCGGCTCCGCCCGCGCCTTCTCCGCGCGCGGCGCCTCGACCTTTTCCACCCGCCGCGCCGCGATGCCCGAACCGCGCTGCGCCACCATGTCGGAATAGCCGCCGGCATATTCCTGCCAGCGCCCGTTGCCCTCGGCCATGACGATCGACGAACACACTCGATCGAGGAAGTCGCGGTCGTGGCTGACCACGATCACCGTGCCGGCGTAGTCGCCGATCATCTCCTCGAGCAGATCGAGCGTCTCGAGATCGAGATCGTTGGTCGGCTCGTCGAGCACCAGCAGGTTCGACGACCGCGCCAGCGCCCGCGCCAGCATCAGCCGCCCGCGCTCGCCGCCCGATAGCACCGCCACCGGCGTGTTGACCTGCTCCGGCGCGAACAGGAAGTCCTTCATGTAGCCCATGACGTGGCGCATCACCCCGCCCACGCTGACGTTGTCGCTGGTGCCGCCGGTCAGCGTCTCCTTCAGCGTCGCGTTCGGGTCGAGCGCCTCGCGCTTCTGATCGAGCGTGATCATCTCGACCGCCGCGCCGACCTTCACCGTGCCGGCGTCGGGCGCGAGCGTGCCGGTGAGGAGCCCGAGCAGCGTCGACTTGCCCGCGCCGTTGGCCCCGACCACGCCGATACGATCGCCGCGCGCGATCCGCATCGAGAAGTCGGCGACGATCGGCCGGTCCCAACTCTTGGAGACCCCGATCGCCTCGATCACCAGCTTGCCCGAGGTCTCGCCCTCCGACAGCGTCAGCTTGACCTCGCCCTGCACCCGTCGCTCGGTGCGCCGCCGCTCGCGCAAGGACCCGAGTTCGGCGAGGCGGCGCTGATTGCGCTTGCGTCGCGCGGTGACGCCGTAGCGCAGCCAGTCGAGCTCCATCGCGATCTTGCGATCGAGCTTGTGGCGGTCGCGCTCCTCCTGCTCGAGCAGATCGTCGCGCCACGCCTCGAACTCGGCGAAGCCGCGATCCATCCGCCGCGTCCGCCCGCGATCGAGCCACACCGTCGCCCGCGACAGGTTCTCGAGAAAGCGCCTGTCGTGGCTGATCAGCACCAGCGCCGACTTCATCGACTTGAGTTCCGCCTCCAGCCATTCGATCGCCGGCAGGTCGAGATGGTTGGTCGGCTCGTCGAGCAGCAGCACGTCGGGCTCCGGCGCCAGCACCCGCGCCAGCGCCGCGCGGCGGATCTCGCCGCCCGACAGCGTCTTCGGGTCCTCGTCGCCGTGCAGCCCCAGATCCTCCAGCAACCGCCGCGCCCGCCACGGATCGTCGCCAGGTCCGAGCCCGGCCTCGACATAGGCCAGCGTCGAGGCGAAGCCGGTGAGATCGGGCTCCTGCGGCAGGTAGCGCACCGTTACGGTCGACTGGATCACCCGCTCGCCGCCGTCCGCCTGCAGGATGTCCGCCGCCACCTTGAGCAGCGTCGACTTGCCCGAGCCGTTGCGCCCGACAAGACAGATCCGTTCGCCCTCGTGCACCATCAGCTCCGCGCCTTGGAGCAGGGGCGTACCGCCGAAGGTGAGGGTGACGTCGCGAAGAGTGAGGAGAGGGGCTGCCATGCGCTTCGATTAGCCGATCGAGCCGACGAACGCCACCGACATGACGCGCCCGCGTCTCCCGGGGGCGACGCGATCGGTGGAGCGGTGTAGGAAGGGCTGCCCCCTCGGCTCGGGAACCGCGATGCTCGCCTCGCTCTGGATCTGCACCACCATCGCCGCCGCCGGCGCCCAGGCGCTGCGCAACGCGCTCCAGCGCGGCCTCACCGTCTCGCTCGGCACCCTCGGCGCCACCCACGTGCGCTTTCTGTTCGGCCTGCCGTTTTCGATCCTGTTCCTCGCCGGTCTGGTCGCCTGGACCGACGCCGCGCCCCACCCCCAGCCCCTGTTCTGGCTGTGGGCGACGTTCGGCGGCATCGGTCAGATACTCGCGACGGCATGAATGCTGCACGCGATGCGAGATCGCTCGTTCCTGGTCACCATCGCCTACACCAAGACCGAGCCGGTCCAGGTCGCGCTGTTCTCGCTCGCCGTCCTCGGCGAGGTGCCGACGCCCCTCCTGGTGGCGGGCATCGTCGTGGCCACCGCCGGGGTGATGGTTCTGTCGTGGCCGAAGGGGGGCGTCGGCGGCGGTCTGGTGACGACCGACGCCCCGGCGAGCCGGTGGGCACGCCTGCGCCCCGCCGCGCTCGGCATCGCCTCGGGCGGGTTCTTCGGCATCGCCGCGGTGTTCTTCAAGGCGGCGATCCTCGCCGTCGACAGCGGCGCCTTCGCGGTCGACGCCTCCGCTGCCCTGGTCGCCTCGCTGGCGGCGCAGACGGCGATCCTGTCGGCCTGGCTCGCCTGGCGCTCGCCCGGCGTCGCGAGCGCGATCCTGCGGGCCTGGCGCCCGTCGATCGCCGCCGGCTTCCTCGGCGCCTTCGCCTCGCAGATGTGGTTCGTCGGCTTCGCGGTCGCTCCGGTCGCGGCGGTGCGCACGCTCGGCCTCGTCGAGATCCTGTTCGCGCAGGGCCTGGCGCGCTTCGCCATGAAGGAGCGCCCGAGCGCGCGTGAACTCCTCGGCGTCGCCCTGCTCGTCGCCGGTGTCGCCCTGGTCCTGCGCGGCTGAGGGGCCGGAGCCCCCCCCGGCTCAGAACCCGCCGTCGGTGGAACTGCCGCCGTCGCCGCCGAAGCCGCCGCCGGTGGAAAAGCCGCCGTCGCCGCCGAAGCCGCCGGACGACCCGCCGTCCGAGGACCCGCCGCCCGACCAGCCGCCACCACCCGGCACCTGCGGCCCGCCTCCGAACCAGTCGCCCGACGACGGGTTGTGGTAGGTCTGCCGCCCGCCGAGGATGACGCGCCACAGTTCCGGGCTGGAGATGATCCCACCGATGATGCCGCCGATCATCTGGCCGATCAGGTTCTCGTTGTTGAACCCGACGCCGGGGCGATCGTAGCCGTTGCGCTGGAACTGATCGCGGGTGGTCTCGAGCTCGTTGCGCCGCCGCGCCGTCTCGCGGATGGCGTCGCGCGTGGTCTGAAGCTCGTGCTCGGCCCGCGCGATGCCGTTGAGCAGCCCCTCGATGCGGCGGACGATCTTCTCGTCCTCCGGCGTCGGCGTGGCGAAGGCGTCGGCGTAGAGCGTCTTGAGGTCGGTCCCCTCGAGCGAGGCCGCGACCTGTTCCAGCGCGCGGGTGAGCGCGGGATCGTTGCCGGAGACCAGCGCGTCGTGGCTGGCGTCGAGCGTGGCGAGATCGTTCTGGGTCGAGGCGATCCCGGCGTTGCCCTCGTCGATCACGCCCTTCACGGCGGTGAACTCCGCCTCGAGCGCCTCGATGCCGTCGGCCACCAGCGCGACCCGCTCGATCTTGGCCCGCTCGGCGACCCGCGCCGCCACCTGCTCGCGCTGACGCTCGACGTGGGCGCGCAACCGAACCGGGATCTCGGTCAGCATGGCGTAGTTCGGCCGATTGTCGATGAAGGCGCACAGCTTGGCGACCTTGCGGTCGAAGTAGCGGACGAACGGCCCCGCCCGATACTCGTGCGTGCCGAAGCCGTTGTTCCACAGGTACATGAACAGGCGGTCGTTCTCGAACGGCGCCCCCTTCTCGACCCGGTCCTCCTCCGCCTGCTTCGCCTTGGCCTCGGCGCGGGCGACCATCGCCTCGGCCTCCTTGACCCGGTCGTTGGCGGCGGTCCAGTCGGCCTGATTGGCGATGCGTTTCTCGGTCTTTCCGCGCAGCGCGTTCATCCGCCCGAGGATCTCCTCGAGCTGCGACGCGACCGAATTGCGCTTGCCCTCCGCCTCGCCGAGGCGCTTGGCGGCCGCCGCGCGCCGCTGGGCCAGCTCCGCCAGCGACTTGCGCTTCTCCGCGAGCAGCGCGAGCGCCTCGCGCTCGGCGCGATCGAGCCGCTTGTCGAGCGCCTCGCCCTCGTGCGCGTCGAGACGCACCCGGGCGAGCTGCCGATAGGCCTCGGTCTGTTCGGCGCGCAGTCGTTCGGCCGTCTCCGTCGCCGAGGCGAGGGCGGCATCGAGGCGGTATTCGTCCTCGCGGGTGGAGGCGATCGCCTGCTCCAGTTGGGCGAGGGCTTGGCGTCCGGAAATCATGTCTGTCACCACTCGGTGATGGCGCCGGCCTCGACCGGCAGGTTCCAACGGACGTCGATCTCACCGCGACGCTTCTCGCCGAGAACGGGGTTCTGGATGATCCCGTCGTTCTGCTTGTCGGCGGCGACGCGGTCGAAGGTCGCCTTCGGCACGCGCTGCCCCCACAGCGTCACCGACTTGGTGACCTGCGTCTCCTCGCTGGTGATCGCCCGCGACTGAGCCGTGCCGCCCGCGCCGATCGCCTCGACGATGAGATAGTGGTTGCGCGCCGACGGATTGGCCTTGGGCACCCGCCACACGCCCGACCTCACGCCGGGCCGCGAGACGATGCGCGCCTCCCAGGCCTCGCGCAGCGTCCCGGTCACCTTGTCGAGATCGGCGACGGCGACCTTCGCCACCGGCGCGTCCCTGCGCGCGATCGCCGCCTCGCCGCGCTTGACGATCTCGTCGATGCGCGCCGTCGCCGCCGGCACCTTGGCCTCGTCGCGCGCGGCCCGCGCCGCCTTGGCGAGGTCGGCCGGAAGCGTCTGGGTGATCTCGATGCGCGCGGCCTCGGCGGCGCGGCGTTCACCACCGACCACGAAATAGGAATAGGAGCCGATCGCCAGCCCGGCCGCGAGAACCACGCCGCCGATCGCCAGCCCCCAACGCCTGCGGTCGACCCACATCAGCGCCAGCGTGCGCGCGAGGCTGGGCGGCGGCGGGGTATAGGTGAAGCGGCTCTCCTCGAGCGCCTTCACCCCCTCCTCGACGATGCGGTCGGAGACCTCGATGCCCTGAGCGGCATAGATCTCCTTCAGGCGCTTGATCAGCTGCGCCTTGCGCACGTCCTCGTCGAGTTCCTTGGTCGCCAGATTCTCCTGGTGACGCAGGGTGTCGACGACGTCCATGGCGAGCATGAGCTCGTCGAGTTTCTGCGGCGCCGACGCGACGGCCGGGGAAACCCCGGCCGTGCTCGGCTGTTGCGTGGCGACATCGGCCATGCGTCACCCCTCGGCGGTCAGCCGTTCTTCTCGAGCGTGGCACCCTCGGCGACCAGACGCGCCAGACGCCGCTTGCCGTCCTCGACCGCGTCGCGGATCTCGGCCGAGTTCTTCGTCGAGAGGTCGCGCATCTCGGCGATGATCTCGGTCGACTTGAGCTGGAAGTTGACGACCGAGTCGACCAGCTTCTTGACCGCGTCGGCACGGATGGTCGGGCCGTAGCCGGCGCGCACCGCCGCCTCCTGCACCTTGTCGCCGATCTCCGCCAGGGTCTCGAGGCTCTTGGAGACGCCTTCCTTCATGGCGTTGAGCGTCTCGGTCGCCTCGTGCAGGCCGAACATGCCGGTGAACGACGCCTTGAGCGCGGTCAGGACCGAATCGTTGGTCGAGAAGAAGCTCACCGCCTGCTGATAGACCCGCTCCTTGGCGTTGGTCGTCTGCATCAGACGCGCCATGATGACCTCGGACGTGTTGTAGCCGATGGTCAGGTTGTCGGAGAGGTCCTTGGCGATCTGATAGCGCTTCTCCTCGTCCTGGGTCAGACGCAGATATTCGTCGCGGGCGAGCTCGAGGCGGGCCTTCTCGGCCGGCTCGCCGGTGAAGGCGGCGACCTTCTGGGCGGCGGCGTCGAGCTCGGCCTTGGCCGCGTTCCACTTCGCCTCGCCCTGCTTCAGCACCTCGAGCGCCAGCACTTCGGCCTGCTTCATCGCGCCGCGGAAGTCGCGATAGGCCTCGAGGATGGTGCCCTCGCGCTCGATCTGGTTCTTGGTCTCCTTCGAGACTTCGATGTAGACCGCCCGGATGGCGTCGAAGCGGTCGGCGATGTCGCCGCGCGTGAGCTTCATCCACGCATTGGTGGCGCGCTCGAACACGTCCAGCTTCCCGTCGGAAATCTGGTCGACCATCTTCTTGGAATCTTCGCGGATCGAATCGAACCCGGCGGTGATCTGCTTGTAGCGCTCGCCGATCTCCATGGCCGAGATCTGATTGCGCACCACCTCGTTGAACACCTCGGTCTGGCCGAGGGTGCGGGTGATGATCACCACCTTGTCGGGGTCGAGGTTCGAGATCTTCTCGAGCAGGCCGACGATCGGCGCCTCCGCCGTGGTCGTGGCCGGAAGAAGGCCGAGGTCGCGCAGGGAACCCATGGCCTTGTCGAGGTACTGCATGGGCGTTTTCACGAGGACGTCGGACACTGGTTCTCTCCCTGAATTCGGATCATCGACGGTTCGGCCCCGTCGTGGCCACACATGGTGATCGTCGCGCCGCTTCCGCAAGCGTCGATACGCACAAATCTTCTCCACGTCGACGTCTCCGTCGCCGACGCGGGAAGCTGCCGGATCCATCGTGAAGGTTACGTTGCCGCAGCTTCATGACAAGGTGGATTCGTCATCGCCCCTCGAGTTTTCGCCTCGCCTCGAAACGCAGGACCGATCGGCGCCGTCGGAGCTGACGCGCGCCCCGCGAAACGATATTCTAATCGTTCGAAAATCGGAGCGCGCCCTTGCCCACCCTCGTCGTCCTCGTGTTCGGCTACCTGCTGTCGCAGTTCTATCGCTCCTTCCTCGCGGTGATCGCCCCCGAGCTGGCGGCCGACGTCGGTCTCGACGCCGCCGGCCTCGGCGTGGTGTCGGCGGCGTTCTTCGCCGCCTTCGCCGCGGTGCAGCTGCCGATCGGCGCCTCCCTCGATCGCATCGGCGCCCGCCGCACCGTCGCCGGGCCGATGCTGTCGGCGGTGGCCGGAGCCGGCCTGTTCGCCCTGGCGCGCGAGCCGTGGCACTCGGTCGTCGGCATGGCCCTGATCGGCTTCGGTTGCGCCCCGATCTACATGGGCGCGCTGTGGGTGATCGGCCGTACCACCACCCCGGCCCGCTTCGCCCTCTACTCCTCCGCGATCGTCGGCATCGGCTCGCTCGGCAATCTCGCCGCCGCCACCCCGCTCGCCGCCGCCGCCGCCGCCTGGGGTTGGCGCACCACCATGCTCGGCATCGCCGGAGCGACCCTCCTCGGCGCCGCCCTCGTCTTCCTCGTCGTGCGCGACCCCCCGCCGGTCGCCCCCGCTGCCGCCGCCGTCCCCGGCAAGGGCGGCCTCGCCGAGGTGCTCGCCATCCGCGAACTGTGGCCGCTCTACCCGATCGCGCTTCTGAGCTACCCGATCGTCGTGGCGGTGCGCGGCCTGTGGGTCGGCCCCTATTTTGCGCAGGTGCACGGTCTCGACCCGGTCGCGCGCGGCAACGCCGTCTCGGTGATGGTGTTCGCCATGATCACCGGCGCCTTCGTCTACGGCCCGCTCGACCGCTGGCTCGGAACCCGCAAATGGGTGGTGGTCGCCGGCACCGTCGGCACCATCGGCGCGCTGATCGCCCTCGCCCTCGCCCCGGCCATGGCGGTGTGGCCCGCCAGCGTGATGTTCGGCATCGTCGGCGGCGTCGGCATGACCTACGGCGTGCTGATGGCCCATGCCCGCGCCTTCCTGCCCTCGGCGGTGCTCGGACGCGGGCTGACACTGATGAACATGTGCCTGATCGGCGGCGCGGCCATCCTCCAACCGCTGTCGGGGGCCTTCATGAAGTCGCTCGCGGCGAACGGCGCCACCCCGGCCGCCGCCCACGGCACGCTCTACGGCGTCTTCGCCCTCGCCCTGATCGCGACCCTCGTCGTCTACCTCTTCTCCAGGGACGCCCGCCCGACCTGACCACCCGCGTTCGACCGGGCGAACCCGCCACTTCGCCCCTCGTTTTGCGCGGCGGGCGAAAGGCGAAATCCTTTTTCTCCACCCCGCCGAATTTCGCAATTGCGAACGGCGCGGGGCGGCGACCCCTCCTCTAGAACCGATGACGAGACGTCGCGGGCCCCTGGCCGGACCGACGTCGCTCGGTTCCGGAGGGTTGCCCCATGCAGATCGTCACCGCCAATCGTCTGATCGACGGCCGCGTCGTGTTCCGCGACCTCGCCGGGCGTTGGGTCGAGGACTTCACCGCCGCCGTCGTCGTCGATGCCGCCGCCGCCGCAGCGGTGGTCGCCGCGAGTGCCGCAGACGTCGCCGCCCGCCTGATCGTCGAGCCCTACGCCGTCGACGTGATCCGCGCCGACGGCGGGCTCACGCCCAAGGCCGTTCGCGAGAGGATCCGCATCACCGGCCCGACCTCGGGCTCGGAGCGCGCCCTTCCCCGCCGAGCCGTGACGCAGGCCGCCTGAGCCCGTCCGAGGAGATCGCTCCCATGTACGTCTACGACGACTTCGATCACCAGTTCGTGCGGGCGCGGGTCGCGCAGTTCCGCGATCAGGTCGCCCGCCGCCTCGCCGGTGAGCTGACCGAGGAACAGTTCCGCCCGCTGCGCCTGATGAACGGCGTCTACCTCCAGCTCCATTCCTACATGCTGCGCGTGGCGATCCCGTACGGCACGCTGTCGAGCCTCCAGCTGCGTACGCTCGCCCGCATCGCCCGCGTCCACGACAAGGGCTACGGCCACTTCACCACCCGCCAGAACATCCAGTTCAACTGGCCCTCGCTCGCCGCGATCCCCGACATTCTCGAGGAACTGGCCGCGGTCGAGATGCACGCCATCCAGACGTCGGGCAACTGCATCCGCAACGTCACCGCCGATCACTTCGCCGGCGCCGCCGCCGACGAGATCGCCGACCCGCGTCCCTATGCCGAGATCCTGCGTCAGTGGTCGTCGCTCCACCCGGAGTTCACGTACCTGCCGCGCAAGTTCAAGATCGCCGTCACCGGCGCCACGACCGATCGCGCCGCGATCCGCGTCCACGACGTCGGCTTCTCCGTGGTGCGCAACGAGGCGGGCGCGCTCGGCTTCGAGGTCCACGTCGGCGGCGGCCTCGGCCGCTCGCCCTTCGTCGCCTGGAAGCTGCGCGACTTCCTGCCCGAAGCCGATCTGCTCGGCTACACGGAAGCGATTCTGCGCGTCTACAACCTCTACGGACGGCGCGACAACAAGTACAAGGCCCGCATCAAGATCCTCATGCACGAGGCCGGACCGGAGAAGGTCCGCGCCGAGGTCGAGGCGGAGTTCGAACGCATCCGCGACGGTGGCCTGAAGCTGCCCGCCGCCGACGTCGCCCGCATCGCCCGCCACTTCGCTCCGCCCTCCTTCGCCCCCCGGGAGGACGCGAGCGCGATCGAGGCGGCGGCGAAGGCGATCGATCCGGCCTTCGCCGCCTGGGTCGCGACCAACGTCACCCCCCACCGGGTGCCGGGCCACGCCTCGGTGACGATCTCGCTGAAGCCCGTCGGCGGCGTGCCCGGCGACGCCACCGCCGAGCAGATGGAGGCGGTCGCGGCGATCGCCGACGCCTACGGCCACGGCGAGATCCGTGTCAGCCATCGCCAGAACCTGATCCTCCCGCACGTCGCCCGCGACGATCTCGCCGCGATCCATGCGGCCCTCGTCGCCGCCGATCTCGCCGCCGCCAACGCCGGGCTCGTCTCCGACACCATCACCTGCCCCGGCCTCGACTTCTGCGCGCTCGCCAACGCCCGATCGATCCCGATCGCCAAGGACGTCTCGGCCCGCTTCGCCGATCCCGAGCGCGCCCGCGACATCGGCCCGCTCGACGTCAAGATCTCCGGCTGCATCAACGCCTGCGCCCACCACCACGTCGGCGCGATCGGCATCCTCGGTGTCGATCGCAAGGGCAAGGAGTTCTACCAGATCACCCTCGGCGGCCGCTCCGACGAGGCGGCGCGGATCGGCGACAGCGCCGGCCCCGGCTTCTGGCCCGAGCAGGTCCCCGATGCCGTCGAGACCATCGTCGACGTCTATCTGAAGCTGCGCGCCTCGCGCGAGGAGACCTTCCTCGACACCTACGCCCGCGTCGGCGTCGCCCCGTTCAAGGAGGCGCTCACCCATGACGAGGACTGAGGCGACCGCGCGCGCCCTCGACGATCTCGCCGAGACCGCCGAACGCGCCGCCGCGCTCGAGGCGAGCCACGGCCGCCTCGACGCGCGGGAGGTGATCGCGCTCACGGTCGAGCGGCTCTTCGCCGATCGGCTCGCCGTCGTCTCCTCCTTCGGCGCGGAATCGGCGGTGCTGCTCGATCTCGTCGCGGAGGTCTCCACCTCGGTGCCGATCCTGTTCGTCGACACCGACAAGCTGTTCGGCGAGACGCTGCGCCATCGCGATCGCCTCGTCGAACGCCTCGGCTTCACCGACGTGCGCGTGCTCGCCCCCGACCTGGCCGAGGTGGCGCGCGAGGACGCCGACGGCGCCCTCTGGCATGCCGAGCCCGACGCCTGCTGCGCCCTGCGCAAGGTCCGCCCGCTCGCGCGCGGCATCGCCCCGTTCGCGGCCTGGATCTCCGGCCGCAAGCGCTTCCAGGCCGCCACGCGGGGCACCATCCCGACCTTCGAGGCCGACGGCCCGCGCATCAAGATCAACCCGCTCGCCGCCTGGGGTCCGCGCGAACTGGCCGAACGCGCCGCCGCGCGCGGCCTGCCCGCCCACCCGCTGGTCGCAGCGGGCTACCCCTCGATCGGCTGCATGCCCTGCACCTCGAAGGTCGCGCCGGGCGAGGACGCCCGTGCCGGACGCTGGCGCGGCCGCGACAAGACCGAATGCGGAATTCACCTCGGCCTCGCCCCGGCGGCGCCGACCGACGCCGGAGAGGGATCGAGATCATGAGAGACATCTTCCGCAAGGGCGGTTTCGCCACCGACACCCGCACCTTCGTCGCCGACGGCGAGGCGATCCCCAATCACGCCTTCTTCGTCTCCAAGGCCCGCTTCCTCACCGAGCGCGACGCGCTTCTCGCGCGTGGCGGCGATCTCGGCCTCGTGCTGGAGCCCGCCGACCGCCTCGACGACCTCGCCGACGACCTCGGCGCGATCGCCGCCGTCGCGGTGCGCTTCCCCAGGTTCGGCGACGGCCGCGGCTATTCGCTCGCCCGCCTGCTGCGCGACCGCCACGGCTACACCGGCGAGCTGCGCGCCGTCGGTGACGTGCTGTGGGATCAGCTGGAGGCGCTGTGCCGGGTCGGCTTCGACACCGTCGAAGTGAACGACGCCCCCACCCGCGCCCGCCTCGAGCGCGGCATCCTGCCGGAAAGCGCGGTGCGCTATCAGCAGCCCGCCGGCCGAAACTTCGTCCCCGTCCAGGGCCGCCCCTGGGCGTCGCACTCGTACAAAGACGTATGGTGCGGCGCCTGACCTCGTCGTAATCGAGAAATTCCGCCGAGGGTGGCCGGGCCGGTCCCGCGCCCTCGGCTTTTCGTCGTCCCGAGCGGGCGACCAGGGAGCGCGACGGCGGCATGGAAGCGAAACCGCAACCGATCTTCGGCGAAGATCCGTTCGACCCGTTCGACGAGGGCGCGATCAAGATCACCATCGTCGACCGTGAGGGCGCCGAGCACGTGCTCGCCGCGCTCGACGGCTGGCGCGTGATGGAGGTGATCCGCGACTGGGGCCTGCCGATCAAGGCGGAATGCGGCGGCGCCTGCGCCTGTGGCACCTGCCACGTCTACGTCGATCCTGAGTGGATGGAGCGCCTGCCGCCCGCCACCGACGAGGAGATGGATCAGCTCGACCAGATCTTCGAGGTTCAGGAGAACTCCCGCCTCGCCTGCCAGATCCTCACCGCCGAGGACCTCGACGGCCTGCGCCTGACCCTGGCCCCCGGCTCGGAGATCGACGGATGACCCGAGATCCGGCCGAGCCCCCCTACACGATCGTGTCGCGCGAGACGGTGTGGAACGGGTTCTGCCGTCTCGAGAAGGTGGTGTTCGATCGCCGCACCGTCACCGGCCGCCTCCATCGCCACACCTTCGAGATCGAGAGCCACGGCCACGCCAGCGCCGTACTGCCCTACGATCCCGTCGCCCGCGCGGGCGTGCTGGTGCGCCAGTTGCGCCTGCCCCAGGCGCTCCAGGGCGCCGATCCCATGAGCCTCGAGATCATCGCCGGCCTCCTCGACGTCGACGGCGAGGGTCCCGACGCCGTCGCCCGCCGCGAGGCGATGGAGGAGGCGGGCCTCGACCTCGTCGCGCTCCAGCCGATCGGCGCCTTCCGCCCCTCCCCCGGCCTCGTTTCGGAGAAGGTGTGGCTCTACCTCGCCGAGATCGATCTCGCCACCGCCCGCGTCGCCGCCGGCGGCGGCCTCGATCACGAGGGCGAGGACCTCGAGGTGGTGGTGATGCCGCTCGCCGATCTGGCGAGGCTGGTCGACGAAGGCGCCGACCTCGACCTGAAGACCGCCTATGCGGTCCAGGTGCTCAGGGCGAAGCGGCCGGACCTGTTCGGCTGAGGATGCCCGCGAGCCGCGCCGGCAGACGCAGCGCGCCGAAGGCGACGAGATTGCCCACCACCGTCAGCCCGAGCCCGACCCCGGTGGCGACCGACCAGTCGTAACCCTCCCACAGCGCCGACAGCAGCAGCGCGATCACCGGGAACATCACGGTCGCATAGGCCGCCCGCCCCGACCCCATCCGCGCCACCAGCATCAGATAGGTGGTGAAACCGACGATCGACCCCAGGATCGACAGCCACGCCAGCGCGACGAGATAGCGCCCGTCCGGCGGCGCCACGAACGGCGTGCCCGTCGCCACCAGCACGACCGCCAGCACGATCGCGGCATAGGTCATGCCGAAGGCGTTGGCGGTGAGCGGCGGCACCCCGGCGGACGAATTGCGCCGCGACACCATGTTGCCGAGCGAGAAGAACGCCGTCCCCGTCGCCGCCAGCGCCAGCCCGATCAGCGTGTCGCCACCGACCGCCCCGACCCGCGCCGAGGGCACGAACAGCACCGCGAGCCCGCCGATCCCGAACACGGCGGCGACGATCATCCGCGGCGAGATCGGCTCGCGGAAGAAGATCCGCGCATTGACCGCGTTGAGCAGCGTGGCGAGCGAGAACACCACCGAGACGAGCCCGCTCGGCACGTATTTCGTCGCGTTGTAGAAGCAGACGAAGTTCAGGCTGAAGAGGCAGAGCCCCTGCAGCGCGATGAAGAGATGATCGCGCGGCTTCGTCGGCGTCAGGCGGCCGAGCAGCACCAGCCCCGGCAGCAGCAGCACGGCAGCGAGCGCGAAGCGATAGAAGATCGAGGTCAGCACCGGCACCGGCCCCAGTTGCAGGGCGATCGCGAACCAGGTGGTGCCCCAGACGAAGACGGTGACGGCGAAGAGAAGGAGGTTCATCTGCGGCTCCGGTGACGGGCCGAACATCCCCGCTTTCGCCGTCCTTGCCTTGCACGATCTTGCGCCGAACTGCGCCCGCCCCGATCACGCCGATTGAAGCCGCCGCCGCCTCGGGCCACAGTGGCGGTGGAAACCTCTCACCGCACCCCATGACCGCTCACGCCTCCGTCTTCGACCAGCTCGCCGCCCACACCAACGCCCGCCTGTGCGGCCGCCTCGACGTCGGTCGTGGGCGCGGCGTGGCGATCTGGACCAACGAGGCCGATCGCGTCCGTTACGACGAGACCCACCTCCACACCCTCAGCCTCTACCTCTTCCGCGGCGAGGAGAGCCGCCGCATGGATCGCGGCGCCATCCGCGGCCACGAGGGCGCGCTGTCGCTCTTGCCGCAGGGCTCGCGTTCGGAATGGGACATCGGCGGCCGCTTCGGCTTCGTCCACCTCTATCTCTCCGACGCGCGGCTGCGCCACTTCGCCGCCGAGACCCTCGATCTCGAACCGGCCGCCCTGGCGCTGCCCGACCTCACCTTCTACCAGGACGAGGCCCTCGCCGCCGACATGCGCGCCCTCGCCGCCTGCTGCACGACGGACGACGCCTTCGCCGCCGAGTCGGCGACCGAACGGATCTGCGCCCGCC
>JBEOKB010000261.1:0-28612 GCA_040275425.1 Siculibacillus sp. | reverse complement strand
CGGTGGCGAGAGCGGCGGCGACGCGCAGGCGCGGATCGAGGCGATCGAGGCGCGGGCGGGGTGTGAGGGGGGCGTCGCGGAAGGCGGTGTCGCTCATGGCCGTCGGTCCCCTTCGTCGCGGCGGCGCCGGGCGCTCGCCCACAGGGCGGTGCCGGCGAGACCGGCGATCATGCCGAGACCACCGACCACGTCGTTGAAGCGAACGCGTCCTTCGGCCTTCTCCTGCGCCTCGATCAGTGGGCGTAGTTGCCGGGCGAGAGCGGCGTCGACGCGGGCCTCGATCAGGCGGGCGAGGGTGGCCGGATCGATCGCGGCGGGGCCGGCGGTCGGCGCGACGGCCGAGGGCGACGGTTCGCTCGGGGCGGCGGGGGTGTCGCCGGCGATCGGGGCGGGCGCGACCGAGCCGAGGCGATCGGCACCGAGGGTCGCGCTCACCCAGTGGCCGTCACCGGCGTCGACGGTGACGGTGTAGTCGGCGGCGCGATCGGGGCGCCAGCGCAGGCCGCCGTCGGGCGCGGTGCGGCCGCGATGGATCTCGGCGCCGTTCGTGTCCCTGACGACGAAGTCGACGCCCTCGGGGCGACCGCCGCCGACGAAGAAGGCGTAACCGGTGATCTCGGCGTCCTCGACGGTGAGGAAGAGTTTCAGGCGATGGGCCTCGGCCGGGGCGGGGAGAGCGGCGAGGGCGAGAACACCGGCCAGCGCGAGGGCGCGGAGGAACGGCGCGGTCATGCCGGATCTCCTTCCGCGACGGGCAGGCCCAGCACCTCGGGTTTGACGCGGGCGAGGAAGGAGACGGCAAAGCCGGTGACGAGAGCCTCGACCAGCGCCAGCGGCAGATAGGTCAGCGCGACCACGCGCAGGCTCGGCAGATAGTCGGCGGAGGAGAGGGCGAGGGCGAGGGCGACCGCGCCCGCGGTGCCGCCGACGGCGAGGGCGGCGACGGCCCCGGCGAGCACGGCGCGGCGCCATCCGCGCGCGCGCGCCATCAGCGGGCGGGCGAGGGCGGCGAGGATCACGGCCGGGAAGGCGATGTCGACGAGGTCGACGCCGAGCGAGGTGAGCCCGCCGAAGCCGAACAGCACCGCCTGGAGCAGGAGGCCGACGAAGACGGCGGGAACGGCGGCGAGGCCGAGCACGATCGCCATCAGACCGGCGAGCAGCAAGTGGATGCTCGACGGGCCGATCGGCACGGCGACCAGCGAGGCGACGAAGAAGACGGCGGCGAGGATCGCGGTCCGGGGGATGTCGGCCTCGTCGAGACGGCGCAGGCCGAGGGCGAGGCCCCCGGCGGCGAGCACGGCTCCGCCGATCAGCACCGGTGTGGACAGGACGCCGTCGGGGATGTGGGCCATGAGCGTCTCACTTCGCCGGAGGAGGAGCGACGGGGCGGCCGCCCATGTCGGTGGCCCTCACCCAGATCAGACCGCCGTGCTCGCTCCCGGCGGGCCTTCCGTCCGGGCCGGGCGTGGCCGGTCCGTCGAGAAGGGCGGCGAACCCCCACCATCCCGCGCGCGGCATCGCATAGGCGAAGACGCCGTTCAGGTCGGCGCGAATCACCTGGGTGACGAAGGCCTCGTTGGGCACGACGACCGAGCCGTCGTTGATCCACTCCACTTCGACCTCGGCGAAGGGGACGGGTTCACCCCGGTGGCGGACGATGCCGCGGAAGAGGTTGCCGGTCCACAGGCCGGTCGGGCGGGCGAGCGGCTCGATCTCGACCGGGGCGCCGACCGGCTTCTCCCAGCCCTGACCCGAGGCGAAGGCGTCGACGACGACCTTGGCCCAGTGGGTGATCCACTTGCGCTCGGCCGCCTCCCAATAGGGCTGCGGCTCGACGAAGAAGACGGCCGAGCCGGGTTTGTCGAGCCGGCGCGACAGGCTCCATGTGGTCTTGCCGTCGATCTTCTTCTCGACGAGCGCGGCGCCGAGATCGGTGATGCGGCCGTCGACGAGGACGCCGACCCGCTTCGGACGGGCCATCTCCATCACCGGGCCGCGTTCCATCGGGTGGGTGAAGACGAGATCGAGCCTAGCCTCGCCGCCGTTCGGCAGGACGTCGGCGTCGGGGACGATCTCGAGGAAATGGGCGAGACCCGGCACGGGCGCGGCGAGAAGGGCGCCGGCGAGAGCGAGGGCGGCGAGACGGCGCATCCGAGATTTCCCTCCGACGATGATCGGGCGGCAACAGAATAGGACGAATTTCAAAATTCGTCATATCCAAATCGTCGCAGTGGGACGTTCGACCGGTGCAGGGGCCGCCGAAAGAGAGAGAAGGATCTCGCGGGAAGAGGGTGAAAAGCGGCGACGACGCGGGCGTGGCGGCGGCCGATCGGCGGCGTCGATTTCGCGCGCCGACGGCGCGGCGATACGGTATAGGACCCGGCATCGCCTCCTTCGATTTTCGGGTCTCGTTCACGCATGCCGCGCCTCGCTCTCGTCCTCGCGCTCCTCTTCGGTTGGATCGTCGCCTTCGCCGTCCTCGACGGGGTTCGCGCCGACGTTCTCTCTCCGGAGGAGGCCCAGAAGCTCGAAACGGCGCGGGGTCTCGTCGCGCGGATCGACAAGCAGCAGGAGGAGCAGAAGGGCAGCTTCAACGGCCTGCTCGAACTGCGCGATCAGATCGAGCCGGTGCGGCAGGACCTCGGCGAGATCATCGGCGTGCTGCAGCAGCGGCTCGACGCGGCGCAGGCCCAGCTCGCCGAGTTCGGCCCGGTGCCGGCCGCCGATGCGCCGCCGGAGGCGGAACAGCAGACGGCCGATCGACAGGCGGCGCAGGCGCAGGTCGCCGACATCGGCAATCATCTGCACGGCGCGCGCGCGTTGATGGTGCGGGCCGATCAGTTGTGGGACGAGTTGACCAACGCGCGGCGCGATCTGTTCAGCTCGCGCATCCTGGAGCATCGCGGCAGTTTCCTCGAGCCGATGCTGTGGTGGCACGTCGTCGACGACGGGGTGCCCTCCTTCAACAAGAAGGCGAGCTGGAAGTGGCTCGAGACCCGGCTGTGGTTCCAGCGCAAGGTGGCGCACTTCACGCCGTCGGGGCCGGTCGGGCTGCTGGCGGTGTCGCTCCTCGCGCTGATCTGGCTCCGGATCGCGCTGCCGAGGCGGATGCGGCGGGTGATCGGCGACGACGGCGACATCGCCACCCAGGACGAGGTGGTGACGCACGCGGCGTTCGTGCTGGTGATCCGGACCCTGCCCTACGCGGCGCTGGCGCTGGCGGTGTGGGGGGCGGTGACGTTGCTCGAACTGGTGCCGGGCGACGTCGGCGCCTTTCTGATCGGGGTGTCGCGCACGGCTCTGGCCTACGGCATCGGCCTCGGCGCGCTGGAGGCGACGCTGTCGCCGCAGGCCTCGAAATATCGGATGATCCGCACCGACGATCGCACGGCGCGGCGGCTGGCGCGGGTCATGCGCTCGTTGCTTCTGGTCTATCTGGTCGGGCTGGTGGCGCTGGGACTGGTGGCGCTGATGGCGGCGCCGGTGTCGCTCACGGTGGTGGTGACGGGGCTGGCGGCGACCGCGACGGTGATGGTCGGCTCGGTGCTACTGCGCGAACCGACGGTCGATCCGACGGCGCCGATCCACGGGTCGGTGCGGGCGCCGTTGCATCTGCTGCGGCCGCTGTTCTGGGTGTTCACCCTGACGATCGTCGGCGCGCTGCTGTTCGGCTTCATGTCGCTGTCGGGCTTCATCGTCGGGCGAACCCTCGCCTCGCTGGTGATCCTGTGCCTGATGGTGTTCGTCCATGCGGCGATCGACACCGTGTTCCACGACGCGCTCGAGCCGGGGCGGGCGGCCAACGCCTTCGTCGCGCGCAACATCGGGGTGAAGCCGTCGTCGGTCGATCTGGTCGGCACCATCGTCGCCGGGCTCCTGCGGGTGATGACGGTCGGCTTCACGGTGCTGGTGCTGCTCAGCCCGTGGGGCGTGGAGTTCGGCAATCTCAATCCGTTCGAGGACGTGTTCTTCGGCGTGCGCTTCGGCGAGTTGCGCGGGTGGATCGGCGCGGCGGGCATCGCGCTGGTGCTGTTCGGCGTCGGTCTGGTGACGACGCGGCTGTTCGTGACCTGGCTCGACAATCAGCTGCTGCCGCGCACGGCGATCAATCCGGGCAGCCGCAATTCGATCTCGACCATCGCCGGCTACGTCGGCTTCCTGTTGGCGCTGACGGTGGCGCTGAGTCAGGCGGGCGTGCAGCTGCAGAACGTGGCGCTGGTGGCGAGCGCGTTGTCGGTGGGTATCGGTTTCGGTCTGCAGCAGATCGTGTCGAACTTCGTGGCGGGGCTGATCGTGCTGGCGGAGCGGCCGATCCGCGTCGGCGACGTCATCGTCGTCAAGGGCGAGGAGGGCAAGGTCCGCAAGATCAACGTCCGCGCCACCGAGCTGCTGCTCGGCGAGAACTCGACCGTGGTGGTGCCGAACTCGGACATCGTGTCGTCGATCGTCAAGAACCGCTCGCTGTCGGACGCGACCCACCGGGCGACGATGAAGTTCGTGCTGGTGCACGAGAGCGATCTGGCGCGGGTGTTCGACACGCTGCTGACGGCGGCGCGGGCGCATCCGATCGTGCTGGCGGAACCGGCGCCGGCCGTGTTCGTCACCAACGTCACCGACGTCGGCATCGAGGTCGAGCTGCACGTGATCTGCAACAACGTCGCCAAGCTGTCGAGCGTGCGCTCCGACCTGTTCCTGGCGATCCTCGAGGCGTTCCGCGAGCGCGGCGTGCAACTCGCGCGCAACTCGTCGCACGTGCCGCCGCCGGAGCCGCCGGCGACGACGCGGGAGGAGACGGCCTGAGCGTGGGGCTCACGGCGCGCGGCCCTCGGGTCCGAGCGGATTGAGCGGCGCCATGGCGCACATGCCGACGCGCACGGCGCCGTCGGGGCCGCGCCGTCCGGCGAAGGTCTGAACCGTTCCGGGGAAGAGCGGCCAGCCGCACAAGCCGGGCCGCGTGTCGCTGATGACGCGCACGGTGCGGCCGACCCGGCCCTTTATGCGGTTCTCGACCCGGACGACCGCGACGGCGTCGTCGGTGCCGGAGCGAGGAGCGACCGCGACGATACGGCCGTCGAAGACGAGGTCGGATCGGGACAGGATCGCGGCGCGGTCGAGCGGCATGCACGAACAGGCGTTCGCGGCCGTCGGCGGCGCGGCGAGGGCGGCGGCGAGGGCGAGAAGGCGGACGAGCGACATCGTGCTTCTCCCGAAGATGCGAACGGCCACCGGCGCTCCGATCGGACCATCCGGCGGCCGTCGGCCTTCATGTCGGGCTGCGGCGCGCGCGCGACCATGCGCAGTCACCCGGAGCGCGTCGTCTGGTCGCGGAGGTCAGTCGGCCGCGACCGAGGGAACCGGGGCGACCAGCAGCGGGCGGGTGTGGAGCGGCTTCGTGGTGCGGCGCTTGGCGGCGATGTCGGCCCAGACGCGCTCGACCTCGCGGGGCGAGAGCCCGACCGCCTCGGCCACCTGCTCGATCGGCGCGCCCCGGTCGAGACCGGCGAGGCACAGGTCCATGCGGTCGTAGGGGAGGGAGAAGTAGAACTCCTCCTGGGTCTGGGGCAGCGAGAAGGTGTCGGTGGTGGGCGGACGGGCGCAGATCTCGGCCGGCACGCCGAGATGGGCGGCGAGCGCGTAGACCTGGGTCTTGTAGAGATGGGCGATCGGCTTGACGTCGGCGGCGCCGTCGCCGTTCTTGACGAAGAAGCCCTGGTCGTACTCCAGCCGGTTGGGCGTGCCGAGCACGGCGAAGTTCAGGCGGTCGGCGTGGTAGTATTCGATCTGCTTGCGGGTGCGCTGCTTCATGTTGGTGGCGGCGACGATGCCGAGATAGACGTGATGGGGCATCGAGACGGTGCGCATCTCGCCGTCGGGCGAACGCACCACCAGCGACGACAGGCCGTAGCCCTCGGTGGTCAGCGCGTTGGCGATGACGATCTTGAAGGCCCAGCCGGGGCCGTAGTCGGGCACGACTTCGCGGACGAAGGCCTCGCGGCGCTCGTAGCAGCCCATGGCCGCGAGGGTCGGGCCGATGTCCTCGAGCACGCTCGGCACGGCGAAGGCGTCGGCGACGGCGCGGCCGAGGCGCAGGCTGTCGGGATCGCTGTCGTTCTCGGGCATGAAGATCGCCAGCACGTTCTTCGCGCCGACCGCGCGCACGGCGAGCGCGGCGCTGACCGAGCTGTCGATACCGCCGGAGAGGCCGAGCACGAGGCCGCGCTTCTTCAGCTTCTGCGTCAGTTGCGCGCGCAGGGCCGCGACGATGCGGTCGACCTCGGCGGCGGGGTCGAAGTCGAGGGCGGTGGCGGTGAAGGCGGGAGCGGGGGTCACGGCGAGTGCGGTCATGCCACGGGCCTCAGGTCTTCGGCTGCGAGCCGGCGGCTGATCTTGCCGCTGTCGGTCTTGGGGAGTTCAGTGCGGATCTCGACGATCTTGGGGACCATGAAGTCCTCGAGACGGGACGAGCAGTGACGGATCACGTCACGGACGGTGACGCTCGGGTCGGAGAGCACGACCATGGCGGCGATCGCCTCGCCGAGGATCGGGTCGGGCACGCCGGCGACGACCGCCTCGGCGATGCCGGGATGGGCGTGGAGGACGGCCTCGACCTCCTTGGGCGCGACCTTCTCGCCGCGGGTCTTGATGATGTCGTCCTTGCGGCCGACGAAGTAGAGGAATCCGTCGGCGTCGGCGCGGAAGAGATCGCCGGTCCAGAGCACCTTCTCCCACGACCAGCGGCCGATGCGCAGGCGCTCGGCGGTGGCCTCCTCGTTCTCCCAGTAACCCTGCATGACGTGGGCGCCGCGAATGGTCAGTTCGCCGACCTCGCCGGGGGCGACGGGATGCCCTCGGTCGTCGACCACCACGGCCTCGGTGCCGGGAATGGCGATGCCGACCGAGCCGGGACGGCGGTCGAGTTCGGCGGGCGGCAGCCACGTGCAGCGCTTGCACTCGGTCAGGCCGTACATCGAATAGAGCCGGGCGTGGGGGAAGAGTTCGCGCAGGCGGGCGATGTGCTCGACCGGAAGGGCGGCGGCGGTATTGGTGATGAACTTCACCGAGGGCAGGAAGTCGGGCTCGAGATCGCGCATCTGCAGGATCATCGCGGCCATGGTCGGCACCAGCGGCAGGCCGGTGACGGCCTCGTCGCGGATGCGCTGGAAGATCGCCTGCGGGAAGGCGAAGGACTTCTCCAGCACCAGCGTGCCGCCGAGCTTCACCGTCATCAGCAGTTGATAGAGACCGTAGTCGAAGGAGATCGGCAGGACGCACAGCACGACGTCGTCGGCGGTCATCTCGAGATAGGTGGTGATCGAGGTCGCCGCCGCCTCGATGTTGCGATGGGTCATCATCACGCCCTTCGGGCGGCCGGTCGAACCGGAGGTGTAGACCAGCATGGCGAGATCGACGTCGATGCCGCGATCGGCGATCGGGTGGGCGGCGTGGGCGAGGCAGGTCTCGAACGGGACGACGTGCTCCCAGCTCCAGGCGGGGCCGCCGGAGGTGGAGATCACCGTGATCGGGCGGCCTGAGAGGCGGCGGGCCTCCTCGACCACCGGCATCAGGCGGCCGAGGGTGAGGATCGCGGTCGCGCGGCAATCGTCGATCACCCAGGCGAGCTTGTCGGCCTTGGTGGAGGGATTGATCGGCGAGAACACCGCGCCCGCCTTCAAGATCGCGAAGATCGCGACGGCGGCCTCCCAGCAGTTGTCCATGAACACCAGGACGCGCTCGCCACGGCGGACGCCGAGATCGGCGAGGGCGGTGGCGACACGGTCGGCGTCGGCGTCGAACTCGGCCCAGGTCAGACGACGGGAGGCGGTGACCATCGCGGTCTTGTCGGGGGTTCGTTTCGCACTGTCGTGGAGGAACTCTTCGACGCGCATGGGCGACAACTCCTGGCTCGCGTTTGGATCGGTCCGGCCGCGCGGCCGGAGAGGCGGGCGGGAGCATCCCGCCCACCGCGGCGACGGACCGTGGTCCGTCGGAAGGGGCATCAGGCCGCCGCCGCCAGACCGCCGGTCTTGCGCGCGACGAAGGCGGCGATGCGGGCGAGACTGTCGAGATTGGCCGGCACGATGTCGGCGTCGCCGACGGTGACGGCGAAGCGCTCCTCGAGGAAGGCGACGAGCTCGAGCACGCCGGTGGAATCGACCACGTCGTTCTCGATCAGCGAGGCGTCGGCGGCGATCTCGAACGAGGTGTCGCCGAAGCGGAAGTTGTCGATGATGAAGGACTTGACGATGGATTCGACGGTTTCTGCCATGTGGGTCTCCTTGGACACGGGGATCAGGCGGCCTCGGCGCGGCGCGCGGGGCGGGCCGCGAACCGTTGGAGCCAGAGGCGGGTGGAAAGGATGCCGACCAGGGCGGCGTTGTCGCGGAAGCCGCCGTCGGGCTTGACACGGAACTTGTCGACGAGGCGGCCGACCGCGACGGGGTTGAACAGGCCGTCGTCGGCGAGGGCACGCTCGTCGAGGGCTGAGGCGAGCCACGCCGGCTCGGTCCCGCCGAGGAACGAGCGGCCGTCGGGCGCGCGATAGGGCTGCTTGGGGCGGTTCGAGACGGCGGCGGGCAACAGATCCCGGGTCGCCTCGCGCAGGAGGTGCTTCTCGACCAGACCCTTCAGCTTCATCTCGGGCGGCAGGCGCGAGGCGAACTCGATCAGGCGATGGTCGAGGAAGGGGAAGCGGCCCTCGACGCCGTGGGCCATGGCGACGCGGTCGCCCTGGCTCGACAGGATGTAGCCGGGCAGCAGGAAGCGGCTCTCGAGATACTGGGCCTTGTGGAGCGGATGCCAGCGAGCGAAGCGCTCGGGCAGGCGCGAGATCAGGTCCTCGGTTGCGTCGTAGCCGTCGAGACGGGTCCTCAGCTCGGGAGAGAAGAACATCCTGGTCGCCGCCGTGCCGCGGAAACGGGGACGGTGGGAGTGGAGCGGATCGTCGAGGCCGTCGGCCCGCACACCGAAGAAGGCGGAGAGATATTCGGTCGACTGGCTCTGGACGGCGGGCAGCCAGGGATAGAGGCGGCGGAACAGGAGCGGGCGCAGGGCCGAGTCCGGGCGGCGGGCGCAGAAGCGGCGGACGCGCGCCTCCTTGAAGATGTCGTAGCCGGCGAAGACCTCGTCGGCGCCCTCGCCGGTCAGCACCACCTTCAGGCCGCGTTCGCGGACGAGGCCGGACAGCATGTGCAGCGGCGCGGGGGCGGTGCGGATGATCGGGCGCTCGGTGGCGGCGATCACCTCGGGGAAGACGTTCGCGATGTCGGCGCCGGTGCAGGTGATCGAGGTGTGGCGGGTGCCGAGGGCGGCGGCCATCTCGCGCTGGAAGGCGCTCTCGTCGTGCTCGGGGCTGTCGAAGGCGATCGAGAAGGTCTCGAGCCCGGCCGGGGCCATCGGCGCGGCGATCGCCGAGACGATCGAGCTGTCGAGACCACCGGAGAGATAGGCGCCGACCGGCACGTCGGCGCGCATGCGCAGGCGCGTGGCGTCCTCGAGCAGGGCGCGCAGCTCCTCGCCCGCCGCGGCCTCGTCGCGGTAGGCGGGCGGGGCCTCGGCATCGGGGTAGTCGAGCGACCACCACGTCCTCAGCCGCATGCCGGAGGCGTCGACCAGAGCCGACTGGGCGGGCTCCAGCTCGAACACGTCGCGGAACGGCGTGCGCGGGGCGATCGGCGCCCACAGGGTGAAGATCTGATCGAGCGCGGTCTCGTCGAGGACGGCCTCGACGCCGGGCACCTCCAGGAGCGCCTTGACCTCGGAGGCGAAGGCGAGGGAGCGGCCGACGCGGGTCCAGTAGAGCGGGCGCACGCCCATGCGGTCGCGGGCCATGAACAGGGCGCGGCGGCGGGGATCGAAGATGACGAAGGCGAAGTCGCCGTTGAGCAGCGGCAGGAAGTCCTCACCGTGGACGTCCCACAGATGAAGCAGCACCTCGGTGTCGCTGGAAGTTCGGAAGCGGCGGCCGCGCGCCTCGAGATCGCGGCGCAGCTCGACCCAGTTGAAGATCTCGCCGTTGAAGGCGACGGTCGGGCCGCCGTCGGTGAGGGTCATGGGCTGGCGGCCGTCGCCGAGGCCGACGATCGACAGGCGGGCATGGCCGAGGCCGCAGCCGTCGGCGACGAAGTGGCCGTTCTCGTCGGGGCCGCGATGCCCGATGGCGCGCACCATGCGCACGAGAAGGGGCTCGCCCGTTCCGCCGCCGGGGGTGTCACCGAAATAGCCTGCGAATCCGCACATGAACGGCCCTCTGGATCGAAATCTTCGTGAGCAGTGTCGTCGGGGAAGGTTGAAATCGCAGTAAGTTTTCGCGACGGAACACCTTCTCGAGCCCCGGATTCGAGGGCTGAATGCGAACGAGATGAACGAAGCCTCGAGGAGATGTCGACAATTATACTCATTCCGGCGCGTGCGCCGTGCCTCCCGCGCCGCGGCGCGGACCGAGGAGGCGTCAGTCGAAGTCGGCGCCGACGAGGCGGCTCCACTGTTCGCCGGCCAAGCCGTTGAACATCGCGTCACCGGCGCGGAAGGCGGCGACGACGTCGTCGTGGCGGGAATGAACCACGGTGGTGACGAAGGGGTAGAAGGCGATGCGCCGCGCCAGCATGGCGTCGAGCAGGAAGGGCTGGGTGCGGCCGGTGGCGGCGATCGCGCCCGCCTCGGAGAGGTGATCGATCAGGGCGTCGACGACGAGACCCGCCTGGTTCGGCGCGGCGACGATCTGGAGCACGTGGGCGGCGGCGCCGGGGGTCAGATGATAGAGCGCCGCGCCGATCACCCTGCCGCCGGGAGCGGCGACGGCGACGAAGCGGGCGGCGCCACGATGGGTCTGGGCTTCGGCCTCGGTGAGGACGTGATCGAGCTGGGCGTCGCCGAAGTCGGGGCGCAGGGCGACATGGGCGGTCAGGGCGCGGAAGTGTTCGGCGAAGGCGGCGCGATCGATCGCGGCGACTGTGGTGCGCAGGCGCTCGGACGGGTGGGCCGGGGTGGCGGACCAGTGCAGCCGATCGTGGGACAGACGGCGGCGATAGAGGCGATCGAGCACGGCGGCGAGAGGGCGGGCGAGGCGGAGCCAGCGGAGGCGCGAGGCGAGCAGGCCGAGCAGAAAACCGCTCGGGCGCACGACGCGGACCCAGTCCATCGAATAGGCGGGCAGGGCGATACCGCGCAGGCGGGTCCACATCGCCACCGAGGTGTCGTTGGCGGTCTCGCTCAGCGACAGGTCCTGAGGACCGGAGAGGAAGGCCTTGAGCAGGCGGGCGCCGGCGAGCGGGTCGGTCTCGTGGCCCTCGACCATCAGCGCGCCGCACACCGCCGCGCGCAGGGGGCGCCCGGCGAAGGTCATCGGCAGCGGCGTGACGCCGATGAAGCCGGAGACGGTGCCGTCGTCGCGCAGGTGCACGAGCGGGCGGATGTCGGGATCGGCGCCGGGGGCGTCGAGATAGTGGAGGCGCAGGTAGTCGACCAGCGCGGGCGAGACGGTCGCCGTGTTCTTGCGGAAGGTGCGCACGAACAGGCGGGCGACGCCTTCGAGATCTTCGGGGAGGAGGGCGCGGATCTCGCTCATGGCGCCTCGATCGGTCGGCGGACCACGGCGACGCGCGGGCGTCCGGCGGGGTCGTGACGCCAGTCGACCGGCTCCCAGATCCGGGCGCGGGTGAGGAGGGCGGCGACCTGACGTTCCTGGCCCTCGCCGAATTCGAAGGCGAGGCGGCCGCCGGGCACGAGCCGGGGCGCGGCCTCGCGCACCAGACGCTGGTGGAGGGCGATGCCGTAGGGGCCGCCGTCGAAGGCCTCGCGCGGCTCGTTCTCGAGCAGGTGGGCGCTCTCGCCCTCGAGGCGGGCGGTGGAGATGTAGGGCGGATTGGCGACGACGAGATCGACGCCGTCGAGATCGAGGCCGTCGAGGGCGGCGAAGAGATCGCCGCGGGCGATCACGACGCGATCGGTGAGGCCGAGGCGGACGACGTTGCGGCGGGCGAGGTCGACCGTCTCCTCGGTCAGATCGCAGCCCCAGACGCGGGCGTCGGGACGGGCGACGGCGATGGCGCAGGCGAGATTGCCCGAGCCGCAGCACATGTCGATCACGCGGGGCGCATGGTCGAGCGCGGCGAGGAGTTCGAGCGCGGTGCGGCCGAGCAGCTCGGTCTCCTCGCGCGGGATCAGCGCGCCGGGCGCGATCTCGAGTTCGACCCCCATGAACCGGTGCGTGCGCATTCGGACCCTCTTCGTGGATTGACGTGAGGGCAATCTGGCACGGCAAACACCAATATTCCGTTGTGCCGATCGTAGACTCGCGGCCCTTTCGGCGCGGTCGAGCCCGATCCGATCCGATCGTCGGCCGAAGAGGCGGCGATCGGTGAAAAGAGGGTGGGCGAATGCTTCTCCTGGTTACGTCTCTCCAGAGACTTCAGGTGTTGATTGCCGAGAACAGGCGCGGCTCGCCGCGCCGATCGTCCATTCGCGGCGGCGATCATCCCGAAGATCCAAAGTATGACGGGCCGGAGCGGGCGTGGTTAGTCGATCGTTAACGATTTCGACGAAGAGTCTTCATGCCCCGGATGAATTTCATCGCGACCGTAGCGCCGCGGCCTGTTCGCGATCCCTCACGGAGAATGCCCGGTATGACGTCGAAAGCCCTGGCCTCGAACGCCTCGCGGTCTTCGGTTCTGATCTCGAATCGATTCGATCAGTTCGAACCCGATCAGCTCGCCGCCCTTCCGGAGGTGCGACGGATGGTGGAGAGCCGGATCGACGGTATTCTCGATCGGTTCTACGAGGTGGTGGCGGTCGATCCGGTGACGGCGCCGATCCTGGCGCAGTCGTCGGGAACCACGCCGCTGAAGGAGGCGCAGAAGCGTCATTGGGGACGGCTGCTCGGCGGGGTGGTCGACGAGGATCTGCGCGAGCGGGGCAAGCGCATCGGCGCGGCGCACGTGCGGGTCGGGCTCGGGCCGAACGCCTACATCGCCAGCTACGGCCATCTCACCGAGGCGTTTCTGACCGAGCTCCTGGTCAAGCACCCGAAGGCGGTGGCGCCGGTGACGGCGCTGGTCCGGGCGGTGTTCATGGACATGGCCTTCGCGCTGTCGGCCTTCCTCGACATCAACGAGAACGCGTCGCGGCAGAACGAGGCCAAGGCGCTGGCCGAGACGGTCGAGAAGGAGATGCGCCACGTCAACCGCGCGGTGCGGACCCAGGCGGAGGAACTGGCGCAGGTGGTCTCGGAGATGAGCCGGGCGATGGGCGAGGTCTCCAACGGCATCGCGCTGATCGAGCGCGGCACCGAGGCGACCGGCGGGGCGATCTCGGCGGTGGCGTCGGCGACCGACGCCATGCTGGCGTCGAGCCACGAGGTCGGGCGACGGGCGAACAACACGTCGGATCTGGTTCAGGCGGCGGTGCAGCAGGCCGACGAGGCGGGACGGTCGATCGAGCGGCTGACCAGCGAGACGGCGCGGGTCAGCGCGGCGGTCGATCTGATCGACGGCATCGCGCGCCAGACCAATCTGCTCGCGCTCAACGCGACGATCGAGGCGGCGCGGGCGGGGGAATCCGGTCGCGGCTTCGCGGTGGTCGCCAACGAGGTCAAGCAGCTGTCGCAGCGCACCGCCGACGCCACCAAGGAGATCTCGCGCGTGGTCGCGGGCATCGACGAGGCGACGCGGGCGGCGGTGACGGCGATGCGCGGCATCGGCGCGTCGGTGCGCGACATCGATCGGGTGGCCGAGGGGGTGTCGCAGAACGCCGAGGCGCAGATCCGCTCGATCACCGAGGTGGTGGGGCGGGCGCAGGAGGCGGCCGGCGGCGCCGACGATCTGCGCACCAGCGTCGAGTTGATCAATCGCGGCTCGAGCGAGGCCGGGCGGATCACCGGCAAGGTGCACAGCTACACCGACAAGATGGTCGATCTGGTCGAGCATCTGGAAAAGCGGCTGGTGGTGACGCTGAAGAGCTTCTCCTCGCTCGACGGACGCAAGGAGCAGCGCTTCCCCGCGCGCGTCGACGTCGGGGTGGAACTGCGGGGCGGACGGCAACAGTTGCGCACGATCGACTTCTCCAACGGCGGCTGCCTGTTGTCGATGCCGGATCCGCGACCGGGCGAGGGCGAGGTGGTGATGCTCGACTGGCCGGGCATCGGGCGGTTCCGCTCCAAGGTGTCGGGTTTCCAGGCGATGGGCATGCGCATGGAGCATCAGGTCTCGGCGGCGGAGATGCCGGACTTCGCGGCGAAGATGGCGGCGCGGGTCGAGGCGGTGCGGGCCGAGCAGACGCGGGTGGAGGCGGCGCTGATCGAAGCGCGCAAGACCATCGTGGCGGCGCTGGAGTCCGGGCTCGATCGCGGCGAGCTGACGATGGAGGCGCTGTTCGACGACGAGTATCGCGCCATCGCCGGGACCAATCCGACCCAGTATCGCACCAAGGGGCTCGACTTCTTCGAGAAGGTGATGCCCAGGACGCTCGACGGCTTCCTCGAGGTCGATCCGGACGTGGTGTTCTGCGTGGCGACCGATCTCAACGGTTGGCTGCCGGTGCACAATCCGAAGTATTCGATGAAACCGGGCGACGATCCGGGTTGGAACGAGTCGCACTGCCGCAATCGCCGAATCTTCGACGATCGCACCGGTCTGGCGGCGGCGCGCAATCTCGAAGAGATCTACGTGCAGACCTACGAGCGCAAGATGGGCGGCGACACGGTCGTCCTGATGAAGGACGTGTCGACGCCGATCCGGGTGCGCGGGCGCCACTGGGGCGCGGTGCGGGTCGGCATGAAGCTCGACTGAGGCGAACGAACGCCCGAGAGCACGATCGGGGGCGTCGTCGGGTTCCGACGACGCCCCCTTCGCGTTCAGGCGGCGTCTCTGCGCCAGCGCTCGATCTCGCCGAGCGCGGTGGAGATCTCGGCGCCCATGGCGTTCATCTCGGCCTCCTCGATCGGGCGTTGCTCGATGCGGGCGGCGCGTTCGAAGGCGGCGGCGCGTTCGGCGACGACGCGGGCGCCGACGTTGAAGCTCATCGACTTCAACGCGTGGGCGGCCTTGCCGAGGGCTTCGAGATCGCCCGAGCGCATCGCCTCCTGCAGCTCGCGCAGGCGATCGACCGACTGGGTCTCGTAGAGGCGGGTGACGCGATCGACGACGACGGTCGTGCCGCCCGACATGGCCTTGAGATCCTCCAGCACCGAGACGTCGAGAATCGGGGTGGTCTCGCTCTCCTCGACGGGCGCGGGCGCGGGGCTCGTCTCGACGCGGGGTTCGGGCGCGACGGCGGAGACGGTCTCGACCACGTTGGTGGCGTGAGTGCGGATGACGTCGGAGAGCTGGGCGAGGGTGAAGGGCTTGTGCAGCACGCCCTCCATGCCGGCGGAGCGCCAGGCGTCGGCGGCGGTGCCGATGACGTGGGCGGTGAGCGCGACGATCGGGGTGCGGCGGCGGGCGCCGGCGGCCTCCCAGGCGCGGATCTCGCGCGAGGCGTCGAAGCCGTCGAGTTCGGGCATAGAGCCGTCCATTAGGACCAGATCGTAGTCCTTCGCCCGCACCGCCTCGACCGCCTTGCGGCCGTCGACGACGAAGTCGGCGTCGATGCCCAGACGCGACAGGGCGGCGGCGGCGACCTCGCGGTTGACCTCGGCGTCGTCGGCGACGAGCACGCGTAGACCGGCGAAGTTCGGGGTGGTGTCGGAGCCGCCGCGGGTGGCCTCCTCGAGGCTCTTCAGTGGACGACCGGCCTCGAGGGTGGCGACGATCTCGTCGAGGTCGTGGCGGGTGACCGGCCAGGGGATGGTGGTGTCGGCGCGGCCCGACTTCAGCAGGGCGTCGACGTCCTCGCCCTGGGGGGCGACCGCGACCACGCCGCCGTGCTCGAGCACGGTGAGGCGGGGGAGGTTCGCGAGACGGGCCGGAGTGGTGACGACCAGGGTGGCGTCGACGGCGCGGGCGGGGAGGGCGTCGCCGGTCGTTTCGACGACGGCGAAGCCGGCCTCGCGCAGGTGATGGAGCGCGGCCTCGGTGGTCTGCCGGCCGTCGAGGCAGACGACGGCGGTCCGGGGTTCGGCGGCGGACAGCCGCGACCACGTCGCTCCGGTCACGACGGCGTTCTCGGCCACCGGCAGGGTGAAGAAGAAGGTGGTGCCCTCGCCGAAGGTGGAGGTCACCTCGATCTCGCCGCCCATGGCGGTGACGAGGCGACGGGCGATGGCCAGGCCGAGGCCGGTGCCGCCGAACTTTCGGGTGGTGGTCTGGTCGGCCTGGGAGAAGGCGTCGAAGACGCCGGCGAGCTTGTCCTTCGCGATGCCGATGCCGGTGTCGACCACGGCGAAGACGACGCGGGCGCGGGTGACCTGGGCCACCTCGACGGTGACGCCGCCCTTCTCGGTGAACTTGAGGGCGTTGTTGACGAGGTTCGACAGGACCTGACCGAGGCGGGTCGGGTCGGCGTCGATGCGCACGCCGCGCGGCAGGGCGATGCGGGCGCCGAGGTCGAGATCCTTGGAGCGGGCGCGGTCGGCGAACAGGCGCAGCACGGTGTCGACCGCCTCGGCGGGGTCGACCTCGAGATGCTCGACCTCGAGCTTGCCGGCCTCGATCTTGGAGAGGTCGAGAATGTCGTTGATGATGGCGAGCAGGCTCGAGCCGGAACGGGCGATGACCTCGGCCTGACGGCGGGTGCGCGGCGGCAGCTCGGCGGCGGCGAGCAGCTCGGCCATGACCAGAATGCCGTTCATCGGCGTGCGGATCTCGTGGCTCATGGTGGCCAGGAAGTCCGACTTGGCGCGGTTGGCCTCCTCGGCCTCGGCGGCGGCTCTGCGATAGTCGGCGGTGCGCTCGGCGACGTCCTGTTCCAGGCGCTCGCGATGCCGGGCGAGCTTCTGATCGCGCTCGCGGATGTCGCCGATCATGGTGTTGAAGCCGGAGACCAGGACGCCGACCTCGTCGTCGGAGGTGACCTCGAGGGCGACGGCGTAGTCGTGGCCGGCGCCGACCTCGGCCATGGCCGAGGTCAGGTTGCGCAGAGGTTCGGTGATGCGACCCTGCAGGCGCAGCGCCACGGCGAGGGCGAGGGCGAGGGCGAGCAGGCCGCCAGACAGGCTGGCGCCGAGAGTGGTGGCGAGGCGGGCACCGAGATCGCTGGTGTCGGCGATCAGGCGCAGGGCGCCGACCCGTTCGCCGCCATAGATCACCGGAACGCGTACTTCGATCGATCGGTTGGTGACGATCGAGGTGACCGAGATCCGGGTGTGCGGATCGTCGAGAACGAGGTCGCGGGTCAGCTGTTCGGTGGCGCCGACGTCGGCGAGGGCGCGGCCGTCGGTGGTCTCGACGCCGACGAAGGAGATGCCGGAGATCGAGCCCATGGCGCGGATGGCCTGATAGGCGCCGGCGACGTCGGCCTCGGCGGTGGCGCGGGCGGCGGAGGCGGCGATGACGGCGGCGGTGGCGAAGAGGGAGTCGCGCTTTCCACCTGCGTAACGGGCGGCCTCGAGCCAGGCGCCGATGCCGAGGATCACGACGAGGGCGAGGCTGATCGTCGAGGCGACGAGCAGGAGGAACTTGGTGCGGATGGTGATCGTCTTCTTGGCCATGGGCCATGGTGACTCGATCGGTCTTAAGGCATCGCAAATCCGGCGCGGGCGCACGAGGGACGCAACGGCGGGAAAGCGGGCGAAACGACGTCGGCGCAAGGGCACGTCCGAGGTATCCGATGCGATGGTGAACGAAGCCTCACCGTGATCGCCGAGCGAACTTCGTGGAGTCCCGAATGCGCGGACGCGGCTCGAGACGGCGCGGGAGCGCGGTCGACGGCGGTGCGACGTTCCCGTGGGGAATGCGGCGGAGGCGCAGTTTCCTTGACGTTTCGTCAGTTCGCGCGGCGAAGGGGCGAGCGAGAGGACGGGGATCGGGAAGGGGTGGCGGCGAGGGTCGATCGACGGCGGCATCCTTGCCCGTTCGTCAACGGCTTCACTCGAAGCGCAGAGTGTTTCTCACTCAACTTTAAGAGTCGTTCTGTACGTTCGTGCCGGTTCGACGACCCGTTCTCGATCCGGCACAGAAGAGAGACGCAATCTTGCAGTTTGCAACCGGAAATTCATCGACGGCGTTCAGTTACGTGCTGGCGGAGGAGCTCGAGCTCCTGGCGGTCGACGACGATCCGATCCAGCGAGAGTTCTGCTCGGTCTATCTCTCGACGCCGACGGTGACGGTGACGACGGCGGAGTCGGCGGAAGCCGGGCTCGCCGTGCTCGAGACCAAGCGGTTCGACGCGGCGCTGTTCGACGTCGACATGCCGGGCATGAGCGGCATCGAACTGGTGGCGAAGGTTCGCGCCGATCCGCGGTTCGACGATCTGCCGATCATGGTGGTGACGGGTCGCGAGGACATGGTGTCGATCGATCAGGCCTATGACGCCGGTGCGACGGCGTTCATGTGCAAACCGGTCAACTGGCGGCTGCTCAGCCACCAGATCAAATTCATGATCCGCGCGCACAAGGCGATGCGGCGGGCGGGAGGCGGCGATGGCGAAGCTGCTTGAACGAGTTCGACATGCGACGAGCCGGTTCGGTCGCGACCGAAGCGGGGGTACGCTCGTGACCTTCGCCCTGGTCGGCGCGGCCCTGGTCGGGGGCACCGGCGCGGCGGTCGACTACGCCAACATCTCGACGCAGAAGCGCGGACTTCAGGCGGCGGCGGACGCGGCGGCGATCAACGCGGCGCGCGAGTTCCGTCTCGGCAACGCCGACGCGGCGACGATCGCGCTGGTGGCCAGGACCTATGCCCAGGCGGCGCTGACGAACGTCAAGGTGCAGTCCTCGGTCCAGCCCAGCGTCGACATGACGCTGAAGACGGTGACCGTGCGTATCACCGCGGACATTCCGACCTATTTCATGAAGATGTTCGCCGCCAACGCGGCGGTGGCCGACGTCAAGGCGACGGCGCGGGTGGTCGGCGGCTCGCCGATCTGCGTCATCGGTCTGAACAAGAGCCAGAAGAATACGATCCAGTTGACCGAGAACGCGCGTCTCGAGGCGCCGGGCTGCGCGGTCTATTCGGACTCCTCCGACAAGAAGGGTCTGGTGGCGCAGGACGGCTCGGTGCTGAAGGCGGCGTTCATCTGCTCGTCCGGCGGCAACGAGAAGGCGGGGCCCGGCAGCTTCTCGCCGACGCCGCAGTCGGATTGTCCGGTCATCCCCGATCCGCTCGCGGCGCGGCCGGCGCCGCCGACGGGCGGTTGCGACTTCAACAAGAAAGAGGTCAAGGACACGACGTCGGTGACGCTCAATCCGGGCGTTTATTGCGGCGGTCTGACCATCAAGGACTGGGCGACGGTCAAGCTCAATCCCGGCATCTACGTGATGAAGGACGGCAAGCTCAAGGTGACCGACAAGGCGACGATGACCGGTGTCAACGTCGGTTTCTACTTCACCGGTGACGGCTCGATCATCGACTTCAACGACAAGGCTACGATCTCGCTCACGGCCCCCAAGACCGGGGTGATGTCGGGCATTCTGTTCTTCGAGGATCGCTCGGTATCGGTCGGAAACAAGCACCAGATCGACGCCGACAACGCGCGCGTCCTGCTCGGGACGATCTATCTGTCGCGCGGCCAGCTGAACATCTCGTCCAACGCGCCGGTCGCCGACCAGTCGGCCTACACCATCGTCGTCACCAACCGCTTCACGCTCGGCATGGGCCCGACGATGGTGCTCAACACCGGCTACGACAAGACCGACATCCCGGTTCCCGACGGCGTCGGACCGAACGGAAACAAGACCTTCCTGACGAACTGAGGCGAACGCGGCGAAGGTCGCGCTTCCTTCGTTCGGGAAACGACGGAAATCGACCGGCCTTAGGCCGGTCGAGCGGAGCGGTGCGCGATCGTGGCGAGGGCCGAGGCGGGTGGCGCGATCAGGCGGCGACGCTGCGCGGCACGGTGCCGGAGGCGAGGAGTTCGGTGATCTCCTCGGCGGGAAGCGCCTTGGCGAACAGCCAACCCTGCATGTAGTGGCAGCCGGCGACCTTGAGGAAGCGATACTGGTCCTCGGTCTCCACGCCTTCGGCGGTGATCTTGAGGCCGAGGGCGCGGGCGAGCGCCACGACGGCCTGGACGATCACGGTCGACTGGAGCGAGCCGATGCCGTCGACGAAGGACTTGTCGATCTTCAGCTTGTCCATCGGCAGCTTGAGCAGATAGGTCAGCGACGAGTAGCCGGTGCCGAAGTCGTCGAGGGCGACACGCATGCCGGCGGCGCGCAGGGCGACGATGTTGGCGAGGGCGGCGTCGAAGTCGTCGATGAAGGAGCTCTCGACCAGTTCGATCTCGACACGGGTCGGGGCGATGCCGATCTCGGTGGCGAGGGCGACGACGCGCTCGGCGAAGTCGGGTTCGCGGAAGCGGCCGGCGGTGACGTTGATGCCGACCGAGAGGCTCGGCCAGGCGAGGGCGTCGGTCATGGCGGTGCGCAACACCCACCAGTCGAGCGCCTCGGCGTCCTCGGGGGCACCGAAGTGGTTCAGCACGTCGGCCGGTCCCATCAGGCGCGGGGTCGGGCGCAGGACGCGCAACAGCGCCTCGACGGAGACGACGCGAGAGGCGTCGGCGGCGATCTGCGGCTGGTAGTGCAGGGTCAGATCGGCGAAGGACACGCCCTTCGGTCTCGCTCCATCCATTTCGCCTGCACCTCTGCCGAATCTCGTTTCGAACGGCGATACTCACAGAACTTCGTTGCATATTGCTTATCGCCGCGTCACTCGCACGAGAATGGCAGCCATGTCGGGCACGACCAACGGAAATCTCGCGCCGACGGGGGGCTCGGCGCTCGACTCGGAGTTTCCGGCCGAGCAGGCGACGGGGCCGGGGCGAGCCGGACGACTGGTGGCGGAGACGTCGGCGCTCCTGGCGGAGGAGCGCGAGGGGGCGTCTGTGGGCGGCGGCGGAGGCGGCGCAGGCCCATTTCGTCCAGCGCGAGGCGCACGGGTTTCGCCGGCACGACGACGCGATCGCCGTCTACGGCATTCCGGGCGCGGTGCTGGTCAGGGTCGCGGCGCGGCCGTCGAGCCCGCCCGCGCCAGACGAGCGTCCAGTTCGATGACGGCGCAGACGACGTGATAGAGCGAGCTGGCGCGGGTCGGCTCGGTGGAGAAGCGTCCGTCGGCGGCCATCAGATCCCACCACAGGCCGGGGCGCGGGTGATCGAGGAAGCGGGCGATGCCGCGGGCGGCACGCAGGGCGAGCGCGGCGTGGGCGGCGGCGTCGGCCGCGTCGACGGAAGCATCGGCGAGGGCGAGATGGGCCTTGAGCCGTTCGGTCTGGGGCCACAGGCGCATGACCGGATCGACCACGGCGAGATCGCCGTCGAGCACGGCGATCGCGAGATCGCGGACGGGATCGACGCCGCGGCTCTCGCCGATCTCGACCAGACGGCGGGCGGCGGCGAGGGGGCGATCGTCGCCGGTGGCGGCGGCGCGGCGGGCGAGCAACCAGGCCCATTCGAACTGGTGGCCGGGCTCGACGGAGAGGCGACCGCCCACGGCCATCGGGCGCCAGTCGCCGTCCCAGTATTCGCCGAGCGCGCCGGTCGCGGGGGCGATCAGACGATCGAGCGCGAGGGCGGCGACGTCGTCGACGCGGGCGGCCCAGGCGGGATCGTCCGGGGCGACCTCGCTCCAGGCGAGGAAGGCCTCGAGCAGGTGCATGTGCGGATTGGCCTCGAGCGGCAGGGCGCGCGGGCGGGCGCGTTCGAAACCGGCGATCGGGTGGCGCCAGCCGGCGACGAGGACGTCGCGGATGCGCGGCCCGAGGCGGCGGACGCGGGCGTCGTCGGGGCGGATGCGCGCGACCTCGGCGAGGGCGAACAGGGCGAAGGCGTGGTCGTAGAGATCGAAGCTCGGAGCGGCGGGTGTGCCGTCGGCGGGCACGGTGGTGTGGACGGTGCCGGCGGCGGTGAGGCAGCGGTGCTCGAGGAAGTCGAGGCCGTGATCGACGATCGAGTCGGCCTCGGCGGCGTCGGTCCAGCCGAAACGGCGGCTCTGGGCGAAGACGTAGATCTGGCGGGCGACGAGGCGGGTGCGGCGCGGTTCGTCGGTCGGGCGGCCGTCGGCGTCGATGCGCTCGAAGAAGCCGCCGTGGAGGTGGTCGACGCCGTGGGCGGCCCACCACGGCAGGCAGGTCTCGCTCAGCCGGCGCACGAAGCGGTCGCGCTCGGCGGCGAGGGCGACGAGGGTGTCCGCGCGGGCGTCGGTCACGGGGTGGCCTCGGCGATCAGGGCGGCGGCGGCGGCGAGGTCGGCGACGACGGGCAGGCCGTGGGCCTCGGCCCAGGCGACGTCGGTGCCGCCGTGGCCGGTGGTGACGAGGATGCCGCGCGCGCCGACCGCCTCGGCGAGGCCGACGTCCGACTTCTTGTCGCCGACCACCCAGGAGGCGGCGAGATCGAGGTCGAGCTCGGCGGCGGCGGCGAGAGCGAGGCCGGGCGACGGCTTGCGGCAGTCGCAGACCTCGTCGGGGGCATGGGGGCAGACGTACCAGCCGGCGACATCGATGCCGTGAGCGGCGAGCAGGTCGGCGAGGCGGGCGTTGCAGGCGGCGACGGCGTCGAGGCCGTAGTAACCGCGCCCGACGCCGGACTGGTTGGTGACCACGGCGAAGACGAAGCCGAGATCGCGCAGGCGGGTGAGCGCCTCGATCGCGCCGGCCTCGAGGACGACCTCGGCGGGGTCGTGCAGATAGTGCTTCTCGACGATGAGCGTGCCGTCGCGATCGAACAGGACGGCGCGGCGCCGGGTGGCCGGTGACGGGTTCATCGTGTAGCCTCGTGGTCCTCGACGGCGTCGGGTCTCGTCGGCGCGGGCGGGAGGTCGCGGGGACGAACGCTCCGGCGGACGGAGGTCCTCTTGTCCACGTTTCGCGGAGACGAGGCAAGGGGCGAGCGGCGGAAGGATCCCTCGACGTGAGTTGGCTGCACGCACTTCTGCGCCTGGCGGGGCGGGTGATTCCCGCCGGGCGGATCATCACCCACGCGTCGCTGCTGCTGCGGCCGATGACGCTGGGCGTGCGCGGCGCGGTGTTCGACGAGGCCGGGCGGGTGCTGCTGGTGCGACACACCTATCTCACCGGCTGGCACCTCCCCGGCGGCGGGGTCGACGCGGGCGAGACGACGGCGCGGGCGGTGGCGCGCGAGATCGCCGAGGAGGCCGGACTCGACGAGGTGCGGTTCGGGGCGCCGTTCGCGATCTATCACAATCGCCGGGTGTCGCGGCGCGATCACGTGGTGCTCTACGTCTCGGCGCCGGTGGCGAACGGGCGGCCGCTGCGCGCGGCGGCGGGGGAGATCGCCGAGGTCGGTTTCTTCGATCCGGCGGCGCTGCCGGAGGGAACCACACCGGCGGTGCGACGGCGGCTCGAGGAGATCGCGGGGCGGACGCCGCCGAACGAGGAATGGTGAGGGGGTGCGTGGCGAGCGGGTGCGATTTTCGGTAGAAGGCCTGCCCGAGATGTCTCGGCGCCGTGGCGGAGCCGATTCGCACGAGGATGCCTGATGTCCGATCCCGCGTTGCGCCGTTGGTCCGCTCCGATCGCGACGATCCTTCTCCTCGGCACCGGCCTGCTGGCCGGTCTCCGGTCGATCTCGCCGTTCCCGGTCGCCAACGATCACGCCTATTTCCTGCCGCCGAGCTTCGTCGCGGCGGCGGGCGGGCCGCTCGCCAATCCGTGGATGGCGAGCGGGTTCGATCAGCGGCTCGACTGGCACGGGTTCCTGCAGCCGTGGCTGGTCGGTCTCGGCGCGCGCCTGTGCGGCGGCGGTTGGGACGGGGTCCATCTGGCGATCGACGGGCTGGCGGCGGCGGTGTTCGTCGCGGTCGTGGTGGTGGCGGTTCGGATCGGGCTCTCCACCGGCGCGGTGATCACGGTGGGGCTGACGGCGCTGGCGCTGCTGCTCGACGCGCGGTCGCGGCCGGAAGTGCTGGCGACGGCGGAGACGGTGCTGCTGGTCGCGCTCTACGCCGGACCGGGGGCGAGCCGGTTCGCCTCTCGGGGACGGGCCGTGCTGGCGGGCGTGGTGCTGGGGGCGACGCTGGTCACGCATCCGGTGGTGTTCGGGCTCGCCGGTCTCGGCCTGACGGCGGCGGCGGGGATCGCGGTCCTGCGCGGCGAGCTGCGGCTCGGCGCGGCGGTGGTCGTGGCGGGGATCGCGGCGGCGGCGGCGGTCGCGGCGGTGTTCGCGCTGACCCATCTCGCGCTCGGGATCGGACCGGCGGACTGGTTCGCGGGCATCCGGCGGGCGGGGCAGGCGGTGCTGGAGCGCACCGACCACGGCGGCTTCGTCAAGTACCAGCTGGCCAACCGGTTCCTGCCGGGGGCGGTGCTCGGGTTCGTGCTGGTCGGCGCGGTGATCGTGGCGGCGCGGCGCGGGCTGATCGAGGCGGGCCGGGTCGGACCGACGGCGGCGACGGCGGTGGCGGCGGTGCTCGCCGGAGTGGCGGGCGTCGTGCTCTACCGTTTCGCTCTCCGGGTTCCTGCGACCTACTACAACTTCAGCGGCGTGCTGGTGGCGGTGATGCTGTTGGCGCTGCGCCTCGTCCCTGCGGCGGGGTGGGAGCGACGCATCGGCACGGCGACGGCGACGGCGCTGGCGGCGGCGGCGGTGGTCGGCGTGGGCGTGTGGACCGTGCAGGCGGCGGGCGAGCGCGGGGCGATCGGCGAGACGCGTGGGGAATTGACGACGGCGCTGCGGGCGGATCTGGCGGCGGGGCGGACGATCTGCTCGGACTCGGCCGCGCTGGCGGCGGTCGACGACGTGGCGGCGGCGCGGCGGCTGATCGTGTCGATCCCGCTGTCGGACGGACCGGCGCCGCCGGACCCGGCGCGCTGCGAGATCTACTATCGGGTTCAGACCCAGGAGGGCGACGCGAGTCCGCCGGAGGTCGGGGGCTTCCGCCTCGATCGCGACGCCTATCGCCGGGCGGCGGTGGTGCCGAAGGTGCGACCGTTCCATCTCGGCTTCGCGCGCTACACGCGCGACCGAGGCACGTAAGAGACGCGGCGACCGCGCGGGGAGGCCCGCGCGGCCGGTTTCGGTGGAGCGTGGTCGGCGTCAGAACTTGGCGAAGAGGACGATGACGGCGATCAGGGCGAAGGTCACCAGACTGACCCGGTCCTTGAGCGCGAAGACGATCGGGTCGTCGTCCATCTCGCGGCGATGGGCGAGCACCAGCACGCGGGTCAGCCAGTACGTCAGCACCGGGCAGACCAGCCACAGCGCGAAGGGGTGGCGATAGATCTCGTGCACCGCCGGGGACGAGGCGTAGAGCGCGAACACCGTCACCGCGTTGAAGGCCGAGCCTCCGGCGAGAGCGGCGATGACGTCGAGATCGCTGACCCGATAACGGCGGTTGGTGGGGTCGGGCAGGCCGGCATCGAAGCGAGCGGCGAGTTCGACGTAGCGCTTGACCAGGGCGAGCGAGACGAAGACGAACATCGAGAAGCCGAGCAGCCATTCCGACAGCGGCACCGAGATGGCCATGGCACCGGCGACGACGCGGACGGTGTAGAGCATCGCGAGGGCGACGACGTCGATCAGCAGCTTGCGCTTCAGATAGAACGAGTAGGCGGTGGTCAGCGCGAAATAGCCGACGAGAACCCCGGCGAGGGCGCCGTTGACGGCGGCGGCGAGCGCGAAGGAGGTGGCCGCGAAGGCGGCGGCCACGCCCAGTGCCGGCAGCACGCCGATCGTCCCGGCCGCCAGGGGGCGGCGGCACTTGGAGCGATGGGCCCGATCGGCCGCGACGTCGACCAGATCGTTGACGACGTAGATCGCCGAAGCCAGCAGCGAGAAGGCGAAGAAGGCGACCAGCGCGGCTCCCGCAGAGCCGAGGTTGAAGCTGTGGCTGGTGGCCAGCGGCACGAAGATCAGCAGGTTCTTGGCCCACTGGTGCACGCGCAGGAGCTTCAGCCAGTCCCTGGGGCGGCCGATCGGCGCGGTGTCGAGGACCTCGACGTCGTCGGCGACCTTGCGGGCGCGGGCGAGAAGCGAGGCGGACGGGCGCACCAGAAGCGCCTTGCGGGAATGGGTCCAGACCTCGAGGTCGGGGGTGTCGTTGCCGACGTAGTCGAAGCCCTTCTCGCCGAATTCGGCGACGAGGCGGTCGGCCTTGGCGGCGCCGGAGAGATTGGTGGAGCGGTCGGAGGCGAGCCAGCCGTCGAACAGGCCGAGGTGCTCGGCGATCGCGGCGACGTGGCGCTCGTGGCTGGCGGAGGCGAGCCACACCGGACGGCCTTCGGCGTGGGCGGCGCGGACGAGATCGAGCACCGCCTCCTCGTAGGGAAGGGTGGCGGGGTCGATCGCGACGCGCTCGGCGAGGTGCTGCTTCAGCTCGGCCTTGCCGCGACGCAGGGCGGCGAAGACCGCGCCGATTTCGTTCGGACGATCGCCGATGTGCGTTGCACCGGTATCGATCAGAAGATCAGAGCGCAGCAGCGTCCCGTCCAGATCGACCACGAGAGGGACCGATTCTTCCGAAATCGAAAGTTCGGCCGTCGGCGTCACCTGTTGCAGCATGGTAAACTCTCTTTGAATAACGACCCTGTATTAGTGAAATTCGACAAGCGTTGCAATTTTTCCCTGTGAAATTGGTGAATGCAAGGAATGCCCGGGAGGGTGTGCATCGACGGCGGCGCGGTCGGCGAGACCGTCACACGGTCATGACGAAACGGGTGTGCTCTGCTAGAAGTCGCGGCGCCGTGATCGCCGGAGGGGCGATCGGTGGCGACGACTGTTCGCGGAGTGGTTCCCCATGCGCATCGTGATGATCGGTTCGGGCTATGTGGGTCTGGTTTCGGGCGTGTGCTTCGCCGACTTCGGCCACAGCGTGACCTGCGTCGACAAGGACGAGGCCAAGATCGCGGCGCTCGGCGAGGGGCGCATTCCGATCTACGAGCCGGGTCTCGAGGACCTCGTGGCCAAGAACGTGCGCGACGGGCGGCTGACCTTCACCACCGATCTGGCCGGCCCGGTGGGCGAGGCGGACGCGGTGTTCATCGCGGTGGGCACGCCGTCCAGGCGCGGCGACGGTCATGCGGATCTGTCCTACGTCTACGCGGCGGCGCGCGAGATCGCGGCGGCGGTGAAGGGCTTCACGGTGGTGGTCGACAAGTCGACCGTGCCGGTGGGCACCGGTGACGAGGTCGAGCGGATCATCCGCGAGGTGGCGCCGCAGGCCGACGTGGCGGTCGCCTCCAATCCGGAGTTCCTGCGCGAGGGCGCGGCGATCTCCGACTTCAAGCGGCCCGATCGGATCGTGGTCGGCACGTCCGATCCGCGCGCGGTCGAGGTGATGAACGAGATCTACCGGCCGCTGTTCCTCAACGCCTCGCCGATGGTCTTCACCGACCGGCGCACGGCGGAGCTGATCAAATACGCCGCCAACGCCTTCCTGGCGATGAAGATCACCTTCATCAACGAGATCGCCGATCTGTGCGAGAAGGTCGGCGCCGACGTGCAGCAGGTGGCGCGCGGGATCGGTTCGGACGGGCGGATCGGGTCGAAGTTCCTGCACGCCGGGCCGGGCTACGGCGGCTCGTGCTTCCCGAAGGACACGCTGGCGCTGGTCAAGACCGCGCAGGACAACGACGCGCCGATCCGGCTGATCGAGACGACGGTGGCGGTCAACGACGCGCGCAAGCGGGCGATGGCGCGCAAGATCATCCAGGCGGCGGGCGGCGACGTGCGCGGCAAGACCGTTGCCGTGCTCGGACTCACCTTCAAGCCGAACACCGACGACATGCGCGAGGCGCCGTCGCTGTCGATCATCCAGGCGCTGCAGGACGCGGGCGCGATCGTTCGCGCCTACGATCCGGAGGGGATGGAGCAGGCGCGGCCGATGCTCGGCGACGTCACCTTCTGCCGCAGCCCCTACGAGGCGGCGGAGGGGGCGGTCGCGATCACCATCGTCACCGAATGGGATCAGTTCCGCGCGCTCGACTTCGCCCGTCTCGAGGGCGTGGTGGCCGATCGGCTGCTGGTCGACCTGCGCAACGTCTATCCGGCGGAAGAGGTGGAGCGCCACGGCTTCCGTCACGTCGGCATCGGCCGGTGAGCGGGGCGGGGCGGTCCGCTCCGGACGCGGAGCTCGTCGGGTTGGCGGCGGCGGCGGTGACCGCGGGTCGGGTGATCCTGGCCGTGGCGGAGGCCGGGTTCGACGTCGCGCGCAAGTCCGACGCGAGCCCGGTGACGGTCGCCGACGAGCGGGCCGAGGCGATCCTCCTCGCCGAGCTGGCGGCGCGGTTTCCCGGCGTCGCGGTGGTGGCGGAGGAGGCGGCGGCGGCGGGCCGGGTGCCGGGCGATCTCGGCGCACGGTTCTTCCTGGTCGATCCGCTCGACGGCACGCGCGAGTTCGTCTCGGGCAACGGCGAGTACACCGTCAACGTCGGCCTGATCGAGGAGGGACGTCCGGTCGTCGGCGTGGTCCATGCGCCGGCGCTCGGCGAGATCTTCGCCGGGCGGGTGGGACACGGGGCCTGGGTCGGGACGGTCGCGGCCGACGGGGCGATCGCGTGGCGGGCGATCGCGGTGAGGGCGGCGCCGGCGACGGCGGTGGTGCTCGCAGATCGGAAGAGCGTCG
>JBEOKB010000260.1:0-33469 GCA_040275425.1 Siculibacillus sp. | reverse complement strand
GGCGATCCGTTCCGAGAACGGTCGACGCGGGCCTGCCCGGACGGATGGTCGCGGCGGTTGCCGATGTGTTTCGACGCCTCCGGGCGCTCCTGCGCGCCGACGGCGTCGAAACGTCGTGACGTCGTGCGATCCACGGCGAGGGATCTCTCGCCGTGGATCGATCGAAGCGAGGTTCAGTTGTTGCCACCGTGACCGCCACCCTGGCCGCCACCCTGGCCGCCGCCGTGGCCGCGACCTCCGTGCTCGTGGCCGCGGTGACCGTGTCGGCGATGCTCCCGTTCGTTGTTCAGGGCGATGAGGCCGGGCACGTGGATGGAGTTCATCCCTCCCCGGACGCTGCACCCGACGTTGCGGCAGAACGGGTTGATGTCGCCGGCAGCCACAGCAGCGTAGTTCGCTCCGACCAGAGAAATCACGAATGCAGCGACACCGTACATGTACTTGTTACGCATGTTCATGACCGTATCCTCTCGGACCATTCATCCAAATATGAAGTCGATACATTCGCGGCCGAAGAAAAATAAGAGCAGTATATAATCGATTTAGCAACTATTATTTAACTTTTGATACTTCATTTTCAGTAACACCCATTCATGGCCATAACATTCGATGCTCAGTGCGCCGATATGACTCTTATTAACTAGAGTTCTTACTTACACGAAACTGCGAGCCGTTATGGCGCGGGCGTCTCGTGGCCGAGGTTCCGTCGCCGACGTCGTCGTCCGGAAACCTTGGGGAAGGGGACGACGACGTCGGGGTCGCCGCGCAGGGTCGAGATCGTCGCGCAGCGGGCGATCCGAACGGCGGAGCCCGGCGGCGAGGCCGACCGTACCGGCGACGCCACTTCGTCGCCGAACGCCCCCGGGAGATCGGGGCGTGGTCCCGCCTTCTTTCGGAAGGTCACGATGACCGCGCAGGCGGGGAACTCGGTGATGGTGGTCATGTCGGCGATGCCTTCGTCGAGATTGGGCGTCGGCTCGATGACGAGGGCGGTTGCCGACGATCGACCGCTCGGGCCGACGTTTCGTCGACCGCGAGAGAGCATCCGAGTCGCGCCATCTCCGCCGAAGAGAACAGCCTCGGAATCTACTCAGAACTACGTATTTCGATCATTCGGCAATATCCGGGAGGGCAGGACGGCCCGTCCGATCCAGGATGCGAAGCCGTCGAGCCGTCCGGCCTGCGGAGCACCGGCACGTCGAGCAGACGCGGGGACCGGCGCAGGTGGTGATCCCCACCGAGGCCGCCGATGGCCTCGGGGGCGACGCAGACGATCCCGCCGGGCGTGCCGACCCAGACGTTGCCGCCGTAGGGGTGGGCGCCGATGTCGATGGCGTTCTTCGACACCACTCGCACCGATCGATCGTAGACGGGCGTCACGAACAGCACCGCCGTTTCCGCCGCCACGCGACGGCAGAAGAAGCTCCGGGACGCCGACGGAGCGAGCGAATCGAGCGCGCGATCATAGGGAGGCTGGGTCGAGATCGCGATGATCTCCATCGACGGCGACGTCGTGGGCACCGGTCATGACGCCCCCCGGATGGGACCAGATGCGGGTGCTCCCGTCGCCCGGTGGCGACGCGACCGACGACCGGGAAGGGCCCCGCCCCGCCGGCGAACCGGCGGGACGGTGGACATGGGGTTCACTTCACCTTGACGACCTGACCGCGGATCTCGCCGTTCGGATTGGCGGCGGTGTGGAGGTTGAGGTAGAGGCGCCCGCCCAGCAGATCGGAGGCCTGCGCGTCGGTGAGGGTGGCGAATCCCATGAAGGGACTGCCGGTCGCCTCGACCGGCACCTGCACGCCGCCGGTCTTGCCGACCTCGGCCGGGCCGTGGAAGTGCGCCGCGGTGACCGGACCGCCGAGACCGGAGTAGCTGCCCTTCCAGGTGAGCTTCTTGGTGGCGTCGTCGTAGGTCGCCTCGGCCGAGCCCATCCCCTTCGACGTCACCGCCGGCACTTCCTCGGCCGCCGACAGGGTCGCCTTGAAGGCCGTCGTCTCGGCCAGGGCCGGGAGAGAGAGGAGCGCGGTCGAGAGGAAGAGGGCGCCGAACAGGGTACGGGTCGAATTCGTCATGGGGGAGTTCCTTTCCGGAACGAGGCGTCTCGCGAAGGCGAGAGCACGCGGGGCGCGCGCTAGGCCGTCGGGGACCCTGCCCCGGGGCGGAGGCAGGGCCCACTCGAGGACGACGAGCCCTCGAACGAGCGGCTCGTCTGAACCCATTCGACCCGGTCGGGAGACGATGCGCGAGGATCGGAATCTACCCATCCGTCCGGCGCGAGCGCACGGGCGGTTCGAAGGGCACGCCGCCGCCACGAACCTCTTCCGATCGTCGGAGGATGGAATGTCGCGCCGGTTCGATCGTGGCGTGATAGAATCACGACCGGTCCCGAGACGGCGGCGTCCGTCGAAGGTGGATGCGATGGCGGGCCTTCCCCCACGAGCGAACGCGATCGACACCGGCCTCGTGGCGGTCGGGATCGGTGCGTCGGCGGGAGGCCTCGAGGCCTGCCGGAAGCTGCTGTCGGCGCTGCCGGCCGATACCGGCATGGCCTTCGTGCTGGTCCAGCACCTCGACCCGACCCACGAGAGCCTGATGGTCGATCTGCTCGCGGGGTACACCGCGATGTCGGTCGTCCAGGTGAGCGACGGGCTCCGTCTCGAGCCCGACCGGCTCCACGTCATCCCGCCCGCGTTCTATCTGTCCGTCACCGATGGTCTGCTGCATCTGTCGCCGCCGGCCGATCGCCACGGCGCGCGCCACGCCTTCGACTTCCTGCTGCGGTCGATGGCGAAGGACTTCGGCTCCCGCGCGATCTGCATCGTGCTCTCCGGCACCGGATCGGACGGCAGTCTCGGCGTGCGGGCGATCAAGGCGGCCGGAGGGCTGGTGATCGCCCAGGATCCGAGCGAGGCCGGGTTCAGCGGCATGCCGCGCAACGCGGTGGAAACCGGCTCGGTCGACCTGGTCCTGCCGCTCGCCGAGATTCCCGCCGTCCTGCTCGACCGAGCGCGGCACGGCCCCTCCCTCGGGACGGCCGGTTCGATCGGCGCTCCCGATCGATTGGCGGAGATCGTCGCGCTGTTGCGCACGCGGACGCCGCACGACTTCACGCCCTACAAGCCCGGAACGCTGCGCCGGCGGATCGAACGGCGCATGGGGATGCTGGCGATCGCGCCGGAGGACACCGACCGCTACCTCGACCGACTCGTCGGCGATCCGGCCGAGGTCGATCTGCTCGCCAAGGATCTCTTGATCAACGTCACCCGCTTCTTCCGCGATCCGGCGGTGTTCGCGCGACTGCGCAACGAGATCGCACCGGAGATGATCGCCGCTCGCCCGCCCGAACATCCCCTGCGCATCTGGGTGGCGGGCTGCTCCACCGGCGAGGAGGCCTATTCGCTGGCGATGGTGTTCCAGGAGGCGATCACCGAATCCGGGCGCAACATCCGCCTTCAGGTCTTCGCCTCGGACGTCGACGCCGACGCGGTGGCGGTCGCGCGCGAGGGGCTCTACCCGACGACGATCGAGACGGACGTCTCGGCCGAGCGGCTGGCGCGGTTCTTCACCCGCGACGACCAGGGCCTGCGCGTCGGACAGGATCTGCGCTCGAAGGTGGTGTTCACGGTTCAGGACGTCCTCTCCGATCCGCCGTTCTCGCGCATGGACCTGATCTCGTGCCGCAACCTGTTGATCTATCTGGGCCAGCAGGCACAGTACAAGGTGATGGCACTGTTCCACTTCGCCCTGGTGGAGGGCGGCCTGCTGCTCCTCGGCGGCACCGAGAGCCTGGGCGAGGTCGGGGATCGCTTCGAAGTCGAGTTCAAATCGGAGCGGATCTGGCGCCGCGTCGGGCGTGGGCGCCCGGTCGACCATCATCTCGTGCCCAACTTCTCCAATGCCGGCCGTCTGGTCGAGCGATCCGGCGATATCCAGTCGCTCTCGCGCCAGGGCAGTCTGGCCGAGTTGTGCCGCCACATGGTGATGGAGCGCTTCGCCCCGGCGGCGGTTCTGATCGACACCGCCGGCCAGTGCCTCTACTCGATCGGACCGACCGAGCGGTTTCTGCGGGTGGCCCCGGGCTGGCCGAGCCGCGATCTGATCGACATGACCCCGCCGACGCTGCGCACCAAGCTGCGCGCCGCGATCCATCGGGCCGGAGAGAAGCGCGAACACACGGTGGTCGGAGGGGGGAGCATCGTCCACCTCGGCGCGGCACTCCGCTTCGCCGTCGACGTCACACCGCTGACCCACGGCGGCGAGGAGATGATGTTGGTGTGTTTCGTCGAGCAGGCCGAGAAGGCGGCTCGGAACACCACCCCGTCCTCCTCCGACGACGACGATCCCCGCGTGATCGAGCTCGAGCGTGAACTCGACGCGACCCGCTCGGAGTTGCACGCCGCGATCCGCAATCTCGAGCTGTCGAGCGAGGAACAGAAGGCCGTCACCGAGGAGGCACTGTCGGTCAACGAGGAGTATCAGTCGACCAACGAGGAACTGCTGACCTCCAAGGAGGAACTCCAGTCGCTCAACGAGGAGCTCACGGCGCTGAACGGCCAGCTGCAGGAGACGCTGGAGCGCCACCGCACCACCGCCGACGATCTGCAGAACGTGCTCTATTCGACCGACGTGGCGACGCTGTTCCTCGACGCCTCGCTGGCGATCCGCTTCTTCACCCCGGCGACCCGGTCGCTGTTCGCGATCCTGCCCGGCGACATCGGTCGCCCGCTCGCCGATCTGCGCTCGCTCGCCGCCGACGCGGCGCTGTCGGCCGACGCGCGCGCGGTGCTTCGCACCCTGCAGGCGATCGAACGCGAGATCGAGACCGAGACCGGCACCTGGTTCCTGCGCCGGGTGCAACCCTACCGGGTTCGCGGCGACGGGGTCGAGGGCGTGGTGATCACCTTCACCGACGTCACCGAACGACGCCGCACCGCCCAGGCGCTCGACGCGGCGCGACGTCAGGCCGACCTCGCCAATCTCGCCAAGACCCGCTTTCTCGCCGCCGCCAGCCACGATCTGCGCCAGCCGCTGCAGACCCTGTGCCTGCTCCAGGGGCTGTTGGCGCGCACGGTCCAGGGCGACAAGGCGCAGGACGTCGTCCGCCGCTTCGACGAGACGCTGAGTGCCATGACCGGCATGCTCGACACGCTGCTCGACATGAACCAGATCGAGGCGGGCACGGTGAGGGCGGAGGTCTCGGCCGTCCCGATCGCCGATCTCCTCGACCGGATGAAGGCCGAGTTCACCTATCACGCCGAGGCCAAGGGCCTGTCGCTGCGGGTGGTGCCGTCGCGCCTGAGAGTGGCGAGCGACCCGCGACTGCTCGAACAGATGCTGCGCAATCTCCTGTCGAACGCGCTCAAGTACACCCGGCGCGGCAAGGTGCTGCTGGGGTGCCGCCGTCACGGCGACCGGGTGCGCATCGAGGTTCACGACACCGGCATCGGCATTCCCGAGGCCGAGCTGAAGTCGATCTTCGAGGAGTATCATCAGATCGACAATTCGGTGCGCGAGCGGGCGCGCGGGCTCGGGCTCGGGCTGTCGATCGTCAAGCGGCTCGGCGACCTGCTCGGCCACGCGATCGACGTCCGCTCCCGTCCGGGGCGGGGATCGTCGTTCGCCGTCGAAGCCGAGGTCGTCGACGAACCGCCGTCGATGGCGACGGCCGCTGCTCGACCCGTGTCCGCGCCGGAACCCGCGCTCGCCCCGGTCGGCACCGTCCTGGTGGTGGAGGACGACGACGACGTGCGCGAGCTGCTGCGGACGCTGCTCGAGGAGGCCGGGCATCGGGTGACGACCGTCGCCGACGGTCCGGCGGCGCTCGACATCGTGGCGCGCGGCCGGGTGCGGCCCGATCTTCTGCTGGTCGACTACAATCTCCCCGGCGGATCGAACGGTGTGACGATCGCCACGACCCTGCGCGGGCGCACCTCGCGGCCGCTGCCGGTGATCGTTCTGACCGGGGAGATCTCGCCGGTGATCCTGCGCGAGATCGCCGAGGCGGCGTGCGTCCACGTCGACAAGCCGATGCGGGCGGACGCGCTGCTGCGTCTGGTCACCCGCCTGCTCGCCGATCCGGCGGCCGGGACCGTCGCGGCCGCGCCCACGCCGGTCGCGGCGGAGGCCGCACCGATCGAGCGAGGCGCGGCGGTGGTCTACGTGGTCGACGACGACGAGGCGATGCGGCTCGAGCTGCGGAACCTACTGGAGTGCGAGGGCATGAGCGTGGTCGATCACGCCGGCGCCGAGGCATTCCTGGCGACGCCGGAGCCATGGGCGCAGGTGTCGTGCCTGTTGATCGACGCCTATCTGCCCGGAATGAGCGGGCTCGACCTGCTGCGACGGTTGGCGGAGACCGGACGACGGCTGCCGGCGATCATGATCACCGGCCGGTCGGACGTCGGCATGGCGGTCGAGGCGATGAAGGCCGGGGCGATGGACTTCCTGGAGAAGCCGCTCGGCGCAGACGATCTGGTGGCGGCGGTGCGCCAGGCGCTCGATCTCGCCCGCGACGCCGACCAGAAGGCGATCTGGCGCGAGACCTCCGAGGCCCGGCTGGCCGGACTGACCGACCGCCAGCGCGAGATCATGGATCTGGTGCTGGCCGGGCAGCCGAGCAAGAACATCGCCGCCGATCTCGGCATCAGCCAGCGCACGGTCGAGAACCACCGCGCCGCAATCATGGCGCGGACCGGCGCCAAGTCGTTGCCGGCTCTGGCGCGGCTGGTGCTCGCGGCGCGCGGCGGTGCGGACGGCGATCCTCCCCTCCGCGCCCCGACCGGCGAACTCGAGTAGTTTCCGAGGCTGCCTGCGTCGGGCGATGCCCCCTAGGCTCGATCTCGATCCCAGCGATCCCACCATCCCTCACGACGAGGCCGGTCGTCGCGGCAACGCTCCCCCGTGTCCGAATTCGCGAACGGGAATCGATGTTCCACGACAGCCCCGGGGGAGGTTTCCCGATGAAATCAGCTCCCGAGCGTCTGGCCGCGGCCCACCATGACCAGGCGGCGGCCCATCACCACGCCGCCGCGCACCATCACCATCAGGCGTCCCACTTCTACGAACTCGGTGATCACCCCACCGCCGAACGGCATGCGGCCAGCGCCCTCGAGCACAGCGATCTCGCGCACCGCTTCGCCGGTTCCGCCCAGGGCTTCATTCGAAGCCCGTCGAGCGAAATGCCCGAGCACTGACGCCGTCGGTCACCGCTTCTCTCACCGCCGGACGGCCCCGTCCGACGCCGGCACCCGCTCGTGGACAAGGGCCGTCGACCGCCCGCGAGCCCTCGAACCCAAAGGATCGAAATCATGAACAAAGATCGCATCGTCGGTTCCGCCAAGCAGATCAAGGGCGTTCTCGAAGAAGGGGCCGGCAAGGTCCTCGGAGACGCCAAGCTCGTCGCGGACGGGCAGGCCGACCAGATGGCCGGCAAGATCCAGAATCTCGTCGGCAGCACCAAAGACGCGCTGAAGAAGTGACGACCGCTCCGCGGGCCATCGCGGTTCGCGGACGCCCTCCCACATCGAAGGACGATCCCCATGACCATTTCGACCAAGTTTCTCGTGAGCGTCGCCCTCGTCGGCGCCGTCCTGGCCGGCCCGGCGTTCGCGCAGGGCGTGGTGCAGACCATCTCGCTGATGAAGGTGGACGCCACCACCCTGGCGACCGGTTACCGCACCTCCAAGGTGGTCGGCGCGGCCATCGTCAACGAGACCGGCGAGACCGTCGGCACGATCGACGATCTGATCGTCACCCCGACCGACAAGGTCCCGTTCGCGGTGCTGTCCGTCGGCGGCTTCCTCGGCGTCGGCAACAAGCTCGTGGTGGTTCCGGCCAGCTCGCTCGAGGTTCGTGACGCCGAGATGTATCTCGGCGGCGCCACCAAGGACTCGCTGAAGGCCCTGCCTGAATACAAGTACACCAAGTAACGACGAACACCGGTCACGATCGCGAACGTATTGGCGATCGTGACCGGCGGCCTCTCGAAAGGAGACCCCCCATGAGTCTCGGCACCATCCTCCTCATCGTCCTGATCCTGTTTCTCGTCGGCGCGCTGCCGACCTGGCCGCACAGCGCCAATTGGGGCTACGTCCCGAGCGGCGGCGTGGGGTTGATCCTCATCGTCGTCGTCGTGCTGCTCCTGCTCGGCCGACTGTGACGTCATGCGTTCCCCCGGCCAGAGGGCCCGTTTCGGTGTGATCGCGGTGGTGCTCGGCCTGGCCGGGTGCGCCGGCCATGCCGCCGGGGGCCTGGCGCCGACCACGCTCGGAGCGGCGGGCGCGTCGCGGGTCGACATGCTGGTGGTGACCACCCGCGCGCCGACCGGACGTCCCGACATGCCGTTCGACGGCGAACGCGGCGCGAAGGTCGAGATCGACCGGGTCGAGGTGTCGATTCCTCCTGAGCGGACCCGAACCGTCGGCGAGGTGCAGTGGCCGTCCGGTCGCCCGACCGATCCGGCGCGGGGCTTCGCCGTGGTCGGGACCTCGGCGATGGACACGCCGGCCGTGAGGCATTGGTTCCACCGCACCGGCAAGCGCCGGGTGCTGGTGTTCGTCCACGGCTTCGACACGCGCCACGACGAGGCGGTGTTCCGCTTCGCCCAGCTGGTGCACGACACCGGAACCGACTTCGTGCCGGTCCTGTTCTCCTGGGCGTCGCGCGGGTCCGTCTGGGCCTACGACTACGACAAGGAGAGCGCCACCGTCGCGCGCGACGCGCTGGAGCGGGTGCTGCGGACGGCGGTCGCCGATCCCGGCGTCGCCGACGTGACCGTGCTGGCCCATTCGATGGGCGGTTGGCCCGCGGTCGAGGCGGTGCGGCAGATGGCGATCCGCGACGGCGGCGTGTCGGCCAAGCTCGGCAACGTGATCCTCGCGTCCCCCGATCTCGACGTCGACGTCTTTCGCGGCCAGCTCGCCCGGATCGGGCGGGGGCCGCGCTTCACCCTGTTCGTGTCGCGCGACGACCATGCGCTCGATCTGGCGAAGTTCGTCGCCGGCGGCGGCGTGCGGCTCGGCGCGATCGATCCCTTCGCCGCGCCCCACCGCGCCATGCTGGAGAGGCAGGGGGTCGACGTGATCGATCTGACCGCGATGAGCGGCGGCGACTCCCTCAACCACGACCAGTTCACCAAGAGCCCCGACGTCGTGCGGCTGCTGGGCGAACGCTTCCTCGCCGGTCAGCCGGTGTCGGACGCCCACGTCGGCCTGGGCGACCGGGTCGGCGCGGTGCTGATCGGCACGGTCGGGTCGGTGACGACCCTGGCGGTGGGCGCGCGCTAGGGGGTCGTGCCGCGGCGACGGGCGCTGTCCGTCGAGCGGGCTCGAGTAGTTTCCGAACCTCATCCCGCCCGGGGGCGTGCTGTAGGCTCTTCGAGACTTGCGGGATTCCCCCCGTCCTCCGAGGAGGGTGAGATGAACGACCCATTCGACACCGATCCGACGACACCGTCTCGCCGCTCCGTCCTGATCGGCGCCTCCGCCGCGCTGGCCTTGCCGGTTCTGGCGGCGAGCACCGCTCTCGCCGCGACCAGGACCTCGCAGGCGGTGGCCGCCTATCGGTCGTCGCCGAACGGCGACAAGGCCTGCGCCGCCTGCGGAAACTTCGAGGCCCCCTCCGGTTGCGAACTGGTCGAGGGGCCGATCTCCTCGGTCGGCTGGTGCTCGCTGTGGAGCAAGAGGGAGACCTGAGGCGTCGCCGACGAACCGGTGACGCCCGGCGAACCGAGGAAGGAAGACGTCATGACCTTCAGCATCGGCAATCTTCAACCGATCGTCTCTCTGATCGCCGGCATCCTCATTCTGGTGATGCCGCGCCTGCTCAACTACATCGTCGCGGTGTTCCTGATCGTCTCGGGGATCCTCGGGCTCGGCCTCATCCGTTGATGGCTCTGCCCCCGACCGGGGTTCTACGTCCTGCGCTCCGTCCCCCCGAGGCGTAGACTGTGCCTCGGGACGGGCGCGCCACCGACGGCGCGGCGACCCCGCCCCTTCGGAGGGCCAGATGATCCACTCCCGTCCCGAACGTCATCTCGTCACGCGCATCGGCTGGCTCCGCGCCGCCGTGCTCGGCGCCAACGACGGCATCGTCTCGACCGCCAGTCTGATCGTCGGCGTCGCGGCGGCGGCGACCTCGTCGTCGGAGGTGCTGGTTGCGGGCGTGGCCGGGCTGGTCGCCGGCGCCATGTCGATGGCGGCCGGCGAATACGTCTCGGTCAGTTCCCAGGCCGACACCGAAGCGGCCGATCTCGCCCGCGAGGCGCGCGAGCTGGTCGACCAGCCGGCGGCCGAACGCGAGGAGCTCGCGCGGATCTGGGTCGAGCGCGGGGTCGAGCTCGAACTCGCCCGCGCCGTCGCCGATCAGCTGATGGCCAAGGACGCGATCGGGGCCCATGCCCGCGACGAGCTCGGTATCTCCGAGGCGACCACGGCGCGGCCGATCCAGGCGGCACTGACCTCGGCGGCGACCTTCGCCGTCGGCGCGGCGATGCCGTTGCTGATGGTGGTGGTGTCGCCGACGAACCTGCTGGTGACCATCGTCTCGGTCGCCTCACTGCTGTTCCTGGCCCTGCTGGGTGCGATCGGCGCGCGGGCCGGCGGAGCGGACGTCGTCCGCGCCACGCTTCGGGTCACCTTCTGGGGCGCGATCGCCATGGCTCTGACGGCGGGGATCGGCAAACTGGTCGGCACGGTCGTGTGACGGCGCCGACCGATACGGCAGGATATCCTGAGGAGGTGACGATGACCACGGGTCGGTCGCGCCCAGGGGCTACGTTCGCGTCATTGCCGCGGGGCTTCGCCCTCGCCGTCGGCCTTCTCGCCGCCATCGTCACGCTCGTCGGCCTCGCGCCACGGGCCGAGGCGGTGATGTCGTGCAAGCCGTTGCGCACGGACGTCGCAAGGACCTTCACCAGCGACTTCGACGCCATCGTCGCGGCCCGGCGCCCGCGGGTGCTGATCCCCTACAGCCGGCTCTACTTCCACCCGGAGAAGGGGGAGTCGGCCGGCGTGGCGGTCGAGCAGCTCGAGCTGTTCGAGAAACAGATCAACGCCGGTATCCGCGATCGGTCGCGGCGCATCTTCGTCTTCATCGTCCCGACGCCGCTCGACCGGTTGCTGAGCGATCTGGTGGCGGGGCGCGGCGACGTCGCGTTCGGCAACCTCACCGTGACCGAGGAGCGGCGCCGCTCGGTCGACTTCTCCCGGCCGCTGGCGACGGGGGTGCGCGAACTCGTCGTCACCAGCGCGAAGGTGCCGGAGATCGACGATCGGCTCGATCTCTCGGGCCGAACGATCACGGTGCGGCGCTCGTCGAGCTTCCGCAAGAGCGTGGAGCGGGTGAACGTCGATCTGGCGGCGCTCGGCCGCGCGCCGATCGTCGTTCGCGAGGCGGACGAGCGACTGGAGAGCGAGGATCTGATCGAGATGGTGCGGGCGGGGCTGATCGAGGCGACCGTCGCCGACGGCCACATGCTCGACCTGTGGGTGAAGATCTTCCCCGGCGTCCGCGTCCATGCCTCCGCGCCGATCCGTACCGACGTCGAGATCGCTTGGGCCTATCGCAAGGGCAGCCCGCTGCTGGCGGCGAAGATCGACCGGTTCGTCGCCTCGGCCGAGAGCGGCACCGAGGCGGGCAATCTGCGCCGCCGGAGCCTTCTGGCGAGCGATCGCCGGTTGAAGCCCGCCGCCGCCGACGAGAGCGTGCGGCGACTGCGGTCCTATTGGGGGCACTTCCGCACCTATGGCGAGATCTACGGCATCCATCCCCATCTGATCGCCGCCGTGGCGTTCCAGGAATCGCGGTTCGACCCAGGGCTGGTGATGCGCGGGTCGGCGCCACCGGGATCATGCGGATGATGCCGTCGACGGCGCGGCTGCCGATCGTCGGCATCACCGACCTGCTCGACCCGGAACAGAACATCCACGCCTTCGCCGAATACTTCGCCCATCTGCGCAAGGTCCACGTCGATCCGCCCGGCATCGACGACGTCGATCGGCTGATGCTTGTGCTGGCCAGCTACAACGCCGGGCCGCCCCGCATCTCGCGGCTGCGCAAGACGGCGGGCGATCCGAACGTGTGGTTCGAGAGCGTCGAATGGTCGGTGTGGCGGGTGGTCGGCTCGGAGACCGTCGACTACGCCCGCGACGTCTTTCGCTACGACGTCACCTTCAAGGCGATGAGCGAGGGGCTGGACGCCCGCCGCCCGCCCGCGCGGTGAGTCTGGTGGCGGTCTCGAGTGTTTTCCGATTCTGCCGACCTCGGGGGACGGTCCCTAGGGTCGGGGCCGGACGCGCCGCGACCCGGACGTCCCGACGGACGTCGGCGGGTCGGTCGGCTTCGACCGTCCGCGAGGAGAGGACCCCATGAAGATCACCGACACGGTCATCGCCGTCTTCGACGATCACATCTCGGCCGAGACCGCGATCCGTAAACTGAGCGAGGGCGGTTTCGCCATGACCAGGCTCAGCCTGGTCGGCAAGGGCTTCCATACCGAGGAGAAGGTCGTCGGATTCTACAACTCCGGCGACCGCGTCCGCTTCTGGGGCACGCGTGGCGCGTTCTGGGGCGCGCTGTGGGGGCTGTTCTTCGGCGGACTGCTCCTGACCGTTCCCGTGGTCGGACAGGTGGTGGTGCTCGGTTATGTTTCGGCGCTGGCGGTGTCGGTGTTGGAGAACGCGATCGTGGTCGGCGGCCTGAGCGCGCTCGGCGCCGCGCTCTACGGAATCGGTATCCCCGAGGACAGCGTGATTCGGTACGAGGGCGCGGTGAAGGCCGACGGCTTCCTGGTGTCGGCGCACGGCACCGCCGAGGAGATCGCCCGGGCCGAGGAGATCCTCGCTCGGACCACCCCGAAGAGCGTCGACGTCCACACCCACGTGAGCCCCGAAGTCGCGCCGACGGTTCCCGCGGCCGCCTGATCGACCGATCCTCGACCGCGCGGCGCGAACGATCGAACGCGGTGAGGTCGGGTCGGCCGTCTTCGCAGCACGGCTCGAGTAGATTCCGACCCTGCTCGAAGCCGGCACTCGCCGTCTAGGGTCGTCCTCGACCCCCTCGTCGATCGGAGCCCTTCCCCTGGCGCCGCCGTCCGCCCCATCGGGCCGAGACGACGCCCGATGGGAGCGCCTCCGCGACGACGCCGGCCGGAGGCTGCTGCGGTGACCGGCCTACCGACACTGCTCGCCCTCGCCGCCCGGATCCTGGCGGCGACGCGGCCCGAGGCGCCCGCCGTCGTCGCCCTGCTGGCCGAGTCTTCCCGCCTCGTCGTCGCACACGAGCTCTCGATGCTGATCGCCGCCGTGGTCGTCGGCGTCGCGCTCGGGTCCGGCCGAAGGTGAGTATCCCCATGCACACGCCGCCGCATCCGCCCTCCCCTCGAGTAGTTTCCGAGCCTGCCGACAGATCCCGCACACCCGATAGGATCGAAGTCGAAGGTTCCCCTCCCGGTTCCCGCGCTCTCCTTCCGAGGCGACACGAGGCATTGCCCACCGGCCGGCGAACACCATCGAGCGGGACCGGAGGCTTTCTCATGAGAACGACGCACAACACCCTGTCCGCCGAGATCCGCGCCCAGTCGATCGAACTGCTCAACCGCCATCTGGCGGCGTCGATCGATCTCGAGGCGCAGGTCAGGCAGGCGCACTGGAACGTGCGCGGTCCCGGCTTCATCGCCGTCCACGAGCTGTTCGACCGCATCGCCGCCGAAGTGGCGGGCTGGTCCGATCTCGTCGCCGAACGCACCGGCGGCCTCGGCGGCACCGCCCACGGCACCGTCCAGCTCGCCGCGAAGCGGTCGTTCCTGGTGCCCTACGACCTCGGCATCGCCGACGCGAACGAACATCTGTTCGCCCTGGCGGGCGGGCTCTCCGCCTTCGGTGGGTCCGTGCGCCAAGCCATCGATCTCGCTTCCGGTTTCGGCGACGCCGACACCGCCGATCTCTTCACCGAAGTCTCGCGCGGCGCCGATCACCAGCTCTGGCTGGTCGAATCCCACGTCGCCCCGCGCTGATGTCTCCACCCGGTCACCCCTGACGGCCGGGTGCGCAGACGAGACCGATCGACCCGTCCACGGTCCCCCCCACCGTGGCCGAGAGCGCGTGACGACGGCCGTCCACCGTCTCGCCGCGCTCTCGGGTCGTCGGACCAACCGAGAAAGTGACCTCTCATGACCATCCGCCGCACCCGTCCCGCCCTCGCCCTCGCTCTCGCCGTTCTGTTCGCCCCCTCCGTCGCGCTGGCGGCCGAAGGGTTCGCGCGCTCCTCGGCCTCGCTGCGGGCCGGGCCCGGCAACGACTACCCCCGCGTCGCCCGCGTCTCCGCCGGCGAGAGCCTCGAGATCTACGGCTGCCTCCGCCGCGCCAGCTGGTGCGACGTCGCCGCCGACGGCGATCGCGGCTGGTTTCCCGGCAACCGCATCGACTTCCTCCGCTCCGGTCGGCGCGCCCGCCTGTCGAGCGACGCCGGCATGTTCGGTCTCTCGGTGCTGACCTTCGGAATCGGCGATTACTGGGGCGCCCACTACGGTGGCCGGTCCTGGATCGACGATCGCCGCTGGCGCGGCGGCCCGCGCGACCCCGGCTTCGGCCGGGAAACGCGCCCCCCGCCGCCCTCGAACCTCGATCGCCCCGGCGACGGTCGCCCGCCGATCCGATCCGGCCCGGTCGTCCGCCCCGATGCTCCCAAGCCCCCGATGATCGGCCGACCCGCGCCGGTCGACCATCCGACGCCCGTGCCGACAGAAGCGCGTCCGCCCCGCCTCGAGCCCTCCCCGCGCGGCGACGTCGCCCCCGACCGCGTCCGTCGGCCGGATCAGGCCGGTCGCCCCGAGCGGCAGGAGCAGGCGCCGCAACAGAACCGTCGCGAGCAGCCCACCCGACCCGACCGCCGCGAACGACCGCCGCAGCCCAACCGCCAGGAAGCCCCGTCCGGTGGCCCGATCGAGCCGCTTCGTCGCCCCGATTGACCTTCACGTCTCCCTCCGACCCGACGTCGGCCTCCGGCCGATGGCCCGATCGGCCTTTCGAAAGGACATCCCCATGAAGACCCGTATCATCACCCTCGCCGTCCTCGGTCTGGTCGCCCTCGGTCTCGGCGCCTGTGCCAACGCCCGTGACACCCGCATGGCCGAAGGCGCCGGAATCGGCGGCGTCGGCGGCGCCGTCATCGGCGGGGTCGCCTCCAACAGTGTCGGCGGCGCGCTCGTCGGCGGCGTGGTCGGAGCCACCGCCGGTGCCCTCGTCGCCGATGCGACCCGCCCGCGCCGCGGCGAGCGCTACTGCTACTACTCGAACACCGCCGGCCACCGGGTCTGTCGCTATCGCTGACGGTCCGCCGCGAGCCGCGCGTTCCCCGGCACGGTTCGACCGAGCGCCGGGCGCCGGAGGCCTCCACCTCCCGCGCCCCTCCCCCAATCGAGACCGAGGCGACCGCCGTGATCATCGAACAGGCCGAAGTACGGATCGTGCATCAACCCTGGGGCAGTCGAAACCTCCGACCCTGGAGCACGCTCCAGGAGAGCGGCGAGGCGATCGGCGAACTCCGCTTCGATCGCGGTGAGGCGCGTGCCGCCGATGGCGGTCTCGTCCTCGAACTGTTGTTCACCACCGAGCCGTTGCCGATCCAGGTCCACCCCGACGACGCCTTGGCCCGTTCGATCGGGCTGGAGCACGGTCGCACCAAGGCGTGGTACGTCCTGTCCGCGGCCCCCGGGGCCATGGTCGCGGTCGGACTCCAGCACCGCCTGACCTTCTGCCAGATCCGCGCCTCGATCGAGGACGGCTCGATCGCCGAGCGCATGGCCTGGATTCCCGTCGCCGAGGGCGACGTCGTCCTGGTCCCGGCCGGCACGGTGCACGCGCTCGGCTCCGGCCTCGTCGTCGCCGAGATCCATTCCGGCAGCGACGCGACCTTCCGCCTGTTCGACCACGGCTCGCAACGCGAACTCCACGTCTACAATGCCGCCGCCGCCACGCGCGCCGCCCCGATCGACGGTCGCTGCGACCCGGTGGTCGTCACCGCCGACCGCACCCTTCTCGCCGCCTGCCCGCAGTTCGTGCTCGAGTGCATCGATCTCGACCCCGGGACGTCATGGGATCTGTCGGCCGAACGCGAGACGTGGATCCTGGTTCTCGACGGTTGCGGCCGGGTCGGCCGAACCGAAACGGCGGTGGGACGCGCGATCTTCGTCGATCGGGACAGCACCACCATCACCACCGGAGCCGCCGGACTGAAGGGGCTCGTCGCCTATGCCGGCGGCGAGCTCGCCCCCTCTCTGCTGCGTTCCACCGACGACCGCGCCCGCCTCCCGTCGGCGCGACGGCAACAGCCGCGGACATGACCCGCCTCGAGCGACCCGCCTTTGTCGGCAACTCCCTGCCGCGCCGTCTCACCACGCGAAAAGGCGCGGGCGAATTCGGTCCGGCTTCTGCACGCCTGTGAGCGACGGCGCCTCGGCTCTGGTCCCCGAGTTGGGCCGGCGCGAACCTCCGATCGGATGCGGCACGACGAGCACCGTCGATCAGCACCTCGATCGACGCTCGCGGAAAACCGCTGGCGTCGATCGAGGCGAATCCGTTCGAGCATGCCCGCAGCGGGCCGCTTGAAGAGGGGCGCCCAGCCGATGCCGAGCACGCGACATGAGCCTGGCGCCATGCGACCTGGTCGAAGGTTTCGGTCATCTTGCACAGCCACGGGTCGGGCACGGTCGACGCTGCGCGCGAGATCGAACCGCCCGTGGATGAAGGCTCGCATCGAGCTCACCGAAAATCGCGGTCGTCCTCGGGAGCAGGCGGGCGAAGACGCCCATGTCCGCGCGCGCGAAGCGCAATGCGCGCCGTCTCGACCTCGCGTCGCCCGACGGTTTGGACGAGCCGGGCAACGATTCGAACGACGCCGGCTCCCGACGATCTTCCGCGCGAAGTGGGGTCGAGCTGTTCGAAAAGCAAAAAGCCCCGGCGAACCGGGGCTTTTCTGAAGGAGATTTGGTGGAGCCAAGGGGAGTCGAACCCCTGACCTCTTGAATGCCATTCAAGCGCTCTCCCAACTGAGCTATGGCCCCACTCGTTCTCCGCCGAGGCTTGGGAACCCCGGCCGACGGCGGCGATCTCTAAAGGCATCCCGCCCTTCGATCAACCCCTTTTCGCCCCCCTCGGACATTTTTTTCGAAGGCGGTGAAAGGGGGTGTGGAAAACTCTTCGCCCGGCGCCCCGCTCGGTGCCGGAATGCCGAGGGTTTCCGCCCTCAGCGCTCCTCGTCTTCGGCCGCGACGTCGATGTCGATGCCGTCGATGTCTTCCTCGTCGTCCTCGGGCTCGAGGAACGTGTCGTCGCCGAGATCGTCGCCGATGTCGGCGATCTCCTCGTCCTCGATCTCCGGAACCTCTTCGCCGCCGCTCTGTTCGGCGTCGGCCTCCTCGAGGCTGACGAAGTCGACCGGCAGGGCCTCCTCCGCCTCGACCTCTTCCTCCTCGACCGGAGCCGCCTTGGCGCGCAGCGCGATCGCCGCCACCGTGAAGGTGGTGCCGCACTTCGGGCACAGGATCGGGTCGCGGTTCAGGTCGTAGTACTTGGTGCCGCAGTTCGGGCAGAGGCGCTTGGTGCCGAGTTCGGGTTTCGCCACGGATCGTCTCGCGAAAGAAAGAGGAAGGAATCATCCCCCTCTAGTCCGAAGCCGCGCGCCTGTCAAAACCGAATCGCACCCGGTCGCCTCCTCGCGCGCGCCTCGGCGGATACGGCGACGGATGACGCCGCCCCGCCCCTCGTGATAGGAGGGGCCTCCCGCGATCACGACGCCTCGAGACCCGCCCATGAGCCACGCCGCCGCCAAGCCGCTCTCCGCCCGCCCCGGTGGCGCCCTCACCGGGCGCATCCGCGTCCCCGGCGACAAGTCGATCTCCCATCGCGCCCTGATGTTCGGCGCCGTCTCGCTCGGCGAGACCCGCATCGAGGGCCTGCTCGAGGCCGACGACGTGCTCGGCACCGGCGCCGCCATGCGTGCCCTCGGCGCCACCGTCACCCGCGACGGCGAGGGCGCCTGGCGCGTCTCCGGGCTCGGCTGCGGCGGCCTGCTCGAACCGGAGACCGTGCTCGACTTCGGCAACGCCGGCACCGGCTCGCGCCTGACCATGGGCCTCGTCGGTGGCCATGCGATCGCCGCCACCTTCGTCGGCGACGCCTCGCTCTCCCGCCGGCCCATGGGCCGCGTGCTGAACCCCTTGCGCGAGATGGGCGTCGCCGTCATCGCCCGCGCCGGCGATCGCCTGCCGCTGACCCTCAAGGGCCCGCAGACCCCGGTGCCGATCACCTACCGCGTGCCGATGCCCTCCGCCCAGGTCAAGTCGGCGGTCCTCCTCGCCGGTCTCGGCGCCCCCGGCGTCACCACCGTGATCGAGCCGATCGCCACCCGCGACCACACCGAGCGCATGCTCCAGGGCTTCGGCGCCGACCTCTCGGTCGAGATCGCCGAGAACGGCGAGCGCCTGATCCGCCTCGTCGGCCGCCCCGAGCTGCGAGCCCAGCACGTCGTGGTGCCGGGCGATCCCTCCTCCGCCGCCTTCGCCGTCGTCGCCGGCCTGATCGTGCCCGGCTCCGACGTCACGGTGGAGAACGTGCTGCTCAACCCGCTGCGCACCGGCCTGTTCCAGACGCTCGTCGAAATGGGCGGCGATCTCACCATCGAGAACGAGCGCCTGTCGGGCGGCGAGCGCATCGGCGACGTCCACGTCCGCGCCTCGAGGCTGAAGGGCGTGGTGGTGCCGCCCGAGCGCGCCCCGGCCATGATCGACGAATACCCCGTCCTCGCCGTCGCCGCCGCCTTCGCCGAGGGGCCGACGGTGATGGACGGGCTCGAGGAGCTGCGCGTCAAGGAGAGCGACCGCCTCGCCGCCGTCGCCCGTGGCCTCGAGGCCAACGCCGTCGCCTGCGCCGAGGGCGAGACGAGCCTCACCGTCGCCGGCCGCCGTCCGGGCGTGCGGATCGGTGGCGGCACCGTCGCCACCCACCTCGATCACCGCATCGCCATGGCCTTCCTGGTGCTCGGCATGGCCGCCGACGCCGCCGTCGCCGTCGACGACACCGCGATGATCGCAACCTCCTTCCCGAGCTTCCGCGGCCTCATGGAGGGCCTGGGAGCGGAATTCGTCGAGGGGTGAAGTCCCCCTTGAGGCGACCGACCTGAGGGCGGGACCGCGCAGCGATCCCGCTCTGAGTCACCGGCCGAATGCGTCGAGGTATGAAACGAAAACGGCCGGGAGCATTGCTCGCCGGCCGTTTCTTCGTTCGTTCGGAGGCGGTGCGATCACACCCGCATCGGCATCAGCACGTAGAGCGCGTTCGACTGGCCGAGATCGGAGATCAGCGTCGGCGAGCCCGAATCGGCGAGGCGGAACACCGCCGTCTCGGTCTCGAGCTGCGAGGCGATGTCGAGCAGGTATCGGCTGTTGAAACCGATGTCGAGCGTCTCCTCGTCGTACTCGACCGCCAGTTCCTCGCTCGCCGAGCCGCTGTCCGGATTGTTGACCGACAGCACCAGACGCCCCTCGCCGATGGTCAGCTTCACCGCCCGGCCGCGCTCGGAGGAGATCGTCGACACGCGGTCGACGGCGGCCGCGAACTCGTCGCGATCGACCTTCATCTCCTTGTCGTTGCCCTGCGGGATCACCCGGCCGTAGTCGGGGAAGGTGCCGTCGATCAGCTTGGAGGTGAGCACGATGCCGACCGGCGCCGCCTCGCCCTCGCCGACCTTCGGCAGGAAGGTCAGCCGGATCTTCGAATCGGACAGCTCGACCGTGACCTTGGCCTCCGGATCGTCGACCAGCTTCTGGATCTCTCCGACCGTCTTGCGCGGCACGATCACCCCCGGCATGCCCTCGCAGCCGTGCGGCGCCACCACCTCGGCCTGGGCCAGACGATGGCCGTCGGTCGCCACCGCGCGGAAGCGCAGGTCCCCGCCCGCCTCGACCGCGTGGAAATAGATACCGTTCAGATAGTAGCGCGTCTCCTCGGTCGAGATCGCGAACCAGGTTCGATCGACCAGCCGCTTCAGATCGGCGGCGGCGAGCGTGAACGTGTGGGTGAAGGTGCCGGCGGTGAGATCGGGGAAGTCCGATTCCGGCAGCATCTGCAGCGCGAACTTCGACCGCCCGGACTTGAGGTCCAGCGTCGCCCCGTCGGCGCGCGTGGACAACTCCACCTGCGCCCCGTCCGGCAGCTTGCGCACGATGTCGTGCAGCATGTGGGCCGGCACCGTGGTGGCGCCCGCCTGCTCGACCATCGCCGGGATCGCCTCGGAGATCTCGATGTCGAGATCGGTCGCCTTGAGCTTCAACTCGCCGCCTTCGGCGCGCAGCAGCACGTTGGAGAGAATGGGAATGGTGTTGCGCCGTTCCACGACCCGGTGCACGTGGGTCAGGGACTTGACGAGTTGCGCCCGCTCGACTGTCACTTTCATCGATGTCTTCCGAAGGCTTGTCGGGTTTCGGCGCCTCGCGCGCGAGCGCGGCGTCGGCGCCGTTGGAGCGGTCGTCACGACCGGGGGTAAGAACTTGACCGCTCACGCCGCTCGACGCAAGGCCCGCCGCACGTCGGCGGGCATTTTTCCCGATCCCTCAGCCGGCGGTGATCCCGGCCGAATTGTCGTGGGTATGGGCCCGCTCGATCTTCACGCCCCGCGCCTTCATGTCGAGCAGCTGGACGTACATCTCGCCCGCCGACAGCGCGTCGTTGAAGGCGTCGTGCAGCGCCAGCTGGCGCAGACCGAGATCGCGCGTGATCGCCGCGAACGACAGATCGATCTGCGTTCCCTGCGGCGCGTCGCCGTACTTTCGATCGTAGTAGAGCGCCGAGACCTCGATCCGCCGGTTCGGCAGATTGAAGCCGTAGTACTCCTTGACGTAGCGATTGATCATCGCCCAGTCGTAGTCGATCCAGTAGCCGACCAGCGGCCGTCCGCCCAGAAACTCGAGGAACTCGGGCAGCACCTCGCGCATCGGCCGCGCCCGCTCCACGTCGATCGCCCGCAACTGGTGAATGCGGATCGCATCCGCCCGCATCTCCGCCTCCGGCCGCACGAACACGTTGAAGGCCTGCGACGTCAGGATCTTGTTGCCGGAGATCTTGATCGCCGAGATCGAGATGATGTCGTCGCGCTTGGTGTCGAATCCGGTCGTCTCGCAGTCGACCGACACCACCTCGCCCGACGGATCCTCCTCGAACAACGCGAGCCATCGCGGATCCCTGATCCGCGCCTTGTCGATCCGCCGCCTCAGCCAGTTCATCATGGGATGTGCCTCAGAACATGCCGAGTTTGAAGTGATTGCGCACGATGTCGCGGAACCGCTTCACCACCCGCAGCGCGTCGCGCAGGAGATCGCGGTCGAGCGCCGTGAGATCGGACGGCCGTACCATCGATTCGCCCTCGGTCGTGCCGGCCAGATGCGCCCGCACCTGCGAGCGCATCCGCAGCTGGACGAAGTAGTTGAAGGCGTCGGCGAGCTCGCGCGCGAACATCTCGTCGAACAGACCGGTCGTCGAGATCGCCATGATCCGCTCGACGGTCGAGGTCTCGGAGAGCCCCTTCTCGATCGCCAGACTGCGGATGCCGTGCACCACCGGGAAGGTTCCCGACTTCTTCATGTCGATCGGCTCCTCGCGCCCGATCGTCGTCATGATCGTCGAGAGCACGCCGCCCGGTCCGGGGAACAGATCGATCGCCCGCGCGAAGTGCGCCAGCGCCGCCGTCTCGCCCGCCATCAGCGCCAGGAACTGGTCCTTGGCCTGCTTGAGCAGATCGGCGTTGCCCGCCACGCACACCGCGTCGAAGAAGATGCCCAGATTCATCGGGCTGTCCTCGTCCGGCGTCAGCACCCAGCGCCGCAGCTGCGAGGTGAAGTCGTCGACCGTCTGCGACCAGATCGGATTGGACACCATCACGTTGCCCGGGCACGGCGGGAAGCCGAACGACGCCAGCGCCGCCTGGAACTCCACCCGGAACCCGGCCAGATCCTCCTCCGGCACCGCATGGGCGAGCAGGAGGCCGTTGTCCTGGTCGGTGCGCACGGTCTGCTCGCCGCGCCCCTCCGACCCCATCACCATCAGACACCCCGCCTCGCGGATCGAGTCCGGCGCCACCATGGCGAACAGCTTGCGGAACAGGTGGCGGTTGAGGTCCGAGGTGATCGCCGCGATGTCGCGCACCTTGATGCCCTGGCGATAGAGCCGCTCGACCTGGGACTGGATGTCCCGCGCCGCCACCGCCAGATCGTCGAGCGTCTTGGCCCGATCGATGCGACCGGGGATCAGCTGCGAATTGCCGGCGAACATGCCGAGGATGTCGATGTCCTCCAGAATGCCGGTCTTCTCGCCGCCCCGCGTCACCACCAGACGCCGCTTGTTGTGCCGCGTCATCACGATCAACGCATCGAAGACGAATTCGTTCTCGTCGACCGCGATCAGGTTCCAGCTGGTGCATTCGCCGATCGGCGTCGTCAGCGGCAGCTTGGCCAGGATCACCGCCTTCGACAGGTTGGTCCGGGTGACGATGCCGACCCGGGTTGCGTCGCGCACCAGCAGGCTGTTGGTGTCGGTGTCCGACATGCGCTGCTCGGTCTCCTCGATCGTCGCCGTGGCGTCGATGAACACCGGCGCCCTGAGACGCGCCTCGGAGATGCGGGCGCGCAGCACGCCCTCGATGCCCTGCCCCTTGTCGCCCTTGGCCGCTTCCTCGAGCTTGCGCGAGATGTCCGAATAGAAGAAGGCCGCGAACGCCGGATTGCGCTGGATCAGCGACCGCAGCAGATCGCGCGGCACCAGATAGGTCAGCGTCTCTTCCGCCGCCACGTAGTGCGCGCCGGCGCCGCCGTGCACCACCGCGCGCGCGCCGAACGTCTCCTTGGCCCCGAGCACGGCCACCACGTGGCCCTCGTCGTCGCGCTCCTCGACCGCCCCCTTCAGCACCACGTGGTAGTGGTCGGAGGCCGCGCCGCGCTGCAGGACGCTCTGGCCCGCGTGCCAATAGCCGATGTCGAGCCCGGCGACGAGTTCGGCCGCTTCGGCTTCGCTCAGCCGGTCGAACGGGGGGCTCTTGGTATCGAAGGATCTGGGCATGTCGGCACCGCAGTTCTGAGGAGCGCGTTCGGTTCGAAGCGCCCGGGATCTGATCTCGCGTGGTAGTCGGCGTCGAGCCGGTAGGATCACCGATGACAGCCTGTCAGCCGGCCTCGGCGGCCCGGTCGAGTCCCGCCGCGAAGCGAGGCTCCGACGTGCGAACGGCCGAACCACCCGCTTGGAGCAGCCCGGCCGATCGACAGAGGAAACCAAGGCGGTCGCCCGCCTCGGTTCGATGGAGTGCACTCAGTGCGAGGCGGCGCCGGCCGCGCCGATGCCGGTCTGGCAGCGGATGTACTGAGCCTCGAAGCCGTCCTTGTCTTCCTGCGCGCGGGCCGAGTTGTCCATGAGCGAGAAGAGCCAGATACCGATGAAGGCGATCGGCATCGAGAAGATGGCGACGTTGTCGTAGGGCTGCAGAGCCGCGGCGTTGCCGAGGATCTTGACCCACACGGTCGGGCCGGTGACCACGAGACCCACGGCCGAGATCAGGCCGAGGAAGCCGCCGATGAAGGCGCCACGGGTGGTCATGCCCTTCCAGAACACCGACATCAGCAGAACCGGGAAGTTGCACGAGGCGGCGATGGCGAAGGCCAGGCCCACCATGTACGCGACGTTCTGGTTCTCGAAGACGATGCCCAGGCCGACGGCGAGGACGCCGAGGCCGACCGACGCCATCTTGGACACGCGCATTTCGTCGATCTCGTTGACCCGGCCGCGGCGGAACACCGAGGCGTAGAGGTCGTGCGAGATCGCCGAGGCGCCGGCCAGAGCCAGGCCCGAGACGACGGCGAGGATGGTGGCGAAGGCGATCGCGGCGATGAAGCCGAGGAAGTATTCGCCGCCCACCGCGTTGGCCAGATGCATGACGGCCATGTTGGAGCCGCCCTTGATCGAGGCGATCACGTCCTTGCCGGCCGCCACGAGCGCCTGGTCGAGGAAGGGGTTCTCGGCCGGGTTGACGGTGTTGCCCGCGATGAGAGCGATGGCACCGAAGCCCATGATGAAGGTCAGGATGTAGAAGTAGCCGATGAAGCCGGTGGCGTAGAACACGGACTTGCGCGCGGCCTTGGCGTCCTTCACGGTGAAGAAGCGCATCAGGATGTGCGGCAGACCCGCGGTACCGAACATCAGAGCCATGCCCAGCGAAATCGCCGAGATCGGATCGGTGATCAGCGAGCCGGGGCCCATGATCGCGACCTTCTTCGGATGGATTTCGACCGCGCGCTTGAACAGAGCCTCCGGCGAGAAACCGAACTTCAGCATGACCATGAGGGCCATGAAGGTGGCGCCGCCGAGCAGCAGCACGGCCTTGATGATCTGCACCCACGTGGTGGCGGTCATTCCACCGAACGTGACGTAGACGATCATCAGCGCGCCGACGATCATGACGGCCCAGAGGTAGGGCAGGCCGAACAGGATCTGGATCAGCTTACCGGCGCCGACCATCTGAGCGATCAGATAGAAGGCCACGGTCACCAGCGAGCCGCAGGCGGCCAGCGTGCGGATCGGGGTCTGGGCGAAGCGGAACGAGGCCACGTCGGCGAAGGTGAACTTGCCGAGGTTGCGCAGCTGTTCGGCGACCAGGAACGTCACGATCGGCCAGCCCACGAGCCAGCCCACCGAGAAGATGAGGCCGTCGTAACCCGAGCCGTAGACGAGGCCGGTGATGCCGAGGAACGAGGCGGCCGACATGTAGTCGCCGGCGATGGCCAGACCGTTCTGGCCGGCAGTGATGCCGCCGCCGGCGGTGTAGAACGAAGCCGCCGACTTGGTCTGACGAGCGGCCCAGTAGGTGATGCCGAGCGTCACGCCGACGAAGATCACGAACATGATGATCGCCGGGAAGTTGGTCGCCTGCTTCTTGATGTCGGCGGCGTCGACGCCGGCCGCGTAGGCCAGGGTCGGCAGCGCCACCATCGCGGCGGTCGCGAGGAGGGTGAGAAGGCGGTTCATCACTTGGTCTCCTCGACGATCTCGCGGGTCAGCGTGTCGAACTCGGCGTTGGCGCGCAGCACGTAGATGCCGGTCAGAATGAAGGCACCGACGATGACGCCGATGCCGATCGGCACGCCGAACGTCATCAGGTTGGCACCGATCGGCGTCGCCAGGAACGGCTTGGCGTAGCCGACGAGGAGGATGAAGCCGAAATAGATGACGAGCATGGCGATGGTCAGCGTCAGCGCGAGGCCGTTCCGCTTTCTCACCAGCTCGGCGAACTTGGGGTTGGACCGCACCTTGGCGGCGATGTCGGTACTCACGTGGATACCTCCCTGAACGTCTTATCTGAGGCGGGAAGATCCGAACCAGACACGACGTCGTACCGACCGCCTCACCGAACATCGGTGAACACGGAACGGCTTCGTCGCGGCTTGTGCCGGTCTCCCCCCGGGCACGAACGGACTCGCCCCCTGAAGCGAGCCGCCATGGCGGAAATTTGCCTTTTGGCAATCTTTCGCGATACCCCGCCCTTCGTATAGCTACTTAAGAATCAGATAACCATCCACAATTTCGTAATATCGCAGTGCGATAAAGCGATGTTGCACCGCACTCCAAACATGTATCTCTACAATAAGAATATTTCAGAGCGCCCGAGAGATCTCCTCGACGATGCGAGAAGCTGCGGCTCTACGATCGGGGGCCGAGAGTATAGGCCGCGCCACCACCAGAAGATCGGCCCCGGCGGCGATCGCCTCTGCAGGTGTCGTCACGCGTTTCTGGTCGCCGGCGTCGGCTCCGGCAGGCCGCACCCCCGGCGTCACCAGCACCAGATCCGGCCCGACCGCCGCCCTCAGCCGCGCCGCCTCCGCCGCCGAACAGACGATGCCGTCCATCCCCGCCGCCGCCGCGTCGCGCGCCCGCGCCTCGACCAGATCGGCGACCGCCATGCCGTAGCCGGCCGCCTTCAGATCGCCGTCGTCCATCGATGTCAGCACGGTGACGCCGAGGAGCTTCGTCGTCCCGGCGCCCGCCGCCTCGCGCGCCGCCACCGCCGCCCGCATCGCCTTCGGATAGGCGTGCAGCGTCACCCAGTCGACCCCGAGCTTCAGGATCGATTCGATCCCTTCGGCGACGGTGTTGTCGATGTCGAGCAGTTTGACGTCGAGGAAGACCTTCTCGCCGTCCTTCACCAGCCGCTCCACCAGGCCGAGCCCGCCGGCGAACACCAACCGATAGCCGATCTTGTAGACCCCGACCGCCCCGCGCGTCTCCGCGACCACGCGTTCCGCGTCGGCGACCGTGGGCACGTCGAGACCGAGGATCAGACGATCGCGGGGATGAGCGGCGACGAAGGGCATGACGAGAACTCCGAGACGGTGACCTCGTCGTTCATAGCGCCTCCCGCGACGGGATTCCAAGGGCGCCGATCACGCCGGACGGCGATAGATCCACACCCGCGCCGGCGGCAGATTGCGCATCACCCAGCCGGTCCGTTCGATTTCGAACCGTCCCGCCCCGTGCGGGATCGGCGGCACCAGCGCATAGGAGAACTGGATGAACGGCGCGCCCGGCGGCATCAGATCGAGCGATTCGTTGAGCAGCCGCAGCCGTTCCGGCAACGGCTTGGTGAACAGCGGCAGGCTCGACACCACCGCCGCCAGCGGCGTCGCGCTGCCGTCGATCAGCGGCTCGATCGAATGGGCCATGCGGTAGGCGTCGCCGTGCACGAAATGGACGCCCGGGTAGCGCTGGCGCAGCAGCATGCAGAAGTCGTGATTGTACTCGATCGCCGCGATCCGCTCGCCCGCGATGCCGCGATCGATCAGCGCCTGGGTGACCACGCCGGTTCCCGGCCCCAGTTCCACCACCATCCCCGGCACCGCCGGATCGACGTGAGAAGCCATCAGCCGCGCCAGTTGCGGGCTCGACGGCGCCACCGCCCCGGTCATCAAGGGCTTGTCGAGCCAGTTGCGCAGAAAGCGCACCTCGTCGAGGACCTTGTGCCGCAGATCGGCGACGGGCGCACGCTTCTTGGGTTGACCCATGAGAAACTCCGAACGGAGGGGATGGACGTCGCGGGACGCACCCTGAGGCGCGAGCGCGACGATACTATGTCGTAGCCGACAAAGCGACCCTCCGCGCGTGCCGCCGACGGCGACGAGCGCGCCGTCCTCAACCGCCCCGAGCGAGCCGCTCGATCACCAGATCGACCAGTCTCGCGGCCACCGCCGCCTTGGGCAGATCGGGCCAGTCGCTGATCCCGCTCGCCTCGACGATGCGCACCGTGTTGCGATCCCCGCCCATGATGCCGGTCTCCGGCGACACGTCGTTGGCGACGATCAGATCGGCGCCCTTGCGCTCGAGCTTGGAGCGGGCATTGGCCAGAAGGTTCTCCGTCTCCGCCGCGAACCCGATCACCAGCCGCGGCCTCAGCGTCGAATGACGCCCGACCGTGGCCAGAATGTCCGGATTCTCGACGAAGGCGAGCGTCGGCACGCCCTTGCCGTCCTTCTTGATCTTCTCCGACGCCTCCGAGGCCACCCGCCAGTCCGCCACCGCCGCCGCCATCACCGCCACGTCGACCGGCAGCACCGCCTCGACCGCCTCGAGCATCTCGCGCGCCGTCTCCACCCGCCGGACCGTCACCCCCTCGGGATCGGCGAGCCCGACCGGCCCCGCCACCAGCGTCACCTCCGCCCCCGCCGCCGCCAGAGCCGTCGCCAGCGCGAAACCCTGCTTTCCCGACGAACGATTGGCGATGTAGCGCACCGGATCGATCGGCTCGTGCGTCGGCCCGGCCGTCACCACCACCCGCCGTCCCGCCAGCGGCTTCGGCCGCGCCGCCTCGGCGAAGAACGCCTCGATCGCCGCGAGGATCTCCATCGGCTCGGCCATGCGCCCGGCGCCGAATTCGCCGCGCTCGGCCATCTCGCCGACGTTCGGCCCGATGAGGCGCATCCCGTCGGCCACGAGCTGCGCCACGTTGCGCCGCGTCGCCGGATGCCCCCACATGCGCGGGTTCATCGCCGGCGCAGCCAGCACCGGCTTGTCGGTCGCCAGCAGCACGTTGGAGGCGAGATCGTTGGCCAGCCCGTTCGCCGCCTTGGCCAGGAGATCCGCCGTCGCCGGCGCCACCACCACGAGATCGGCCTCGCGCGACAGCCGGATGTGGCCGATCTCGCTCTCCGCCGTCAGATCGAACAGATCCGAATAGACCCGGTCCTCGCTGAGCGCCCCGACCGTCAACGGCGTCACGAACTGCTTCGCCGCCTCGGTCATCACCACCCGCACCCGCCCGCCGCGCTCGCGCAGCCGCCGAATGAGATCGAGGCACTTGTAGGCGGCGATGCCGCCGCCGATGACGAGAAGAATGCGTTTTCCGGCGAGCATGGTCGGATCTCTCGCTGCGCGGCCCGATGCCGGCCGCCGTCGCCGCGCACCCTATCAGGACCGGCCCGTCCCCGCCACGCGACCCTCGCGCCACGGTGAACACCGCCCCGCCCCGCCTCGCCCGCGACCCCGCTTTTCCGCCGCGCTTCTGGACTCCCGCCCCGTCCCGTGGCAGTGATCCGCCCTCGCGCGGCCCACGCGCGGCCGAAGACCAGCAGGGCAGCCCGGCATGAGCCTCGACGTGAAGATCTGCGGCCTGAAGACCCCCGAGGCGGTGGCCGCCGCGCTCGAGGCCGGCGCCGACATGATCGGCTTCGTCTTCTTCCCCAGGAGCCCGCGCAACGTCTCCCTCGACGAGGCGATCGCCCTCGCCGCCCCCGCGCGCGGCCGGGCGAGGATCGTCGCCCTGGTCGTCGACGCCGACGACGCGAGCCTCGACGCCATCGCCGCTCGTCTCGCCCCCGATCTCCTCCAGCTCCACGGCCACGAGAGCCCCGAGCGCGTCGCCGCGGTCGCCGCGCGCACGCGGCTCCCGGTGATGAAGGCGCTCGCCGTGGCCGAGGCCGCCGATCTCGCCGTGGTTCCGGCCTACGTTCCCCACGTCGCCGCGATCCTGTTCGACGCCAAGCCGCCGAGGACGCCCGACGCCCTGCCCGGCGGCAACGGCCTCGCCTTCGACTGGCGCCTCGTGCGCGACCTCGACCCGGGTCGCCCGATCATGCTATCGGGAGGCCTGAACCCGGAGAACGTCGCCGAGGCGATCGCGGTGACCGGCGTCGGGCGGATCGACGTCTCGTCGGGGGTCGAGAGCGCCCCCGGCGTGAAGGACCCCGCGCGCATTCGCGCCTTCATCGACGCGGCCCGCGACGCCGACCGGCGCCGAGGGTCGCCATCCAGCGAGGCCGACGGCGCTCGCCAGCCCAATCGAGGACGCAAGTCTTGACCACCACGCCCAACTCGCTGCGCAACGGACCGGACGATCGCGGCTTCTTCGGCCTCTACGGCGGCCGCTTCGTCGCCGAGACCCTGATGCCGCTGATCCTCGAGCTCGAACAGGCCTACGAGGACGCCAGGGTCGATCCCTCGTTCAAGGCGGAGCTCTCGGCGCTGTCGACCCATTACGCCGGTCGCCCCTCGGCCCTCTACTACGCCGAGCGCCTGACCGAGTACGTGCGCGAGAAGACCGGCGGGAAATTCGGCGCCGAGATCTGGTTCAAGCGCGAGGAGCTGAACCACACCGGCTCCCACAAGATCAACAACTGCCTCGGCCAGATCCTGCTCGCCCGCCGCATGGGCAAGACCCGCATCATCGCCGAGACCGGCGCCGGCCAGCACGGCGTCGCCTCGGCCACGGTGTCGGCCCGCTTCGGCCTGCCCTGCATGGTCTACATGGGCGCCACCGACGTCGAGCGCCAGAAGCCCAACGTCTTCCGCATGAAGCTGCTCGGCGCGGAGGTCACGCCCGTCACCTCCGGCGCGGGCACCCTCAAGGACGCCATGAACGAGGCGCTGCGCGACTGGGTCACCAACGTCGCCGACACCTATTACCTGATCGGCACGGCGGCGGGCCCGCACCCCTATCCGGCCATGGTGCGCGACTTCCAGTCGGTGATCGGCACCGAGACCAAGGAACAGTTCCACGCCGCCAAGGGCCGTCTCCCCGATGCGGTCATCGCCTGCATCGGTGGCGGCTCCAACGCCATCGGCCTGTTCCACCCCTTCCTCGACGATCCGGAAGTCGCGATCTACGGGGTCGAGGCCGGTGGCCACGGCGTCGACGTGCCGAACGGCCACGCCGCCTCGATGACCGGCGGCCGCCCCGGCGTCCTCCACGGCAATCGCACCTATCTCCTCCAGGACGCCGACGGCCAGATCCTCGAGGGTCACTCGATCTCCGCCGGTCTCGACTATCCCGGCGTCGGTCCCGAGCATTCGTGGCTGAAGGATACCGGCCGCGTCACCTACGTGCCCGCGACCGACGTGGAGGCGCTCGAGGCCTTCCAACTGTGCTCGAAGCTCGAGGGCATCATCCCGGCGCTGGAACCGAGCCACGCGCTCGCCCATGTGCTGAAGCTCGCCCCGACCATGGACAAGTCGAAGTCGATCGTGCTCTGCCTGTCGGGCCGCGGCGACAAGGACGTGTTCTCGGTCGCCGCCCACCTCGGCGAGAAGATGTGAGGATCCGATGACCGAAACCCGCATCTCCCGCCGCTTCGCGGCCCTCGCGGCGCAGGGTCGCCCCGCGCTCGTCACCTTCGTCATGGGCGGCGATCCCGACTTCGCCGCCTCGCTCGACATCCTGAAGGCCCTGCCGAAGGCCGGCGCCGACGTGATCGAGATCGGCATGCCCTTCTCCGATCCGATGGCCGACGGCCCGGCGATCCAGGCCGCGGGCCTTCGCGCGCTGCATTCCGGCATGACCCTGGCGAAGACCATCGAGCTCGTCCGCGCCTTCCGCGCGACCGACGCCGACACGCCGATCGTGCTGATGGGCTACTACAATCCCGTCTACGTCTACGGCCCCGATCGCTTCCTCGCCGACGCGAAGGCCGCCGGGGTCGACGGCCTCATCGTCGTCGATCTGCCGCCCGAGGCCGACGACGAGCTGTGCATCCCGGCGCTGGCCGCGGGCCTCAACTTCATCCGTCTGGCCACGCCCACCACCGACGATCACCGTCTGCCGACCGTTCTCGCGAACACCTCCGGTTTCGTCTATTACGTATCGATCACCGGCATCACCGGTGCGGCGGTGCCGAACGCCGATCTGGTCGGCGGCGCGGTCGCGCGCATCAAGCGCCACACCGACCTGCCGGTCGCGGTCGGCTTCGGCGTGCGCGACGCCGCCACCGCCCGCGCGATCGGCGCCGCCGCCGACGGCGTCGTGGTCGGCTCGGCGATCGTCTCGACGATCGCAGGCAGCCTCGATGCCGGCCGTGCCACGGCGAAGACCGTCTCCTCGGTCGTCGCCCTGGTCGAGGATCTGGCCTCCGGTGTGCGCTCGTCGCGCGCCGCTGCCGCCGAGTGAGTTGTTCGGACGCGGGCCTCGCCCCGTCCAGTGATGGAGAAGCCCAGTGAACTGGCTCACCAACGTCGTTCGCCCCAAGATCAAGAGCCTCCTCACCAAGAAGGAGGTCCCCGACAATCTCTGGATCAAGTGTCCCGAGACCGGTGAGATGGTGTTCCATCGCGATCTCGAGGCCAATCAGTACGTGGTGCCCGCCTCGGGCTATCACATGCGCATGCCCGCCAAGGGCCGCCTCGACACCCTGTTCGATCGCGGCGAATGGACCCCGATCGCCTTGCCGACGGTGACGCCCGACCCGCTCAAGTTCCGCGACGAGCGCCGCTATTCGGACCGCATCAAGGACGCCCGCGCCAAGACCGGCAAGGACGACGCCGTCCAGGTCGGCTACGGCACGCTCGACGGCCTGCCGGTGACGGCGGCGGTGCAGGACTTCGACTTCATGGGCGGTTCGCTCGGCATGGCGGCGGGTGAGGCGATCGTCACCGGCCTGACCACAGCGCGTGATCGCGGCACCCCCTTCGTGCTGTTCGTCGCCTCCGGTGGCGCCCGCATGCAGGAGGGCATCCTGTCGCTGATGCAGATGCCCCGCACCACCGTCGCGGTTCAGGCCCTGCGCAACGCGAAGCTCCCCTATTTCGTGGTGCTGACCAACCCGACCACCGGCGGCGTCACCGCCTCCTACGCCATGCTCGGCGACGTCCACATCGCCGAACCGGGCGCGCTGATCGGCTTCGCCGGGCCACGCGTGATCGAGCAGACCATCCGCGAGAAGTTGCCCGAGGGCTTCCAGCGCTCGGAATACCTGCTCGATCACGGCATGGTCGACATGGTGATCCACCGCCACGAGATCCGCGCCACCATCTCCCGCCTCGCCCACGTCTTCATGAAGAAGGCGCGGCCGCAGTCCTCCGGCGCCGTCGTCCCCGTGGCCGCCGCCTGAGCCGAACGGAGGGGGCGGTGCCCGCGAAGACCCGGCTCGACGCCCTCCTCGACCGAATGCACAAGACGGTTCCCGCCGGCTGGGACTTCGGTCTCGACCGGATGAACCGTTTGCTCGCCGCGCTCGGATCGCCGCATCTGGCGATCCCGCCGGTGATCCATCTCGCCGGCACCAACGGCAAGGGCTCGACCACCGCCTTCCTGCGCGCCTGCCTGGAGGCGTCGGGCCACCGCGTCCACGTCTACACCTCGCCCCATCTCGTCCGCTTCGCGGAACGCATCCGCGTCGCCGGGCGCATCGCCGACGACGAGGCGCTCGCCGACGCGATCGAGCGCGCCGAGGCCGCCAACGACGGCGCGCCCGTCACCTTCTTCGAACTGGCGACCGTCGCCGCCTTCCTGCTCTTCGCCGAGCACCCGGCCGACGTCACCCTGCTCGAGGTCGGCCTCGGCGGCCGCCTCGACGCCACCAACGTCGTGCGGAACCGCCTCGCCTCGGTGATCACCCCGATCTCGCTCGATCACGAGAAGTTCCTCGGCTCGACGCTGGCCGCCATCGCCACCGAGAAGGCCGGCATCGTCGAGCGCGGTCGCCCGGTCGTCTCCGCCCCCCAGCCCGACGAAGTCGTCGAGGTGCTGGAGCGCGCCGCCGCCCGCGCCCGCGTTCCCCTCGCGCTCGGCGGTCGAGACTGGACCTCGACCCTCGAGGACGGTCGCCTCGTCTTCCGCTCCGAACGCGGCCTCGTCGACCTGCCGCCGCCGCGCCTGCTCGGCCCCCACCAGATCGTCAACGCCGGCACCGCCCTCGCCACACTCGAGGCGGCGGGCTTCGACCTCGACGCCGACGTGCTCGCGCGCGGTCTGACCACGGTCGACTGGCCCGCCCGCATGCAGCGCCTCGATCGCGGCCCGCTGGTCGATCTCACCCCGCCCGGCGCCGAACTCTGGCTCGACGGCGGGCGCAGGCGAGGCGATCGCCGCCACCCTGGCCGAACTCGCCCGTCGCGATCCTGGCGTTCGAGGGCTTGACCGAGCCGCCGTAGAGAATACGGACATCGGCGCCCGC
>JBEOKB010000259.1:0-11371 GCA_040275425.1 Siculibacillus sp. | reverse complement strand
GCAGGAGCGGGCGGCGCTCCTCGATCGCTCGGCCGAGCCCGGCGAGCGGCGCCGTGCGCCACTCCCGCGCCGCCCGTCCGTCGGAGGGCGCCCCCGACGAGAGACCCTCGCCGAGATCGTGCAGCAACAGATCGGAGTGGAGCGCGGCCCCACCCAGCCGCGGCACGTGACAATCGGCGCAACCCGTCGCCGTGAACACCGCCGCCCCGGCCGCGGCCTCCTGCGGCGCGGGACGGCTCGGCCGCGCGACCGGACGCGATCTGAGCCAGGCGACGATCGCCTCGATGATCGCCTCGTCGATCTCGTGCGGACCGACGCCGTCCGGGGCGCCGTGCGGCGCGTCCACGCAGTCGCCTTCCCCCGCCGTGCAGTCCCCCGCCGGCCCCGGAGCGAACCGGCTCGACATGCCCATGTCGGTCGCGAAGGCCTGCGCGGTCTGCGCCGCCAGCGTCGGCTGCTCGGCCTTGAAGCCGAACCGGCCGATCGCGACGCGCCCGTCGGCGCCGATCGTCTCGGCGATCCGTCCCGCCGTCGCCGGGGTCTCGCGCGCCTGCCGCGCGGCCTCGGCTCGGATCTCAGCCTCGCTCACCTCCTCGATCGCCCCCGTCCCGCCGAGCGGCGGCGCCAGCCGCAGCGACACCCGCGTGTCGGCGGCGAGCGGCCCGTGGCCGAGCGCGTCGAACACCACGCGGGGCGATCGCGCCGCCGCCGGTCCGTCGTTCCAGCCGAGACGCATCTCCGCCTCGGGGCGCACGCCGATCACCGCCTCGCTCTGGATCTGCCGTCCGTAGACCGGATCGCCCGACCCGTCGGCGCGGGCGGCGCGCACCACCATTCCACGCGGCAGCGGCCCGCCACGCGCGTCGATCTCGATCCGGGGACGAGCGAGACCGGGGTGGCAGGCCGCGCAGGAGCGCGCGTCGAAATGTGGTCCGAGCCCGTCGTCGGCGCGTGTCGACGACGGCGCCGGAACCCAGGCGCGGTGGAACATCCGTTGCCCCACCGCCGCCTCCAGCGCGTGGCCGGGAGCCCCGCCGAGGCAGGCGAGGATCGCCACGGCCGCGGGAAGACGCCCGCCGCCGCTCACTTGCCGACCTTGGACGGATCGTCGAGACTGGTCGAGGCGCCGACCGACATCTTCAGCCCCAGCCGCGACACCACGCCCTCGAGTCCGCGCGCCTGGGCGATCAGCCCGTCGACGCCCGCCTGAACCAGCGCGTTGCCCTCGGCGTTGCCGGCGGCGATCATCTGGTCGTAGGCCATCCTGCCGCCGTCGGCGGTCGCCTTGATCGCGCTCATCCGCGTCGTGGCGGCGTCGAAGGCCGCGTCCGCCCGCCGCGCCTCGTCGGGCGCCTTCTCCAACGCGTAGTCGCGCAGGCTCGGCCCGGTGAAGGTCGAGCCGTCGCGCCGGGTGTAGGCGGCCCGCCAGATCGCCACCATGCCGGCCTGATCGTGGAAGTGGCTGTTGTGGGTGTTGTCGGAGAAGCAGTCGTGCTCCTCCTCCGGGTCGTGCAGGATCAGGCCGAGCTTCATGCGCTCTCCCGCCAGCTCGCCGTAGGACAGCGACCCGAGCCCGGTGAAGATCACCGCGAGACCCGCAGCGGCGGGCTTCGCCAGCAGCGCCTTGCGCGCCTTGCCCTCGGGCCGCCACAGCGCCGCCATCGCCGCCGAGTCGTCGACCAGGAGATCGGTCGCCGCGGCGAGATAGGCCCGCCGCCGGTCGCAGTGACCGCCGGTGCAGGCCGCGAGGTCGAAGTCGCTGGCGGGGCGATCGCCCGCCCCGGGTCCGGTGCCGTTGAGATCCTGCCCCCACAGCATGAACTCGACCGCATGCCACCCGGCCGCGACGTTGGCCTCGACGCCACCCACCTCCTGCAGCTTTTCGCCGATCAGCTTCTTGTCGATGCGCGTCGCGTCGATGCGCGTCTTGCCGACCTTGAGCTTGGCGTTGGCGACGACGTTGGCGCGGTAGAACGGGTTCTCCTCGGACGTCTCCCCGTACTTCCTCACGTCGACGTAGTCGATCAGCCCCTCGTCGAGCGGCCAGGCATTGACCCGCCCCTCGAGTTCGTCGACCGCCGGATTGCCGAAGCGGAAGCCCTCGGTCTGCTGATACCACGGCCGCGCGTCGATCCAGGCCTTGCGCGCGGCGGCGAGGTTGGCCGGGGTCGGCGCGGCGAGGAACGCGTCGACCGCGATCTTCAACGCCTTCGCTCCGGCATGCGCGTCCGCATACATCGTCGCCGCCAACTCGGCATAGGTGGCGACCACCGCCTCGGCCTCGGTGGCGGCGGAGGCGCCGGCGCCTCCCCCGAGAACGAGGCAGGCGGCGAGCGCGGTCGTGGTGAGAAAGCCCTTCATCGATCGATCCTCTTCGAGCGCGGAGCGCGCCTCCGAACGGGAGGGCGCGCTCCGCCGTTGGGTACGTAGCGAACCTCAGTTGCGAATAGCTTGCATTAGCGATATCAGCTTGGCAACAGATTTCTTGCGCCGACAGATGCGAGAATGGAGAAAAGGCGTAGATTTGAATCATTCGAATTCGTGTGAATTCACTGATAGACGATGAGAATCGAGAAATTTCACGAAAAGAGTGGCAACAGAGGCGTGCATGTATAAGGTTCGGTTCGTGATGTAGGACTTGGACATCGCTGGTGATCCGGATTGAAGGAAAGAGTACGGTAGGAAAATAGACATGTCGCAAACGATACGTTCGCTCTTCGCTTCGTTGATGCTCGGCGTCGCCGTGCTCGCTCTTCCCGTCGAACGGTCGCGCGCGGGGGAGGGCGATCTCGCCACCGTCGAGAAGCTCGGCGAGGCCCTGTTCTTCGACGTCGATCTCTCCGCGAACCGCACCCAGTCCTGCGCCTCCTGCCACAACCCCGAACGCGGCTTCGTCGATCCGCTCGAGACGCGAGCCGGTCGCGCCGCCTCCCTCGGTGCCGACGGCCGCTCGCTCGGCGATCGCAACGCCCCGACCGTGGCCTATGCCCGTTTCGTCCCGCCGTTCGGCCGGGGCGAGGACGGCGCCTGGCGCGGCGGGCTCTTCCACGACGGCCGCGCCGCCGATCTCGAGGAACAGGCCGGCGGCCCACCGCTCAATCCACTGGAGATGGCCATGCCCTCGAAGGCCGCCGTGGTCGCGCGCCTGAAGGAGAAGCCCGCCTACGTCGCCGCCTTCGCCCGCCTGTTCGGCCCGACCACCCTCGACGACGCCGAGACCGGCTATGCCGCCATGACCCGCGCCGTCGCCGCCTTCGAGCGCACCGACCTCTTCGCCCCGTTCGATTCCAAGTACGATCGCTCGCTGCGCGGTGAGGCGACCCTGACCGAGGAGGAGGAACTCGGCCGCGTTCTGTTCTTCTCGACCCAGTTCACCAACTGCAGCCGCTGCCACCGCTCCGAGTCGCGGCCCGGCGCGGCCGGAGAACTCTTCACCGACCAGAAGTTCCACGACATCGGCGTGCCGACCAATCGCGCCCTGCGCGCGGTCAACGGCGTGGCCCGCTCCACCCGCGATCTCGGCCTCGGCGCCAATCCCGCCGTCGCCGGCGATCGTCGCCAGGACGGCAGGTTCCGCACCCCCACCCTGCGCAACGTCGCCGTCACCGGCCCCTACATGCACAACGGCGTCTTCGCCGACCTGCGCACGGTGATCCTGTTCTACAACAAGTCGGTCACCCGCTCGCCCGCCCGCCTGATCGACCCCGAGACCGGTCGCGCCTGGGCGCGGCCCGAGGTCGGTCGCCACCTCGCCGAAGAGCTGACCGCCGCGCCGCCGCTAGACGATCGCCGCATCGACGCCCTCGTCGCCTTCCTGCGCACCCTGACCGACCGCCGCTGGGAGCCGCTTCTCGGCAAATGAACGCGCGCGCCCCGAGCCGCCGAAATTCGCCCAAGACATGCAATTGACAATCACTCGCAATAATGATCCGATCACGTCACTCCTACCATCAGGACCCGCTCATGATCCGCGCCAAGCTCCTCGCCTCGTTCCTCGCCCTCTCCGCGCTCGCGGCGGCGCCCGCCTCCGCCGAGGAGGTGAACGTCTACACCACCCGTGAACCGGGCCTGTTCACGCCTCTGGCCGCCGCCTTCACCGCCAAGACCGGGATCAAGGTCAACACCGTCTTCGTCAAGGACGGTCTCGCCGAGCGCGTGGCGGCGGAAGGCGCGGCCTCGCCCGCCGATCTCCTGATGACGGTCGACGTCGGCAATCTGGTCGAGCTGGTCGACAAGGGTCTGACCGTGCCGCTGCCCGAGGCTCTGATCGGGGCGGTCCCGGCCAATCTGCGCGCGGCCGATCGCTCCTGGGTCGCGCTGTCGCTGCGCGCCCGGCTGGTGTGGGCCGACAAGGGCGAGAAGCTCGGCGCGATCACCTACGAGAACCTCGCCGACCCCAAGTGGAAGGGCAAGATCTGCATCCGCTCCGGCCAGCACCCCTACAACACCGCCCTGGTCGCCGCGATGATCGCCCATGTCGGCGAGGCCGAGACCAGAGCGTGGCTGACCGGTCTCAAGGCCAATCTCGCCAAGAAGCCCGGCGGCGGCGATCGCGACGTCGCCCGCGACATTCTCGGCGGCCTGTGCACGATCGGCGTCGGCAATTCCTACTATGTCGGCCTGATGCGCTCGGGCAAGGGCGGCGCCGACCAGAAGACCTGGGGCGACGGCGTCGACGTCGTCCTGCCGACCTTCGTCGGCGGCGGCACCCACGTCAACGCCACCGGCGCGGCCCTCGCCCGCCACGCCCCCAATGCCGAGGCGGCGAAGAAGCTCGTCGCCTTCCTGCTCTCCGCCGAAGGCCAGAAGGTCTATTCCGAGCAGAATTTCGAATACCCGGTCCGCGCCGACGCGAGCGCCGACCCCACCGTCGCCGCGCTGGGCAGGCTCACCGTCGACACCATCCCGATCGCCGACATCGCCCGCCACCGCAAGGCGGCGAGCCTGATGATCGACGAGATCGGTTTCGATCACTGAGCCGCGTGGTGGATCTCGGCGAGCGGGCGCTCCGTGGCGTCCGCCCCCAGCTCGGATGATCGAATGGCAGGGTTCTCCCGCGCTCGCAATGTGACGATCGACGGCTTCGCCCTCGCGGGTCTGGTGATCGCGGCGGTGACGCTCTCGCCCATCGTCGCTCTGGTCGTCATCGCCTCGACCGGCGGCGCGGAGGTTTGGACCCACCTCTTCGTCTCGGTGGTGCCGCGCGCCACCGCCGAGACCGCGCTGCTCACCCTCGGCGTCGCCGTCTTCGTCGTGGTGGTCGGCACCGGCTGCGCCTGGCTGGTGGCGGCCTTCGACTTTCCCGGCCGTCGCGTGCTCGAGGTGGCCCTGCTGCTGCCGCTCGCCTTCCCGGCCTATGTGCTCGCCTACGCCTGGATCGATCTGCTCCACCCGATCGGCCCGCTCCAGTCGGCCCTGCGCGGTCTGCTCGGCTACGCCCGCCCGGCCGACTTCCGCCTGCCCGAGCTGCGCTCGCTGCCCGGTGCCGTGCTGGTGTTCGGCTTCGCGCTCTACCCCTACGTCTACGTCGCGGCGCGCGCCGTCTTTCTCTCCCAGATGACCACCCTCACCGAGGCCGCGCGCATGCTCGGCGTCGGCCCCTGGGGCGTGTTCTTCCGCGTCGCCCTGCCGCTCGCCCGGCCCGCCATTGCCGCCGGCGCCGCGCTGGCGATCATGGAGACCCTCAACGACGTCGGCGCGGCCGAGTTCCTCTCGGTCAACACCCTGACGGCGGCGGTGTGGTCGACCTGGGTCAACCGCTCCGATCTGCCCGGCGCCGCCCAGATCGCCCTCGCCATGCTCGTCTTCGTCCTGACGCTGCTGATGCTCGAGCGCGCCGCGCGCGGTGGGCGCGGCTATGTCGTGGTCGGCCGCAACATGCGCCGCCTCGCCCCGCGCCGCCTCGGCGGCGTCGTCGGCGGGCTCGCCCTGGCGCTCGCCGTCCTGCCCGCCCTCTTCGGCTTCCTCCTGCCCGCGCTCCATCTCGCCCGTCAGGCGATCGAGCGCATCGGCTTCGCCGGTCTGCCCGCCGAGATCGTCGCCGAGACCGCCAACACCCTGCTGGTCGCCGTCCTCGCCACCGTCGTCGCCGTCGCCGGCGCGCTCCTCGTCGTCGGCGGCCGCCGCCTCCATCACGCCTCGCGCCTCCACCACGTCTGCGCCAAGGTCTCCACCATCGGCTACGCCATCCCCGGCACGGTGCTGGCGATCGGCCTGCTCACCGTGTTCGGCGCCCTCGACGGCGCCCTGCGCGGCGTCGTCTCCGCCCTCGGCCTCGCTCCGACCGGGTTGGTCTTCTCCGCCTCGATCGGCGCCGTGGTCGTCGCCCTGGTGGTGCGCTTCTTCCGCCTCGCCGCCTCCAAGATCGACACCGGCCTGCAACGGCTCTCGCCCTCGCTCGATCAGTCCGCGCGCACCCTCGGCCGCTCGCCCTTCGCCGTGCTGCGCGAGATCCACCTGCCGCTGCTCACCCCGGCCATGGCCGGCGCCGCGCTTCTCCTGTTCGTCGACTGCATGAAGGAACTGCCGGCGACGCTGCTGCTGCGGCCGATGAACTTCGAGACGCTGTCGACCCACCTCTACGGCGAGGCGGCGCGCGGCACCTACGAGAACGGCGCGCTCGCCGCCTGTCTCATCGTCGCCTTCGGCCTGCTGCCGGTGATGTTCCTGACCGGGATCGGTCGTACCGACTCCGCCTCGCGCGAAGGAGATCCGTCGTGACGATCGAGACCGAACCCTTCGCCCTGCGCTTCGCCGACGTCGTCCACGGGTATCGCGGCAAGGTCGCCCTGCGCGGCGTGTCGCTCGACCTGCGCCCCGGCGAGATCCTCGCCCTGCTCGGCCCGTCCGGCTGCGGCAAGACCACGCTCCTGCGCGTCGCCGCGGGCCTCGAGCGTCCGCGCTCCGGTCGGGTCGAGATCGCCGGGCGCACCATGGCCGACGACGACGTCTTCGTCGCCCCCGAGAAGCGCGGCATCGGCCTCGTCTTCCAGGACTACGCGCTGTTTCCTCATCTCGACGTCGGCGCCAACGTCGCCTTCGGCCTCGGTCGTCGCCCCGGCGCCGAGGGCCTGTGCGTCGCACGCGAGCTTCTCGCCCGCGTCGGCCTCGCCGATCGCGTCGGCGCCTATCCCCACATGCTCTCCGGCGGCGAGCAGCAGCGCGTCGCCCTCGCCCGAGCGCTCGCCCCGAGCCCGGCGGTGCTGCTGATGGACGAGCCCTTCTCCAATCTCGATCAGCGCCTGCGCCGCGGCATGCGCGCCGAGACCGTCGACGTTCTGCGCGCCAGCGGCGCGGCGGCGGTGCTCGTCACCCACGATCCCGACGACGCCATGGCGGTCGCCGATCGCATCGCCCTGATGCGCGACGGCCGGCTGGTCCAGGTCGGCACCGCCGAGGAGGTGTTCCGACGCCCGGTCGATCTCTTCGCCGCCAAGTTCTTCACCGATCTCGAGGAACTGCCGGCGACCGTGCGCGACGGCCGTGCCGAGACCCCGCTCGGCTCCTTCGCCGCCCCCGGCCTCGCCGACGGCCCGTCCCTCCTGTGCATCCGCCGCGACGCCTTCACCCTCGGCGCCGAGGAGGCGGAGTTCTCCGCCCGCGTCGTCGCCCTGCGCTTCCTCGGCGAGCACTGGGCGGTGGGGCTGGCCATCGACGGCGTCGCGCGCCCGGTCGAGGCGATGATCGACGCCCGCCTGCGCCTGAGCGTCGGCGAGCGCGTGGCGGTGACGATCGATCGCCGCGAGGCCTTCGTCTTCGCCGATCCGGCTCACTGATACCGACCTCACGACGTCTCGACGCGTTCCGCGCGGGCCTGCTCCCTGTTCGGCTTCGCTCGCGCTTGCGGATGAAGGGCCTCCGTATCCTCCGAGACGGTTCGGAAGTCCTCGGCTCGGTAGGAGACGGCGGATCCTCCGCCGTGAAAAAGGCCCCGAGACGGGAGGTCTCGGGGCCCGAGTGTGCCCGGGGGCGAGAAGAAGAGTTCGGCGGGAGGCGGTCGTGCCGTCTCCCGCGCCCGCGTCAGTCCTGGATCACGCCCGGCTGGCTCTCGCGCAGATAGGCGTCCTCGGCGGCCGAGACCTCGATGTGGTCGTAGCCGGTGATCATGGTCTTGACGTAGTGCCCGACGGTCTTGCCGGTCGTGGTCATGTAGATGTGGATCACCACGAAGGTGATCATCAGGAACGCCGCCGCCGTGTGGATGAACGCCACCACCGGCAGGCCGATCGTGCCGATAGCGTGGGGCGCCCACCACGGATAGGTGAGGTAGACGATGCCCGACGACCACAGTGCCGGGCCGATGATCACCATGAACGACAGATAGGCGAGCGACTGCAGCGCATTCTGCTTGCGCCGCAGGGTCTTGTGGTAGGGGTGCGGCGCGCCGGTGAGGATGCCCCAGGCATAGAACCGGATCACCGCCGGCAGCCCCGACAGGTTGGGCAGATACTGCCGCCACTGGCCCGTGGTGAAGTGCCAGAACGTGGTCAGAATCCACAGCGCGATCAGCGCCAGCGCCGCCGTGGTGTGGATGTCGACGGCGGTGGCGAAGTCGAACAGCCCGTGCGTGCCGTGCAGCCCGAAGCCCGAGATCGTCAGGACGAAGATCAGGATCGCCTGCGACCAGTGCCAGAACCGCTCGTAGCGCGAGTAGATCATCACCGAGCGCTTGGTCGGGGTCGCCGACGGCGCGGGCGACGGAGCCTGCGTGAGGGTGGTGTCGCTCATCAGTGTTCTCCCGTCGTCTTCTTGCGCATCACGATGCGGGCGAGGCCGTGGCCGGCGATGCCGAGGAGCGTCAACGCGAACGCGCCGTAGCCGAGCAGATCGAGCCAGGCGAAGGAATCCCGGCCCGGCATGTAGACGCCGGTGATCCCGGCGAGCCGCCCGTCCTTGGCGTGGCATTCGACGCAGCCGAGCGCCTTGTCCTTGGGCGCCACCATGTGGGTGATCGGCCAGTACATCCGCGTCTCGATGAAGCCGATCTTGCCGCTCCACGGCAGACCGGCGTACTCCATGCCGAACTTGACCGCCTTCTGGATGTCGAAGTTGGTCCAGAACGCGCTGTCGTCCTTGCCGAACACGTGGTTGACCACCAGCGTCTTCAGCTCCGGATCGTAGGGCTGCTTGCCCTTCATCTCCTTGAACGGCCAGATGCGCGCCTTCGGATCGGCGGCGTCGCCGTGCAGGCGGTTCAGCGTCAGAATGCCGGTGTCGTCGATCTTGTCGCCGATGTTGGTCTGGTCGATGACGCCGTTGTACCAGCGATAGGCCGGACGCACGTTCTCACCATAGGCGAAGTCGCCCTTCTCGGCCGAGTAGCTGAGGTGGCCGTGATCGTCCTTGATGTAGATCGGCTTGCCGTTCGCGTCCTTCTTGCCGGCGGTCGACCAGTCCCACAGCGTCTTGGTGGCGATGCCGCCGCGCGCGAATTCCGGGATGTGGCAGGTCTGGCAGGCGACGCGGTCGGTGTGATCGTTGATCTTGCCGACCTTGTGCGGCTTGTCGCCGTGGCACGATTCGCAGGTGGCGCGGTCGTGATCGTCCTTGGGCAGATCCTTGCCGTGGGTGTCGATCGAGCGCGTCGCGTAGCGCGAGCCGGAGGGAATGTGGGCGTTGAAGGTGTGGCAGGTGGCGCAGGTCATGTTCTGACCGTCGACGCCCATGTGCACGTCGAGCGCCTTCGACGGCTTGATCAGCGAGGTGTCGAGATCGCCGTGCTTGACGGCGTCGCCGCCGCCGCCGTTGAAGTGACACGCGCCGCAGTTCTCGCGCCCCGGCGCGCCGACCGACTTGGCGATCTTGGCGAGATCCGGCGGCTGTACCACCTTGTCGCCGATCTTGCGCGCCTCGTAGAGCGGGTGCCCGGCGTCGGTCGGGACCTTCTTGTAGGTCCCGGTCTTGTCGTGGCAGGCCAGACAGTCGACGTTCGAGGGCTCCGGCTCCGGCGGCTTGCGCGCGTCGGTCCAGCCGTAGCCGGCGTGGCACGAGGTGCAGCGCGGCTCGTTCGAGAGCGGCGAGCCGCAGAACGAGTTCATCGTCCGTGCCTTGCCCAGCCGCTGACCGGTCTGCGGATTGGTGAAGTCCCACTTCCAGTGGATCGACTGCATCACCTGGTGCGAGGCCTCGGTGTGACACTCGAGGCAGGCCTTGGTGACGTCGGGGGCCGAGGTGAACGGCCCCTGGAGTGCCTTGAACTTGGTGTGATCGGCCGTGCTCTTGCCGGGCAGTCTGGCCTTCTCGGCCGCCACCGCCTGAGGCGTCGCCGTCTCCGCGGCGCTCGCCCTCGTCGATCCGAAGCCGATCACGGCCAGAACGACGAGCATCGCCGCATGCTGCGCGATACGCAGTCTCCTGAACATTGTTTCCCCCTGATTCTACCCTGCCGAACGCAGGGACGATCGTCGTCGCCCTCTCCCCGGCGACGACGCCAAATTTCTATGATCCATATAAAATATACGAACAATGGAACTTTTTGAAATACCAGATGCGACCGATCGTCGTCCGCACCGTGCCGACGCGCCGCGCGCCCGCCGCCGGGAGCGCGACGAGCGTTCCGCGCGGCGGGAACACCGGTGAGGGGAGGGGAGGCCGTGGCGACGGCCGTCGATCAGAACAGCAGGCGGTGATCGAGGAAGGTCACGAGATCGCCGGGCGCCACCGAGGTCGTCTCCTCGGCGAGTTCCACCAGCCCATCGGTGCGGGTGAGCGAGGTCACCACCCCGGCGCCGTCGACCGGATACTTGACCGCGCGCGTGATCCCCGCCTCGCGCGCCAGCGAGACGCGCACGTACTCGCGCCGCCCCGCCTTCTTGCGGTAGTCGAAGTCGGCGATCACGGTCTGCGCCGCCGGGGCCGCCACCGCCGCGCCGGTCAGCGCCGCCACCAGCGGCCGCAGAACGTGCGCCCAGGTCACGAACACCGCCACCGGATTGCCCGGCAGCCCGACGAACGGCGTGCCGCCGATCACCCCCATCGCCACCGGCCGCCCCGGTTTGATCGCCAGCCGCCAGAACACCAGCGACCCGCGCGCCGTCACCGCCGCCTTGACGTGGTCCTCCTCGCCGGTCGAGACCCCGCCCGAGGTGACGACCAGATCGTGCGTCCGCGCCGCCTCGTCGAGCGCCGCCGCCGTCGCGGTCGGGTCGTCGGCGAGAATACCGAGATCGGTCACCGCGCAACCCGCCCGCCTCAGCATCGCCATCAGCGAGAAGCGGTTGGAATCGTAGAGCGAGGCCGGAGCGAGCGGCGCGCCCGGCTCCAGGATCTCGTCGCCGGTGGAGAACACCGCCACCCGCGGCCGCGCCCGCACCTCGAGCCGCGCCACGCCGAGCGCGGCGGCGAGCGCCAGATCGCGCGGATCGAGCCGCCG
>JBEOKB010000258.1:0-19480 GCA_040275425.1 Siculibacillus sp. | reverse complement strand
GCGGCGCCAAGGCCACCGACATCGTCATCCTGGTGGTGGCGGCCGACGACGGCGTCATGCCGACGACGGTCGAGGCGATCAACCACACCCGCGCCGCCGGTGTGCCGATCATCGTCGCCATCAACAAGATCGACAAGCCGTCGGCGGACCCCCAGCGCGTCCGCACCGCCCTGCTCCAGCACGAGATCGTGGTGGAATCCATGGGCGGCGACACGCTCGAGGTCGAGGTCTCGGCCAAGCAGAAGCTCAATCTCGACAAGCTGCTCGACGCGATCCTGCTGCAGTCGGAAGTGCTCGAGCTCAAGGCCAACCCGGCCCGCGCCGCCGAAGGCACCGTGATCGAGGCCAAGCTCGACAAGGGCCGTGGTCCGGTCGCCACCGTGCTGGTTCAGCGCGGGTCGCTCAAGGTCGGCGACATCCTCGTCGCCGGCGGTGCCTGGGGTCGCGTCCGCGCGCTCCTCAACGATCAGGGCGACACCGTCCGCGACGCCGGTCCGTCGATGCCCGTCGAGGTGCTCGGCTTCCAGGAGACCCCGGAGGCGGGCGACCGCTTCGCCGTGGTCGAGAACGAGGCCCGCGCCCGCGAGATCGCCGACTACCGTCAGCGCCTCAAGCGCGAGAAGGCCCAGGCTCGCGGCTCGTCCGCGCGCGGTTCGCTCACCGAGATGATGAACCAGCTCAAGACCTCGGCCGGTCGCAAGGAGTTCGTGCTCGTCGTCAAGGGCGACGTGCAGGGCTCGCTCGAGGCCATCGTCGGCGCGCTGGAGAAGCTCGGCAACGACGAGGTCCGCGCCCGCGTCATCCACGGCGGTGTCGGCGGCATCACCGAATCCGACGTGTCGCTGGCCTCCGCCTCGAACGCCGCGATCATCGGCTTCAACGTCCGCGCCTCGAAGGAGGCCCGCGAGGCCTCCGAGCGCGAGGGCGTCGAGATCCGCTACTACAACATCATCTACGACCTGGTCGACGACGTGAAGAAGGCGATGAGCGGCATGCTCACGCCGGAGATCCGCGAGACCATGCTCGGCAATGCCCGCATCCTCGAGATCTTCGCGGTCTCCAAGGTCGGCAAGGTGGCGGGCTGTCTCGTCACCGACGGCACGGTCGAGCGCGGCGCCTCGGTTCGCCTCATCCGCGACAACGTCGTCATCCACGAAGGCAAGCTCTCGCAGCTCAAGCGCTTCAAGGACGACGCCAAGGAGGTCCAGGCCGGTCAGGAATGCGGCATGTCCTTCGAGGCCTATCAGGACATGCGCGCCGGCGACGTCATCGAGTGCTACCGGGTCGAAGAGATCGCCCGCTCGCTCTGACGCCTCGCCTTCGACATCCGGGCGGCGGCTCTCCGCCGCCCGTGATCTCTCTCGCCTCCGTCGGGTCCGACCCCTGACCAAGGATCGTCCATGTCTCAGAGAGTCTCCTTCCGCATGGCGCGCGCCGACTACGTCGCGCTGACCACGGCCGTCGGCCGCCGTCCGCTCGCCATGCGCCTCGCCACCGTCGTCGCCACCCTGTCGCTGATGGTCTTCGCCATGTCGGTGCTGCAGAGCGCCGATCCGGCCGGCGGAACCATGCTCACCGACGCCCTGCGCGGCGGCTCGGAATGGTATCCCTTCTACGCCTTCGCGGTTCTGGTCGCCCTCGGCCTGTTCTTCCGCCATCGCATTCTCGGCTTCAACGCCGCGATGACCTATTCGCGCATGCCGCTCGCCGACGCCGACGTCACCGTCGAGATCGCCGACGCAGACATCCGCGTCACCGCTCCGACCGGCTTCGACTGGCGCTTCCCCAAGGCGGCGATCCGTCGTCTGATCGAGACGCCGACCCACCTGATCATCGCCGTCGGCGCCCGCGAGGGCGTACCGGTGCCCAAGGCCGCCTTCGCCTCGGACACCGTCCGCGATCTCTTCGTCAAACGCCTCGTCGCCGCGCTGCCGGAAGGGTCGATCCATGAACGCACCTGAGAGCGGCCCGACCCAGCGCCAGCTGCGCGTCGCCGAACTGATCCGCCACGCCCTCGCCGACATCCTGTCGCGCGGCGAGATCGCCGATCCCGACCTCGACGGCGTCATCATCACCGTTCCGGAAGTGCGCATGTCGCCGGATCTGAAGAACGCCACCGCCCTGGTGATGCCGCTCGGCGGCCGCAACACCGCCAAGGTGATGGCCGGACTCGAACGTTCGCGCAAATGGCTGCGCGGCCGCATCGCCCGCCGGGTCAATCTCAAGTTCGCCCCCGACATCCGCTTCCGCCTCGACACCCGCTACGACGACGACGATCTCGTCACCTCGGTGCTGCGCAAGCCCGAGGTCGCCCATGATCTCGGCGAGGACGACGGCGAGAAGTGAGGCGAGGCCCCGTCCCTCCCGCCTCGCGGGGGAGGGGGCCCGGCGAAGCCCGGTCGGAGGGCGCCGCCGGCTCCGCCGAGCCCTCCGTCGAGGCACCGACCCGGTCCCGCGAGGGGCGAGGGGTCGCGACCCGCGCCGCTCCGGCGAAACACCACACGGAAATCCACGAAGGCATACCCTCATGGCCCGCAGGAAGAAATTCGACGACGTTCACGGCTGGATCGTGCTCGACAAGCCGGTCGGCGTGACCTCGACTCAAGCGGTGTCGCGCCTCAAGCGCCTGTTCCACGCCAACAAGTGCGGCCACGCCGGCACCCTCGATCCGCTCGCCTCGGGCATGCTGCCGATCGCCTTCGGCGAGGCGACCAAGACCGTGTCCTTCGTCATGGACGGCACCAAGGTCTATCGCTTCACCGTGCGCTGGGGCGCCCAGACCTCCACCGACGACACCGAGGGCGAGGTCATCGCCCGCGCCGACGCCCGGCCGACCCGCGCCGAGATCGAGGCGATCCTGCCGGAGTTCGTCGGCGAGATCATGCAGGTCCCGCCCAAGTTCTCCGCCATCAAGATCGACGGCGAACGCGCCTACGACCTCGCCCGCGACGGCGAGGAGGTGATCCTCGAGCCCCGCCCGATCGAGATCCTCGATCTCGATCTGGTCGAGGTGCCCGACGCCGACACCGCCGTGTTCGAATGCGAATGCGGCAAGGGCACCTACGTGCGCGCGCTCGCCCGCGACATGGGGCTGCGGCTCGGCACCCGTGGCCACGTGATCGGCCTGCGCCGCATCGTCGTCGGCCCGTTCGAGGAAGAGGACATGGTCACGCTGGCCGATCTCGAGGCGATGGGCGAGGAGGGCGGCGCCACCGCCGCCCGCACCCGTCTCGTCCCCGTCGAGGCCGGTCTCGCCGAAGTGACCGAGGTCGCGGTCAACCGCGACGCCGCCGCCCGCCTGCGCCGCGGCCAGTCGGTCATCCTGCGCGGCCGCGACGCGATCGCCGACGAGGACGCCGTCTACGCCACCTGCGCCGGCGATCTCGTCGCCATCGGCGAAGTCACCCGCGGCGAGCTGATGCCGAGGCGCGTGTTCATGATGGACGGCGAGGGCTGAGCGCCCCGCCCGTCCCGGCCTGCCCTCGAAAACGGTGGCGTTCCCCGCGCCTTTCGTGCATAAGGGCGTCGCGCCGACCCCGCTGGACGACATCCCGGCGGGGCCATGTTCGTTTCTCATGCCCGAAAGGACACGAAACCGATGTCGATCACGGCCGAACGCAAGCTCGAAGTCATCAAGCAGTACGCCACCCACGAGGGCGACACCGGGTCTCCGGAAGTCCAGGTCGCGGTCCTGTCCGAGCGCATCGCCAATCTCACCGATCACTTCAAGGCCCACGCCAAGGACAACCACTCCCGTCGTGGCCTGCTGAAGATGGTCTCCTCGCGTCGTTCGCTCCTGGACTATCTCAAGTCCAAGGACGTCGCGCGCTACAAGGCTCTGATCGAGCGTCTCGGCCTGCGCCGCTGACGTCTCCGGCGCGCCTCCCGCGCGCCTGCCGATCGAGAAATTCGGGACGGCGGCACTCCGCCGTCCCGATCCCCCGGTGGGGTCGTCGACCCCATGTCCAGCCGTCCCCGTGAGCCGCGTTCGAAGTCGCCGCCGGGGAAGGCCCAACCAGTCGGGCCATGGCAGGATCGCCGGTGGTTCTCCCCCGTTTCGGGGTCGAGAACCTCCCGCCGTCTTGCTCATGGTCCCCGCGCGACGCCGATGCGTCGCGCGACCGGAGCGCGCCCCCGCGCTCGAGAGGAACGAAGACACATGTTCGAAATCCATCGCGAAGTGATCGATTGGGCCGGCCGCACGCTGGTCCTCGAGACCGGCAAGGTCGCCCGTCAGGCCGACGGCGCCGTGCTCGCCACCTACGGCGAGACCACCGTCCTCGCCACCGTCGTCGCTGCCAAGCAGCCCAAGCCCGGCCAGGACTTCTTCCCCCTGACCGTGAACTACCAGGAGAAGGCCTTCGCGGCCGGCAAGATCCCCGGCGGCTACTTCAAGCGCGAAGGCCGCCCGTCGGAAGCCGAGACTCTGATCTCGCGCCTGATCGACCGCCCGATCCGCCCGCTCTTCGTCGACGGCTTCAAGTGCGACACCCAGGTGATCGTCACCGTTCTCAGCCATGACCTCGAGAACGCCCCCGACATCGTCGCCATGGTCGCCGCCTCCGCCGCCCTGACGCTCTCCGGCGTGCCCTTCATGGGCCCGATCGGCGGCGCCCGCGTCGGCTACATCAACGGCGAATACGTGCTCAACCCGCAGCTCGACGAAGAGGCCGAGAACAAGCTCGATCTCGTCGTCGCCGGCACCCACGACGCGGTGATGATGGTCGAATCCGAGGCCAAGGAGCTGTCGGAAGACGTCATGCTCGGCGCCGTGATGTTCGGCCACGCCGGCTTCCAGCCGGTGATCGAGGCGATCATCCGCCTCGCCGAGAAGGCCGCCAAGGAGCCGCGCGACTTCACGCCCCCCGATCTCTCCGAGATCGAGAAGGCCGTGCTCGAGATCGCGGAAGGCGATCTGCGCGAGGCCTACAAGATCACCGTCAAGCAGGACCGCTACAATGCCGTCGACGCCGTCAAGGCGAAGGTGATGGCCGCGCTCTGCCCCGCCGACGGCGAGGCGAAGTTCGACAAGGACAAGGTCGGCGTGACCTTCAAGGAGGTCCAGGCCAAGATCGTGCGCTGGAACATCCTCGACACCGGCTCCCGCATCGACGGCCGCGACCTCACCACGGTCCGCCCGATCCGCGCCGAGGTCGGCATCCTGCCGCGCGCTCACGGTTCGGCCCTGTTCACCCGCGGCGAGACCCAGGCCCTGGTCGTCTCGACGCTCGGCACCGGCGAGGACGAGCAGTTCGTCGACGCCCTGGCGGGGACCTACAAGGAGCACTTCATGCTCCATTACAACTTCCCCCCCTACTCGGTCGGTGAGACCGGCCGCATGGGTTCGCCCGGCCGCCGCGAAATCGGCCACGGCAAGCTCGCCTGGCGCGCCATTCATCCGGTCCTGCCGATCAAGCACGAGTTCCCCTACACCATCCGTCTGGTGTCGGAGATCACCGAGTCGAACGGCTCCTCGTCGATGGCCACCGTCTGCGGCGCCTCGCTCGCCCTGATGGACGCCGGCGTGCCGATCAAGCAGCCGACCGCCGGCATCGCCATGGGCCTGATCAAGGAAGGCGAGCGCTTCGCCGTCCTCACCGACATCCTCGGTGACGAGGATCACCTCGGCGACATGGACTTCAAGGTCGCCGGCACCGCCGACGGCGTCACCTCGCTGCAGATGGACATCAAGATCGCCGGCATCACCGAGGAGATCATGAAGGTCGCTCTCGGTCAGGCCCGCGACGGTCGCCTGCACATCCTCGACGAGATGTCGAAGGCGCTCACCTCGGCCCGTCCGGAGCTGGGCGAGCACGCCCCGCGCATCGAGTCCTTCAAGATCCCGACCGACAAGATCCGTGAAGTGATCGGTTCGGGCGGCAAGGTCATCCGCGAGATCGTCGAGAAGACCGGCGCCAAGGTCGACATCCAGGACGACGGCACCGTCAAGATCTCCTCGGCCGATCAGAAGAAGATCAAGGCCGCGGTGAACTGGGTCAAGTCGATCGCCGCCGAGCCGGAGGTCAACGCGATCTACGAGGGCACCGTCGTCAAGTGCATGGAGTTCGGCGCCTTCGTGAACTTCTTCGGTTCGCGCGACGGCCTCGTCCACATCTCGCAGCTCGCCCCGCGCAAGGTCGCCAAGGTGACCGACGTCGTGAAGGAAGGCCAGAAGGTGTGGGTCAAGCTGCTCGGCTTCGACGAGCGCGGCAAGGTTCGCCTGTCGATGAAGATCATCGACCAGGAGACCGGCCAGGAGATCAAGCAGGAAGAGGGCGACAAGCCCGCCGAGTGATCGGCCGCTTCCTCGCGAGAAACGGAAAGGCCGCCCGAGAGGGCGGCCTTTTTCGTCGCTCGCCTCCCGTTCCCGACCTGACGCCAGCCTGAAGGCCGTGCTCTGGCCGATTTCTCCTCCTCGAGGCACAACGGTGGGACCCCGAACCGAGGATCCCCCGATGACCCGCCTGCGCTACGACCCCCTCACCCAGACCCTCCATTGGATCATCGCCGCCGCCGTGATCGCCGCCTATGCGATCGGCCTCGTCCGCGAGGACCTGCCCAAGGGCGACTTCCGCGCCTGGCTCCTGACCCTGCACATGCAGATCGGCCTCCTCGTCGCCGCCCTGTCGGTCGTGCGCATCGGCTGGCGTGCCGCGCATCCGGCGCCCGAGCCCGTCGCCGCCACCCCGACGCTGCGCCTCGCCGTGCGCCTCGGCCATCTCGCCCTCTACGTCTCGCTCTTCGCCGTGCCGCTGGTCGGTCTGCTCGCCGCCTGGATCAAGGGTCGCACCGTCGGCGTCTTCGGTGTGGCAATCGCCTCGCCCTTCGCCGTCGACAAGCCCCTGGCCGAGAACCTGGAGCATCTCCACGAGTTCGTCGCCCATGCCATGCTGCTGCTCGCCGGTGGTCATGCCGTGGTCGCGATCGCCCACCAGTTCCTGCTCAAGGACGGCACCCTCGCCCGCATGCTCCCCTTCCTCGATCCGACCCCGACCCGGCCGGCCGCGTGAGCGAGCATCCCCTCGCAAGACCGGGAAGGGCGCCCCCACGGGCGCCCTTTCGCGTTCTCGCCCCGCCGGGCCCGCGATGGGCCCACGCCGACGCGCGCGATTGACATCGGTCTGGTCACCGATCGCCCCACCGCATAGGCTGCGGTCCCCGGGCGCCCGCGCCCACGTCCCTGCCGCCGATCGAGATCCGCCATGACCGAGCCTTCCTCCGAACCCTCGATCCGCCTCCTCGTCCTCGGCTGGGGCTATTCCGCCCGCCACGGCGCCGCCCGTCTGGCGCCGCATCTCCTCGCCACCACCACGACCGCCCGCGAACTGGACAAGGCCGCGCGCCTCGAGGCCTCCGGCCTCGCCGTGATCCGCCTCGATCGCCCCGATGCCGACGCCCGCCTCGCCGAGGCGATCGCCGAGGCCACCCATGTCCTCGTCTCCGCCGGTCCGAGCGAGGCGGGCGATCCCTTCCTGGCCCGTCTCGAACCGGCCCTCCGTGCCGCCGCCCGCGCCGGAACGCTCCGCTGGATCGGCTACCTCTCCACCGTCGGCGTCTACGGCAACGTGAACGGCGGCGCCGTCGACGAGACCACCGCTCCCGTCCCCGCCTCCGAGCGCACCCGCTGGCGCGTCGCCGCCGAGGACGCCTGGGCCGCGCTCGGCCGCGACTGTGGGGTGCCCGTCGCCGTGCTGCGTCTCGCGGGCATCTACGGCCCCGGCCGCAACGCCTTCGTCAATCTGGAGAGGGGCACCGCCCGCCGTGTGATCAAGCCCGGCCAGATGTTCAACCGCATCCACGTCGCCGACATCGGCCGGGCGATCGCCGCCGCCGCGCTGGCGCGCCTCGACGGCGTCCTCAACGTCTCCGACGACGAGCCCGCCCCGCCGCAGCTGCCGATCGAACGGGCCGCGCGGCTGATGGGCGTCGAACCGCCGCCGGAGATCCCGTTCGAGACGGCCGAGTTCACGCCGATGGCGCTGACCTTCTGGGGCGAGAGCAAGCGCGTCGGCAACGCCCGCCTGCGCGCGCTGATCGGTCCGCTCGACTACCCGACCTTCCGCGAGGGCCTCGACGCCCTGTGGCGCGACGGCACCTGGAAGGGCGACCCGATCGACCAGGAGGACGCCAGCCCCAAGTTCCGCCGCTGACGAACGCTTCCGTCACAGCGGCTCGGCCGCCCCGATCTCGATCTCGAGCGGCGGTAGCCCGTCGATCGTGCCGACGAGACGATTGCCGGCGACGACCGGACCGACCCCGGCCGGCGTGCCGGTGTAGATCAGGTCGCCCGGCATCAGGTGATAGAAGCGCGACAGATGCGCGATCAGCTCCGGCACCGACCACACCATCTGGTCGAGCGTGCTCGCCTGCCGCGTAACCCCGTCGACCGCCAGCCGGATCGCCCGGGCGCCGATCTCCCCGAACGCTTCCTTCGGCACGATGTCGCCGATCGGCGCCGAATTCTCGACGTTCTTGGCGAAGTCCCACGGCCGCCCCTTGGCCTTGGCGGCGGCCTGTAGGTCGCGCCGGGTCATGTCGAAGCCGCAGGCGTAGCCGAACACGACGTCCATCGCCCGCTCGCGCGCGATCCCGAACGCCGGTGCGCCGATCGCCACCACGAACTCGACCTCGTGGTGGAAGTCGGCCGTCCCCGGCGGATAGGGGATCGTCGCCCCCGACGCGACCACCGCGCCCGCCGCCTTCATGAAGTAGAACGGCGCCTCGCGATCGACCTCCGCCCCCATCTCCTTGGCATGGTCGGCGTAGTTGCGCCCGACGCAGAAGATCCGGTGGACCGGAAGGCGGCGGGCGTCGCCGACGACGGCGACGGTGGGCGTCGGGGCGGGGGCGAAGGTGAGATCGGTCACGTCGGTGTGGTCCTCGGGAGTTCGGGGGTGGTCGGGCTCAGTGCGAGAACAGCACCGGCAGGGTCATGTGCCGCAGCACGTAGCGCGTGCCCGATCCCCGGCCGAGGAAGGCGAACCCGGCCGAATCGAACGCGCCGATCGCCATCAGGTCGGCCGAATGGTCGGCCGCCTGATTGAGCAGCGTGTCCATCAGCTTCACCTCCTCGACCGCGACGATCTGGAACCGCGCCGAGATCCCGTGCGCCGCCAGATGGCCGGTGACCAGATCGGCGAATTCGTCGCTCGAGGCCTCCCCGGTGCGCGCGGCCTGGACGACCAGCGCGTCGGCCCCGCCCGAGACCAGGGGCAGCGCGTCGTTGAGCGCCCGCGTCGCCGAGCGCGAGCGGTGCCACGCGAACAGGGGGCGCGCTCCGACGTCCGGATAGCTGCCGATGTTCGGCACCATCAAGACCGGCCGGCCGCTCTCCATGATCAGCTGTTCGGCGAGATCGGACGGCACGCGCGAGCCCTCCTCCGCCTGCCCGAGCACGACCAGATCGAAGTTGCGGGCGATGTCGGTGACGCGGATCAGGATCTCCTGCTCGCCGCCGCGATTGACGTCGATGAAGCTCGCCCGCTCGCCGAGACCGGCGGTGGCGGTCTCGAACGCCGCCCGCGCCGCCGTGACGGCCGCCACGTGCTCCTCGCTCGGCCACGTCGCGACCACGCCGACGCGGTGCGCCGCCGAGGCCTCGGCGAAGAGGCCGGTGAGCCGCGCGTCGTTGCGCTGCGCCAGCCGTACCGCCAGCGCCAGCCGCGCCATCGCGCGTGCGCTCGAATCGAGATGTACCAGGATGTTCGCCAGAGCCATTCCCGTTGTCTCCTTCCCACGCGGCCGCTCGTTGGTCGTCGGCCTCGGGTCGGTTCGCCCGCCCTTCGGCGCCGAGGGGTGCCCCCGGCGCGATCATGCCCCTCAGCGCGGCTGCATCCGCAACGCGCCGTCGAGGCGCACCACTTCGCCGTTGAGGAATCGATTCTCCACCATGTGCGCCACCAGACTCGCGAACTCCGGCGGATCACCGAGTCGCGGCGGGAACGGGATCGACTTGCCGAGCGACACCCGCGCCTCCTCGGGCAGGCCGAGCAGCAGCGGCGTCAGGAACAGCCCCGGCGCGATCGTGTTGACGCGAATGCCCGACGACGCCAGTTCGCGCGCCACGGGCAGGGTCATGGCGACGATGCCGCCCTTCGAGGCCGCATAGGCCGCCTGCCCGATCTGGCCCTCGTAGGCGGCGATCGAGGCGGTGTTCACGATCACCCCGCGCTCGCCGCCGTCGAGCGGTTCGAGCCCGGCCATCGCCGCCGCCGCCAGCCGCAGCATGTTGAACGACCCGATCAGATTGACCCGGATCACCTTCTCGAATTCGTCGAGCGCCTGCGGCCCCTCGCGGCCGACCACCCGCTTGGGCGTGCCGATCCCGGCGCAGTTGACCAGAATGCGGGCCGCGCCGGCCTCGCGCGCGATCCGGGCGAACCCGACTTCCGCGGCCGCGGCGTCGGCGACGTCGAGCACCAGGGCGAGCCCGCCGATCGCGCCCGCCACCGTCTCGGCCGCGCCCCTGTCGCGGTCGACGACCACCACGCGCGCGCCCTTCGCCGCCAGCGCTTCGGCGGTGGCCCGCCCCAGGCCCGATCCTCCCCCGGTGACGATCGCCGTCACGCCTTCGATCTTCATCGCCAGCCTTCTCCCGGGCCCTTGCGCGGTCGGGTTTCCCAACGCGTCGACTTGCGGCACCATTGTGGTCGATGCCCCCCGGCGGCTGTCAAGTCGATCCTGAGCCTCGCCGACCGGCACCCCCCGCCTTGATGGCGCCCGGACGGCGGCCTAGTGTTCCCCGACCCTGGCCCCCGGCTGCCGTGATCGAAATTTCGACGCGATCGCAAGGCACGGCGAGGGAGGCGGACGCCCGTCCGCGCGTCGCACTCCACCCTCCGATCGGGACGCCTCATGCAGCATCGCAACGACATCGACGGCCTGCGCGCCGTCGCGGTGATCCCGATCGTGCTCTATCACGCCGGCGTGTCGCAGATCTCCGGCGGCTTCATCGGCGTCGACGTGTTCTTCGTCATCTCCGGCTTCCTGATCACCTCGATCATCGTGCCGGACGTCGACGCCCGCCGCTTCTCGGTGCTCGACTTCTATCGCCGCCGCGTCGTGCGCATCTTCCCGGCGCTGTTCGCGATGCTGGCGATGGTCGCGGTGGTCGGCGCCGCCCGCCTTTGGCCGGACGACTTGCGCGCGCTCTCCTGGAGCATCGCCGCCGCCGCCGCCTTCCTGTCGAACGTCTGGTTCGAGCTGAACACCGGCTATTTCGGTGCCGCCGCCGAGACCCTGCCGCTTCTGCACACCTGGTCGCTCGGCGTGGAGGAGCAGTTCTACATCTTCTACCCGCTGCTGCTGGTCGGCGCCCACCGCCTCTTCCCCGGCCGCCGCGTCGCCGTGCTGGTCGGCCTGACGCTTCTCTCCTTCGCCCTGTCGCAGACGCTCGCCTTCCTCGCCCCCACCGCCGGGTTCTACTCGATCCCCAGTCGCACCTGGGAACTGGCGCTCGGCGGTCTGGTCGCGGTCGGCGCCCATCCGGAGGCGAACTCGCCCCGCGTGCGCGATGCGCTCGCCCTCCTCGGCGCGGCGATGATCGCGGCCGGCTATGCCGTGATTCGCCCGAGCGATCATTTCCCCGCCCCCTGGGCGATCCTGCCCGCCGGCGGCACCGCCCTCCTCGTCGCCTACGGCCGCGACGCGATCACCGCCCGCCTGCTCTCGCTCTCCCCGCTGCGGGCGATCGGCGCGATCTCCTATTCGCTCTACCTGTGGCACTGGCCGATCATCACCTTCTGGCGCCTCGAGACCGACATGCACCTCGCCCCGGCCTCGATGGTCGGCGTCGTCGCCGCCTCGCTCCTCGCCGCCACTCTCTCCTATGTCCTGATCGAGCAGCCGTTCCTGCGTCGCTTCCGCAAGGGCGCATCCGCCCCGATCGTCGCGACCGGCGTCGGCGGCATCCTCGCCGTCGCGCTCGGAGCCTGGGTCGTCCATGCCGGATCGGAGACCTGGCGCGCGTGGCCGCCCGAGGTGCGCCGCGTCGCCGGTTACGCCGGCTACCAGAAGACCCCCGACCACGCCGCCCAGTTCCTCGACGGCACCTGCTTCGTCAGCCTCGGCGAGGTCTATCAACGCGAGAAGTGCCTGAAACTCTCGACGGTGAAACCCAACATGCTGGTGTTCGGCGACAGCCACGCCGCCCAGTACTGGCAGGCGCTGGTCGAGCGCTTCCCCGCGTGGAACGTGATACAGGCGACCGGCGCCGCCTGCCGCCCGATGCACGGCGTCTCCACCGAGGGCCACTGCAACGACTTCGTGCCCTTCATTCTCGACCGCTTCCTGGTCGAGAACCGCGTCGACGCGGTGATCCTGGCCGGGCGCTGGCTCGACGGCGAGGACGAGATCGTCGAGGAGACCGTGCGCACGCTGATGAAGCGCGGCATCGCCGTCACCGTGATCGGCCCGGTGGTCGAATACGAGGGCGAGGTCCCGCGGCTCCTCGCCGACGCCATGATGAAGGGCGACCCCGCCCTGATCGGCGCCAAGCGCCTGCTCGAGCGCGACGAACGCGACGAGAAACTGGCGAAGGTGGTGAAGGCGACCGGCGCGACCTGGGTCTCGGCCCGCGAGATCGAATGCCCGACCGGCTGGTGCCGCCTGTTCGACCCCGACGGCGGCCCGTTCCACTTCGACTACGGCCACGTCACCCTTTCGGCCGCCCGCTTCATGATGCAGGCGGTGCCGGAACCCCCGCGACCACCGGGAAAATGAGCCAGCGCGACCGGCGAGGTGATCCGATCGCGTGCGATGATGCGACGCCCCGCGAGGGGAAGCGAGTATCCACCGCCCGCCCCGTCCCGCCTCAGTGCGCCTCGTCCCAGTTGGTGGCGGCGCGCGCGTCGACCACCAGCGGCACCTTGAGCTTGACCGCCGGTTCGGCCGCGCTCTCCATCACCCGCTTGACCACGGCGATGGTCGCGGCGACCTCGCCCTCGGGCACCTCGAAGATCAGTTCGTCGTGCACCTGAAGCAGCATCGCCGCCGTCGATCCGGCCGCGATCAGCGCGTCGTCCATGCGGATCATCGCCCGGCGGATGACGTCGGCGGCCGAGCCCTGGATCGGCGCGTTGATCGCCGCCCGCTCGTTGAAGGCGCGCACGGCGGCATTCTTGTCGGCGATGCCGGGATAGTGCGCCCGCCGCCCGAACAGCGTGGTGACGTAGCCCTGCGCCCGACAGGTCGCCTTGGTCGCCTCCATGTAGTCGCGGATGCCCGGAAAGCGCTCGAAGTAGCGCTTGATGTAGGCCCCCGCCTCCTCGCGCCCGATGCCGAGCTGGTTGGCCAGCCCGAAGGCCGAGATGCCGTAGATGATGCCGAAGTTGATCGCCTTGGCCCGCCGCCGCACCATCGGGTCCATGCCGGCGATCGGCACGCCGAACATCTCCGATGCCGTCATCGCGTGAATGTCGACCCCCTCGGCGAAGGCGCGGACCAGCGCCGGCACCTCGGCGACATGGGCGAGCACGCGCAGTTCGATCTGGCTGTAGTCGGCCGAGATCAGCCGCATCCCCGGCGTCGCCACGAAGGCGCGGCGGATCTTGCGCCCCTCCTCGGTGCGGACGGGAATGTTCTGCACGTTCGGCTCCGACGACGACAGCCGCCCGGTGGTGGTCGCCGCCAGCGCGAACGAGGTGTGCACGCGCTTGGTGGTCGGGTTCTCGAAGGTCGGCAGCGCGTCGGTGTAGGTCGACTTGAGCTTGGCCACCTGCCGCCAGTCGAGCACCTTCTGCGGCAGGGCATGCCCCTGCGCCGCCAGATCCTCGAGCACGTCGGCCCCGGTCGACCACGCTCCCGTGGCCGTCTTCTTCGGCGCCGGCAGGCCGAGCCTGCCGAACAGGATGTCGCCGAGCTGCTTCGGCGAGGCGACGTTGAACGGCTCGCCCGCCAGCTCGGTGATCTCCGCCTCGAGCCGCGCCATCGTTTGCGCGAAGTCGCCCGACAGCCGCGCCAGCATCTGCCGATCGATGGCGATGCCGCGCCGCTCCATGCCGACGATCACGTCGACCAGCGGCCGCTCCAGCGTCTCGTAGACCGTGGTGAGCCCCTCGGCGGCGAGGCGCGGCTTCAGGACCCGCCACAGCCGGAGCGTCACGTCGGCGTCTTCCGCCGCATAGGCCGTCGCCTTGTCGATCGCCACGCGATCGAAGGTGATCGCCGTCTTGCCGGTGCCGGCGACGGTCTTGAAGGCGATCGGCTCGTGCCCGAGGTGCCGCTTCGACAACTCGTCCATGCCGTGCCCGCCGCGTCCGGCGTCGAGCGCGTAGGAGATCAGCATCGTGTCGTCGAAATTGGTGAGGGTCAGGCCGTAGCGCCCGATCACCAGAGCGTCGTACTTCAGATTCTGCCCGATCTTGAGCACGCTCGCATCCGCCAGCAACGGCTTCAGCGCCGCCAGCGCCTGGGCGATCGGGATCTGCCCCGGCGAGAGTCCGTCGTCGAACAACCCGCCGCCGCCCGTCGCATGGGCCAGCGGCACGTAGCACGCCCGCCCCGGTGCGGTCGCGAGGCTGAATCCGACCAGATCCGCCTGCATCGCGTCGAGCGAATTGGTCTCGGTGTCGAAGGCGACGATCCCCCGCTCGCGTGCCTCCGCGATCCAGGCGAGCAGCCGCTCGAGCGTGCCGACCGTCTCGTAGGCCGTCGTGTCGATCGCCCCCGTCGCCCCGGCGGCCCGTGCCGCCGCGAGCGCCGCGGGCGTGCCGACCAGCGACGCGTCGGCGGCGCTCCCTCCCCCCTCGCGAGGGAGGGGGCCGGGCGCCGCCGGGTCGGAGGGGGCTTTTTCCCCCTCGTCCGAGGTCGACGCGACGGTGATCGCCTCTCCGGCCGTCTCTCCCGAGGGGGTCGCTTCCGTATCCTCCCCGCCCGGCGGCCAGCGCGTCACCGGCACGAACACCGGATCGATCGCCTCGGCCACCGCCCCGGTCGCCTCGGCGACCCGGCGGGTCAACGAGCCGAATTCCATCGCCTTGAGGAAGCCGACCAACCGAACCCCGTCGATCGGCGCCACCGCCAGATCCTCGATCGGCGTATCGACCGGCACGTCGCGATCGAGCGTGACCAGCCGCATCGAGATCCGCGCCGCCTCGGCGTGCTCGATCAGCGACTGCCGCCGCTTCGGCTGCTTGATCTCGGCCGCGCGCGCCAGGAGGCTCTCCAGATCGCCGTATTCGGTGATCAGGCTCGCCGCCGTCTTGATGCCGATGCCCGGCACGCCCGGCACGTTGTCGACCGCGTCGCCCGCCAGCGCCTGCACGTCGACCACCCGCTCCGGCGCCACCCCGAACTTCTCGAACACTTCCGGCTCGCCGATGCGCTTGTCCTTCATCGTGTCGAGCATGATCACGCCCGGCCCGATCAGCTGCATCAGATCCTTGTCCGAGGCGACGATGGTCACGTCCGCGCCCGCCGCCCGCGCCTGCGTCGCGTAGGTGGCGATCAGATCGTCGGCCTCGAACCCCTTCTGCTCGACGCAGGCGACGTTGAAGGCGCGGGTCGCCTCGCGGATCAGCCCGAACTGCGGCCTCAGATCCTCCGGCGGTTCCGGTCGATGCGCCTTGTAGGCGTCGTAGATCTGGTCGCGGAAGGTCCCGCCCGAGGCGTCGAAGATCACCGCGAGATGGGTCGGCTCGACCCCCGCGCCGGTCTTGCGCGCCTCCTTGAGCAGGCGGAACAGCATGTTGCAGAAGCCCGACACCGCGCCGACCGGCACACCGTCCGACTTGCGCGTCAGCGGCGGCAGCGCGTGATAGGCGCGAAAGATGTAGGAGGACCCGTCGACCAGGAAGAGATGGTCGCCGGCTCGGATCTCGCGCGCCGTCGCGCCGTTGGGAAGGGACGTCGTCATGGCGTCCATTCTTAGAGGGGAGGGGGGGCGAGAGCAACGCGCCCGGAGCCCCCTCGCGCCGCTTCCTCACCAGTCGAGCACGTAGTCCGCCAGCGAGAAGTCGATACCGCGCTTGACCCGGAGGTGCGAGGCCACCTCCTGCTGCCAGATGTAGTTGGGCGGATCGACGTGTTTGAAGATGCTCTTGACCCGCGCCGCCGCCGTGCCCGGCGCCGGTTCCTTCTTCTTCAGGACCGACGGGTCGTAGACCGCGAGCCCGAGCTCCGGCGCGCCCTCCTCGCGTTCGCAGTCCCAGATCGCGCACGGCGTGGTGTGGCTCCACTCCACCGCGATCAGCGTGCCGATCCTCAGAATCAGCGCCGCCTGCCCCGGCAGTGTCGGCGCCCGCTCGGCGAACCGGCCGAACGCCACGTCGTCGCCGAACATCTTCGCGGTGGTGTCCGCGCCCTTCTGCTCCAGCACCACCCACGCCTCGTCGACATGGTCCTTCTCGTTGAGCGCGCTCCAGAACGCCCGGCGATAGCGCCAGTGCGGGTCCGGCGCGATCGCGTCGACCACGTCGAAGAACTGGCGCAGCGTGACCTCGGTCAACCACCGCCGCACGATCGTCTCCGCGCGCGCCGACCCGCTCCAGCGACTGCCGTCCGAACGCGGATCGCCGAGGAGGCGCAGCACCGCGTCGAGATAGACGTCGCGAATCGGCCGCGGCGGCGCCTTGGCCGAGAACGGCAGCACCAGCGCGTCGACCGCTGCCGCCCGCAACCCGTCGAAGCGGACGTCGCCCGCCTCGTCGAAGGCGAGACGGCGCACCGCGTCGAGGTGAGCCTCGGCGTCGGCGGGCGTCGCCTCGGCGAGACGCGCGAGCGCCTCCGCGAAGAGATGGCGGCGAAACCCGATCATCCCCTCGACGTCGCGCAGGCCCGCCTCCACCAGCACCTCGTCCGGCGACACCCCGAGCTCGAACGCCCGTTCGCTCACCCGACGCGGCCCCTCGGTGGGATCGAACAGCGCCAGCCGCCGCTGCGCCTCGACCCACGGCGCGCCGAGCACGTCGATCTCGGCGGCCAGGAACGCCCCGACCTCGCTCGTCGCCCGCGTCTCCGCCGTGAAGAAGCGCAGGTGCGCGGTGGCGAGCGTGCCGTGGACCCGCCGCCGTCCCGCCTCGCGCACCCGCTCGAGCACCGCCGCGATCCGTCCCGGCTTGTCGGCGAGCGGCGTCGCCCCCGTCCACAGGCACCACGGCGCGATCTTCAGGTCCCTGCGCTCGAGCGCATGTCCACGCGCGATCGCGGCGTCGATGCGCGCGGCGGTCTGGTCGAAATTCTCGCTCGGCGGGCGTTCGCCGGGGCTGCGCGCGATCGCCTGGGCGAGCTTGCGCTGCGACTTCTCGATTGCCGCCACCTGCCCGACCCGGATCGGCGTCGTGCCGGTGCGCAGGTAGTCGTCGCAGACCGCCCTCAGGCTCATGGCTTCGCCTCGATCCCGGCCGCCCGCAGCCGCGCGATCTCCGCGCGCATGTCGTCGGCGACGCGCAGGATCTTCTCCAGCCCTTCGCGGTTCTCGGTCGCCATGACGAAGCGCAGATCGATGCGCCGATTGCGGTCGAGCGCCTCGCGCGTCGATCGCGCGTCGATCGGCCGGGTCGCCGCATAGCCCGACACCGAGACGATCTCCTCGCGCTTCTGGTTGAGCAGCGTGCGCAGCGACGGCGCCACCGTGATCAGCTCGCGGTAGGTCGCGACCGCGCGCGCCGTCGACAGTTGCCAGTTGTCGGCGTCGTGGCCGGTGGTGTCGGTGTGTCCCTCGATGAACACGGTCTCGATCGCCGCCGTGTCGGTGGCGCGGCAGCTCGTCTGCCCGCCGCCGCGACAGGCGACGTACTTCGGCAGCACCCGCTCCAGCACCCGCGCGATGCGCCCGACGTTGTCCTTGTTGCGGTCGACCAGATCGGCCCGGCCGGTGGCGAAGCGCACCGCGTCCTCGGTCAGGCGCAACACGCCGTTGGCCTCGTCGACCTGGACGTCGAGCCCCTCGCTCGCCAGTTGGCCACGGATGTCGACCAGCATCTTGCGCCGATCCTGCGACGCCTTCTCCATCCTCACGATCTCGGAATGCACGTCGGCCTGGAGCGCGTCGAGCTTCACCGCCACCTGCTTGGCCACCTCGAGCGCCCCTTCCTGGACGTCGGTGGTCGAGCGGAAGTCGAGCGCGAAGGTCATCAGCATGATGATGAACACGAACAACACGCCGACCATCATGTCGGTCATCGACACGAAGTAGTTTTCGCCTTCTTCCGCGGCCGTGGAGCCGTCCTGTTCGGTGATCATCCTCGACCCTCTCCGGTCACGCCACGCGCGCGCGCGACGAGAGTGTGGTCTTCAACTCGCCGACCGCGTCGGCGAGATCGCCGGCGCCTTCGCCGAGGTCCTTGACGAACGGCGCGAGCTTGTCGATCGCCCCCGACAGTCCCTTGTCGATGCGGGTGGTCTGATCGGCCAGCAGCTGCGCCTGCTTCAGCGATTCCGCCGAGAGCTTCTCGAACGCCCGGCCGAGATCCTCGTCGACCTTGCCGAACCGCGCCTCGTAGTCGCCCCACAGCGCCGTCAGTCGATCGGCCTGGGTCGAGATCGCCTCGGCCAGACGCGCCGCCTGCGCGCGGCTGTCGCCGATCGCTCCGACCGAGCGGTCGATCACCTCGCCGACGCCGCGCGTCGCCTCCAGCATCTGCGCGCTGGTCGCCGCCACCGGCTCGATCGCGCTGCGGATCGCCTCGGCCGAACGGCCGAACACGTCGGCGGTCTCGCGCGAGCGGTCCGCCACCCGTTCCATCGCCTGCGACTGGGTGCCGAGCGAGGCCGACGACGACTTCAGCGCGCCGACGAACCCGTCGACCTCGCGCCGAATCTCGGCGATCGCCCTGGACAGTCCGGCGACCTGGCCCTCCATCTGTCCGACCACGCCGCCCATCGCCGTTTCCAGCCGACCGGCCGCGCCCTCGGCCGCGCCGGCCAGCGCCGTCTCGACCTTGGCTCCGGTGCGCTCGAGCAGGTCGCGCAGCGTCGCCGTCGTCTCCGAGAGGGGCGTGGTCGCGTCGCTCATGCGTCGCGTGAAGGTCTCGCTCGATCCGCTCACGTCGTCGCGCAGCCGTTCCATCACCCCGCGCATCGAGGCGAGCGTGGCCCCGAGTTCGCGCATCTCCGTTCCGGCACTGCCCTGCAGCGTCTGGGCGAAGCGCTCGAGCAGCGTCTCCATGCCCGACTGGCTCGCCGCCGACATCTGGCCGACCGCGCTGCCGATCTGCTGCGAGATCGGCGCCATCGCCCGCTCCACCGCCGGGGCCATCTGCCGGCCGAGCCCGGTGATGTACTCCGGCGAGGTCAGCACGCGCAGCTCCATCAGCTGGGCGCGGATCGCGTCGTGGGTCTCGATCGCCACCGACTGCGGCGGGATGTAGACGAGGCGGCTCTCGAGCGTCTCGCAGAACGAGGCCAGCGCCGATTCCACCGCGACCACCACCAGCCGGAACGCCAGCGACAGCACGATCGAGGCGGCCAGCCCCGCGATCGAGGTCGCGAACTTGAAGGTCGCCGCCTGGAGCAGCTCGCCCAGCGCCCCCTGCATCGCCGC
>JBEOKB010000257.1:0-2116 GCA_040275425.1 Siculibacillus sp. | reverse complement strand
TCACACCACCCCGTACCACCACGTCGCGAAGCCGAGCACGGCGAAGAAGCCGACGCAGTCGGTCACCGTCGTCACGAACACGCCGGAGATCACCGCCGGGTCGCCGCCCAGCTCGTCGACGACGAGCGGGATGCCGACCCCGGCGAGGCCGGCGGCGATGAGATTGGCGATCATCGCGCCGCCGACCACGAGGCCGAGCTGCCATTCGCGATACCAGCCCCATACCGACAGGCCGACCAGGACGGCGAAGGCGAAGCCGTTGAGGAAGGCGACCATCACCTCGCGGTTGACGAAGCGGGCGAGGTTGAGCGTGCCGACCTCGCGGGTGGCGAGCGCGCGCACGGCGACGGTCATGGTCTGGGTGGCGGCGACGCCGCCCTGGCCCGCCACCACCGGGGCCAGAGCCGCCAGCGCGACGATCCGGGCGATGGTGTCCTCGAACAGGCCGATCACCGAGGCGGCGAGGAAGGCGGTGAGCAGGTTCACGAACAGCCACATGAAGCGGTTGCGCGCGGTGTAGAGCACGGTGTCGGAGATCTCTTCGTCGCCGACGCCGGCGAGCGCGCGCATGTCCTCTTCGGCCTCTTCCTCGACCACGTCGACGACGTCGTCGGCGGTGACCACGCCGACGAGGCGTTCGCCCTCGTCGACGATCGGCAGCGAGATGAGGTTGTAGCGGGCGAAGCGGCGGGCGACCTCCTCGCGGTCGTCGTCGACGCGGGCGGTGATGCGATCCTCGTCGACGATGTCGCCGACCGGCATCAGGCGCTTGGAGCGCAACACCTTGTCGAGCGCCACGGTGCCGAGCAGGCGGAAGGCGGCATCGACGACGTGGATCTCGTAGAAGTCCTCGGGCAGATCCTCGGTCTCGCGGCAGTAGTCGATCACCTGCCCGACCGTCCAGAACGGCGGCACGGCGATGAACTCGGTCTGCATCAGGCGACCGGCGGATTCCTCGGGGTAGTCCAGGGAGCGCTCGAGGCCGAGGCGCTCGGCGACCGGGATCTGATCGAGAATGGCGTCGCGGTCGTCCTCGTCGAGATCCTCGAGGATGTAGACCGCGTCGTCGCTGTCGAGATCGCGCACGCCCTCGACGACGGTCTCGTGCGGCAGATCCTCGATCAGCTGGACGCGCACCGACTCGTCGAGCTCGACCAGGGCGGAGAAGTCGAAGTCCTCGCCCATCAGGCGGACGAGGCCGGGGCGCTCGTCGGCGTCGAGGGCGCCGATCAGGTCGGCGAGGTCGGATTCGTGCAGATCACCGGCGAGGTCGTGCAGAAGGGCGACGTCCTCGGCCTCGATGGCGCGGCGGACCGCGTCGAGGAACTCGCGGGTGAGGTCGCCGTCCTCGTCGCGAAGCGAGGGCGGCGGCGGGGTCGGTTCGACGGGCGTGGGCGGCTCGGGCACGCTCGCGACGGGCGCGTCGGCGTCGGCGGAGGCGACGGCCTCGGCGACGACGGGCTCGGGCGGAGACGCGGGAGCGGCGGACGCGGAGAGCGGCGTCCCGGACAGATGTTCGTCGGTCATGCTCCCCTCTCTCGTCGGCTCGGCCGAACGGCGCGCGTCCCGGATCTAGCCCCGCGCGGGCGGTCGTGCCAGCGCAAAATGTCGGGACCGTCCCGCCGTCGGGCGCGAGGACCGATCTCGGGCGATCGACGGCGCGCATCGGTGGTGCGGGGTCGCCTCGGAACCGCCATTTCTCGGGCGTAGGGTGTGGCTTCGTTAACGCGGCGTTGAGGGAATCGACCCTACCCTGGTTAACGAGATCTTGCGCTGCGACACGGCGTGCGGCATGTCGATTCGCAGTACGTGATCTTCCGCCCCGGCGAGACCGGGACTTCGGAGTTCGACCGACGGCGCCGCCCGCGCCGAAGGTCGTGATCGTGTCTGGCGATCGGCCCCGCCCGCGCGGAGTTCGACGCAACGGAGATCGTCATGCATCGCTCGCTTCGACGGACACTGTCCGTGCTCCTCGGCGGAACTCTTCTCGGCACGGTCGCCGTGGTGACGACGGTCGCCGCGCAGTCGACCGCTCCGCTGCCGCTCCGCCGCCGCGCGCCTCAGCTGCTCCGGATGCGCCGCCGCCATCTCGCCGATGACGAAGAACGTCGCCTTG